>NZ_PGET01000001.1:3417500-3747500 GCF_002797975.1 [Clostridium] celerecrescens 18A | reverse complement strand
AGACATCTGCCCAAAATCTGCTATATCTATGGTAGAAGATGAGGAGGGATTTGAGTATCCTCAGGTGGATGAAGCAAAATGCATAAGGTGTTATATGTGCTTGAAAGTATGTCCAATTAAGGTGGTAAAAAGATAAGTGCAATTTTACGAAGGTGTGATGGTCCATGAAAAGTGAGAATTGGCTGACCCGTTGAGAAAAGAATGCCCCAGCGGGGTTGAAAGCTCTGGTTCCTGGACCTCTGCCAGTAAATGAGAATTCCGAGCTGAATGAGGCGGCTGCGTAAAACTTTGCTACTCAGCTTACCATCTTATCTCCATTAATGAAAACACCCCGAAAGAATTACTGGCAATGGTCTGTAAGGTAATAACCATGCTTAGGGAATCTACAGGATTTAAACATTTCTGTGCCTGGTGTGACTATACCGATCTCCGTAAGGAGATTGACAACTTGGCAGCTATTATAAAGAACGATTTTAAAGAAAACTGTAGTTTAGATAAATAGTACACATCCAGATTCTGAATGGACTGTCTTGATTATTAAGTTTTCCGGATTGTCAGAAGGCTGCTCTTCTTGACATACCTAGAATCTGCATTATAATACAAACAAAGGGGAAAGACCATAAAAGAACATACTTGACGGTTAAGAATAAAACAATGATAAATAAAATATTATATAAAATTATAGCACAAGATATAATAGAACCGCTTTTATACTTACCAAAAGGGCTGTTATATGGTGCAATACTGATTGTGGTTCTTATACTAATAAACGAATTATGGTACCAGTTCAGAAAAAGTCTGCTCATATTTCCAATAAAGGTAATTTGCTTGGGGTTATTTATAGCATACATATATACATTGCTTCAACAGTCCTATTTTTCCCGCCTTCCAGGCTCAAGAAATACGGTTAGCTTGATTTTGGGAGAAACGTGGCAAGGTAGTGTTCGTAGTAAGGCTTATGTTATTGAAAATATTTTGATGATGATCCCATTCGGAGTTCTTCTTCCAAGCGTTCTTAAACCTGCGCAAAATATTTTCTGCTGTATTCCGTTGGGATTTTTCTTTTCGGTTAGTCTTGAGTATGCTCAATTTCTCTCCCAACGTGGTCATATGCAGGTAGACGATGTTGTAGTGAATGTTATGGGAACAGTGATAGGATATTTATTCTATGTATCCGTGAAACTTTTATGCAGATTCAGTAAATATCTTAAAGAGAAAAAGTTATGATTATTATAAATAATAGTTACAAAGAAACAAACTATATATGGAAATGTAAAGAAATGTAAAGAAAATAGTTGATTTTCTACTGACTGCTTCTTTGTTTTTATTTTGAATTTAAACTTTTATTTAAGTTAGATGTATTTTATATACAAATATACACTAAAAGACTGTGAAAAAAATGAAGCAAAATCAGCGTTATCGATAAAAAATGCTTAAAACATACAATAAACAGAGGTTATAAACGTATAAACCTTGCATTTTTACATAAATAGAGTTAAAATATACACATCAATTTAATTTGTAACAAAATTGAAGGTAGGATATTGAAAGGAGAAACATTATGAAGATGAAAAAGCTAATGGTAGCAGCATTAGCCGCAGCAATCACTGTTGGCAGTGCATTGCCAGCATCTGCAGCATGGGTACAGTCTGGTTCCGAATGGAGATATCAGAACCAGGATGGAAGCTGGCAGGCAAACAAGTGGTTTCAGGAGGATGGCAAGTGGTATCATTTTGATGCCAATGGCAATGCACAGAAGGGCTGGTTAAAGGATACCGATGGTAAGTGGTATTTCTTTGCATACAATGGAATTATGCAGACAGGTCTGATCAAAGTCGATGACAAAGTGTATTACATGAATGCAGACGGCTCACTTTTTTCTGGTGATATGAAAATCGGGACAGTAGAATATAACTTCACCGAATATGGAACAACAAACGGAAAACCGTCTGTAGGTTCTTCTCAGACTTTTGGAGGTAACGGGAACCAGGCTAAATTTGGCGGCGGAGGCGGTCATTCCAGTTCTAGAACCAGTAATACAACGACTCCACCAAAGGATGCTCAGACTGCTGCTAAAGACGCAGTTGCCAATGCGTTTGAAAATGCAGCTAAAAGTGGTGTTGATGTAAAGGGAACTACAATTACATTTACCCTAGCTGATTTAGATCCTGAGTTAAATGCTGACAGCCTTATTAGTGATGTGCAGGGTGCTTTAAATGATATTCTGAACGGTGAAGACGTAACGAAAGTCAAAGTAGGAACTAGAGAGTTTACTAAAGATAATGCGGGCGAGTTCGAATCCTACGCCCAAAATTATGCTGGTGAAACAGTTGAGGATGCTCTTGCAATCCTGAAGAATATGGGCATAAGAGTATATGCAGCAAACGATAACGACGGTATGAAATATACTCTTGATATCAAATAAATCTACATAAAGGTATCTAGATAGGGTGGCTCTCATAGGAACCGCCCTATTTTAAATATGGAGAGCGGCATGAGATTATATAAAAGATGGATAATTGGTGGAATAGCATTTATCATAAGTGCCGGCATAGCCCAGACTGCGTATGCAGGATCCGTTAATGCAAACGAGCAGTCTGTCATATCCGCAGTAAGTGGACAATTTGAGAAAGACGGAATTATTTATGCGGTCAAACCGGAATATATTAATTCGGTAACAAACTATCTGGCTCAGGATGATGTAGAATTAACTGCGGAACAAGCCCAGGCAGCAATTTCAGAAATATATGCCAATGTACAGACCGGAGTGGAAAGCGGTTATTTAGTAGAAATAGGAAGAACTACCGCTCCGGAAGCAGAACCTTCGCAGCCTCCTACCGAAGGTAAAGCAGGACAGCAGGAAAGCAGTACGCCTACAAAGAAACCTGAAAAACAAATATCAGAAGAAAGTCAAAAGGAACCAGAAACTGCAGGAATACAAGAAAGCGAAGGCTCAAAGGCCGAATCGGAAGGCGAATCTGGCACATTACAACAAGAAAATAAAAAAGAGCCGGAAACAGAGAAGAATTCCTCTGTAATATCCATTCTTGAACTTGTAGACAAGGCACCTCCCCAGACTTATGAATATTTAAATAAAGATACAGATGCAAGGATGCAGCAACTTAAGGTCCGATACGGAATCATGTGGGGCTGCGTAGCAGCAGCTGCATTTGCAATCGCGCTGGTACTTGTTGTATCATTACATAAGAAATTATTAATCAGCCACAGTCACCGTAAGCTGCGCAGGATTTTAAAATATATTCTGACAGCTGCCATCGCGGCTCTGTCTTTAATATTATGCCTAATAGGCGGAGCCTGGTTTGGAGCATTTCAGAAAAATGCTATTCTCAGTAAATTAGCGGATACAGGGTATTATACGTTTGTCTATAATGAACTTAAGAAGGATACTTCCATATCATTTTCTCTTTTAAATATCCCGAATAGCGTTATGGACCAATCTCTGACCTACGAAAAGGTGGTTATAGCAGCCAGGCAGCAGGTGGAAAATGATTTGAATAAGGGAATCTATAAAGCTGATACGTCTATTTTGATTGAACCTTTGAAAGCTGATATCGAGGAATATTTAAAAGGGCAGTCTGTGACTATGACAAAAGAAGCGGATGCTGGGCTTGTTCTTCTTATGGATCGCCTTGACGAGAAATACACGGCTTTATTGAAATGGCCGTTTGTCTCGTGGTGGTCACAGCTGAAGGCAGATTATACAAAGACAGCCGTTCTTATTTTGCCTATCTCATTACTTTTAATGGCAGCAGCACAGGGAATCCTTGTTTTTCTTCATCATTACAAATACCGGGGCTTTTCTCTGGGAGCAAAGGGGTTGATGCTCGGAAGTATCCTTGGGTTTTTGGTGTTTACTGGAAGCAATATGGTTATTTCAGCTCGTTGGGGAGAAGTCAATCCTCCTTATATGAATTCATTTTTTGAAATTTACAAAAGTGGAATATGGAGGGCCGGTGCAGTTACTTGTGGGATTGGAGTACTGTTGGCTTGGATGGTTCTTGCTGCTGTAAAGGCATGGAAGGAAGGCAGATAGCTTGGAGCAGATTAATTATTTTGATATACATTGTCATTTGATACCTGGGGTTGACGACGGTGCAAAGGATATAGGAGAAAGCCTGGCTGCTTTGAAGGAAGAGTACAATCAAAATGTCAGACGGATAATCTGTACCCCTCATGTGACGGCGAATTTAACTTCACAGAAAGCAGAAGACATAAAGGCATCATTTGATGAATTGAAGAACCGATTAAAAAAGACAGACTTTGGCCAAGATATGGAGCTTTATTTAGGGTGTGAGCTGATGTATTCAGAGAGTCTTGCAGAGCGGCTGGAAGCCGGAGATATTTGGACTATGTCTGGATCAAGTTATATTCTGGTTGAATTTTTGCCTACTGTTCCATATGAGGAACTATACCGTGCAGTGAGAAAATTATCTGCAAAGGGATATATTCCGATTCTGGCTCACATTGAGCGCTATCTTTGCCTGTATAAAAGGATGGAGCGGATTCGTGATCTGCAGGAATCAGGAGCATACTTCCAGGTAAATGCTTCCAGTTTAAAGGGAAGTATGTTAAATAAAAAGGCAGCTTACATAAAGAAGCTATGCAAGTCAGGTCTGGTTCATTTCCTTGCTACAGACAGTCATGGCATGATGTACCGGCAGCCGGATATAAAGAAGGGTGCCGAATGGGTGATACACAATTGCGATTCCCGGTTAGGGCAAAAGATCTTGTACCAGAATGGAATTGCCGTGTTGAATGATATCATTATTTAACTGAGGAGAAAGTTATGGGAACCAATCAGGACGATGAGATTGAGATAGATTTAATTGAGTTATTTTATGTTTTAAAACGGAAAATATGGATTGTTTTATTGACGGGTATTTTAGGGGCAGTCTCCTTCGGCTTATTTGCAGCAATGGTTTTGGAGCCGGTTTTCACCTCTTCTACCATGCTCTATATAGTCAATAAAACTACAACACTGACTTCTCTGACGGATCTGCAGCTGGGAACTCAGCTTACTAAGGATTATAAGGTGCTGGTGACCAGCAGGCCTGTGACCAACCAGGTCATTTCAGATCTGGATTTAAATATGTCTCATGAACAGCTTGTGAAAAAAATCAAGGTGGAAAACCCTACAGATACCAGGATTCTTACTATATCAGTAGAGGATTCAGATCCTTATATGGCCAAAAGCATAGCGGATGATGTAGCAAAGGTAGCATCTGCCAGAATGGCACAAATCATGGATTCCGTTCCGCCGAATATCGTGGAGGAAGGATATCTGCCAACTGAAAAAACCAGGCCAAGTGTTACAAAAAGTTCTTTATTAGGCGGCTTTGTAGGTGTCTTTCTCTCTGCGTTAATTATACTGGTGTTATTTATTATGAATGATACGGTTAAAACTCCCGAGGATGTAGAAAAGTACCTGGGGCTGAACACATTGGCTGCTATTCCATTGTTTGAAGAGAATGGTTCCATGCAGAAGAAAAGACGAAAGAGGAACTCTGGGAGAGGAGGAATGGTGCAATGAGAAAGGTTTCATTCCGCAGAAAGGATAAGCTTGATTTTAAAGCAAATGAAGCGTTTAAAACATTAAGAACTAACATTCTGTTTTCAGGTAAGGATATAAAAGTATTGACCCTTACCAGTTCCACTCCCAATGAAGGAAAAACCTCTATTTCATTTCAGCTTGCCAGCTCTTTTGCGGCGGCGGATAACCGGGTATTATTTGTAGATGCTGATATCAGAAAATCTGTTATTGCAGGCCGCTATAAGGTAGATGGTAATACATATGGACTGACCCATTATATGACAGGTCAGAGATCGATGGAAGAGGTGATCTGCCAGACAGATATCAAGAATATGGATATAATCCTTGCAGGACCTGTTTCTCCTAACCCAACGGAACTTCTTGGAGGGCCCTTGTTTGCGAAACTTCTGGAAGAACAAAGGGATAATTATGACTACATCATTGTCGATGCTCCTCCTCTTGGAAGTGTAATCGATGCGGCCCTAATTGCAAGATATGTGGATGGTGCGATCATTGTCGTGGAAAGCGCTGTGATAAGTTATAAAATGCTGCAAAGAGTAAAAGAGCAGCTGGAAAAAAGTGAATGCCGTATTTTAGGAGTGGTATTAAATAAGATAGATATGGAGCATGATGCTTATTACGGAAATTATTACGGGAAATATTATGGGAAGTATTACGGAAACTATGGAGAATAATAATAGACGGGATTAAGAAAGAACGTGTGAAGGTCAGATCATAAGACTTGCACACGTTCTTTCTTTATATGTAATCAACTATAGCAACAAGAATGGAACAGGTTTCGAGTATTTTTACACGATCTTTAAAAATCCCCTTGACCATGACCATACGTCACCCTATATAATACATATATGATAATTCAGGAAAAAGGAGGTGCCATACCGGTGAACCCATATTATACCTCAGGCCAGTTCGCCAAAAAGGCTAATGTTTCCATTCGCACCGTTCGGTATTACGATAAGCAGGGACTATTAAAACCTTCCGGAATGAGTGAGGGAGGATACCGGCTCTATACGGATTCTGATTTCGCTAAGCTTCAGAAAATTCTTTCTTTAAAATACCTGGGCTTTTCCTTAGATGAAATCCGCTCCATTACCATCAATGACAATGACAATGATTATGTGGAAGGCTCTCTTCGGCTTCAATTGAATCTCATCAGAAAGAGGATCGAACACTTAAAGCTTGTGGAGCAGACCCTTACGGAAACGTCAAAGCTTGTGACGGATAATCAGTCTGTGGACTGGAATAAAATTCTTCACTTAATCCATATTACCAATATGGAACGGTCCCTTGTGGAGCAGTATAAGGATGCGGCCAACATAAACATTCGGATCGGGCTTCACAAAAAATATACAAAGAATCCTATGGGATGGTTTCAGTGGCTGTATGATCTTATGGAGCCTTTGGATGGAAAAAACGTTCTGGAGCTGGGATGCGGCAATGGGGAACTGTGGCGTGCAAACAAAAACAAACTGCCGGCGGATACGAAAATCTGCCTGTCTGACCTTTCAGAAGGGATGATCCGGGATGTAGAAGAAGGTTTAAAAGAAGTTCCCGGCTCCTTTTCCTTTGAAGTGTTTGACTGCCGTCAGATCCCAAAGCCTGATAGCAGCTTTCATATTGTGACCGCCAATCATGTTCTGTTTTACTTATCGAATTTAGATGGGGCATTAGATCAGGTGCATAGAGTCCTAAAACCAGAGGGCGTTTTTTACTGCAGCACTTACGGTTCGGATCATATGAAGGAGATCAGTCAGTTGGTTAAAGAATTCGATTCCAGAATTACTCTATCCGAAGTAAATCTGTATGATGTCTTTGGGCTTGAGAATGGCGAGGAGATCTTGAAAGAGCATTTTCATTCTGTGGAAAAGAGGGAGTATAAGGATTACCTGGAAGTCAGTGATCCTGGTGCACTTATGGAGTACATACTATCCTGTCATGGAAACCAACAGGAGTATTTAAGTGACCGTTATGAGGAATTCCGGGAATTTTTGAAGAAAAAGATGGAAAAGAAGGGTTTTATCCATATTACAAAACGGGCCGGGGTTTTTATCTGCAGAAAGTAAAGAAAAATTAATGGAAAAGGACTTGACAGTAACCTTACGTCACCCTGTATGATGGTATCACAAATAGATACGGAGGAGAAAGAAATGAAGGGAATTATACTTGCCGGAGGTTCCGGCACCAGACTTTACCCGCTGACTATGGTAACTTCCAAACAGTTACTGCCTATTTACGACAAGCCGATGATATATTATCCCCTGTCCGTTCTAATGAACGCAGGAATCCGGGATATCCTGATCATCTCTACGCCTGATGATACGCCACGTTTTGAAGCGCTTTTAGGAGACGGAGGACAGTTTGGCATCCGCTTGTCTTACGCAGTACAGCCTTCCCCAGATGGTCTTGCACAGGCATTTATCATTGGAGAGGAATTCATTGGAGACGACAGCGTGGCCATGATCCTTGGAGATAATATTTTTGCAGGACACGGACTTAACAAACGCCTGTTAAATGCGGCTAACAAAAAGGATGGAGCTACTGTATTCGGCTACTACGTAGATGATCCTGAGCGCTTTGGAATCGTGGAATTCGATTCTGACGGAAAGGCAATATCCATTGAAGAAAAGCCGGAAAAGCCAAAGAGCAATTATTGTGTGACCGGACTTTATTTCTATGATAATAAGGTTGTAGAGTATGCAAAGAACTTGAAGCCATCGACCAGGGGCGAACTGGAAATCACGGATTTAAACCGCATTTACTTAGAAAAAGGAAAACTTGATGTAGAGCTTTTAGGCCAGGGCTTTACCTGGCTTGATACGGGAACTCATGAATCTCTGGCAGATGCCACGGATTTTGTCAGAACCATGGAGACACACCAGCATAGGAAAATCGCATGTCTGGAGGAAATCGCTTATTTAAACCATTGGATCACAAAGGATCAGCTGATGGATAACATTGAGCCTTTGAAAAAGAACCAGTACGGACAATATCTGATGGATGTCCTTGCCGGTAAATACATTGACAAATTACATGGTTAAGAATACCAGATTCGACAGGCGAAGGCTTTAGGCTTTGCTGTGACAATAAAAAGGAGGAGTATATTAATGAAAATTATCGTTACCGGAGGAGCCGGTTTTATCGGTGGAAATTTTGTACATCATATGGTGAATAAGTACCCGGATTATCAGATCATCAATCTGGACCTTTTGACCTATGCAGGAAATTTAGAGACATTAAAGCCTGTTGAGGATAAACCTAATTATAAATTTATTAAAGGCGATATTGCAGACAGAAGTTTTGTTTTTGATCTCTTTGAGAGGGAAAAACCCGATGTTGTGGTAAACTTTGCGGCAGAGAGCCATGTGGATCGTTCAATTACAGACCCGGAGGCATTTGTAAGAACGAATGTAATGGGAACCACGACCCTTCTTGATGCCTGCCGCACCTATGGAATCAAGCGTTATCATCAGGTTTCTACTGATGAAGTATACGGCGATCTGCCTCTTGACCGCCCGGACTTATTCTTCACAGAGGAAACCCCGCTTCATACCTCAAGCCCTTACTCCTCATCAAAGGCCAGCGCAGACCTTTTTGTTCAGGCATACCAGAGGACGTTCGGACTTCCAGTGACAATTTCCAGATGTTCCAATAACTATGGTCCGTACCATTTTCCGGAGAAGCTGATTCCTCTTATTATCAGCCGTGCTCTGGCAGATGAAGAGCTTCCGGTATATGGAACAGGGGAAAATGTAAGAGACTGGCTCCATGTTTCTGATCACTGTGAAGCCATTGATCTGATTATTCACGAGGGAAAAGCAGGCGAGGTCTACAATGTAGGCGGACATAACGAGCGCACCAATTTAGAAGTGGTTAAGACCATTCTTAAGGCTCTTGATAAACCGGAGAGCTTAATTAAGTTCGTAACAGACCGTCCTGGCCATGACAGACGTTATGCCATTGACCCGAAGAAGCTGGAAACCGAACTTGGCTGGAAGCCTAAATATAACTTTGATACCGGAATCCGTCAGACCATCCAGTGGTACCTGGATAATGAGGACTGGTGGAAGCATATCATCAATGGGGAATATCAGAATTATTTTGATAACATGTACGGTAAGCGTTTATAATTCCCTGAATGATTTCCTGATGGAAGGCGGATAGTACCGCTCTCTGTCAGGAAATTTATCCATTGGGAGCCATCAGGCGAACCAAATTTCCGTTTAGAAAAGAGGCATCTATGAAAGTATTTGTTACTGGCGTAAAGGGCCAGCTTGGATTTGATGTAGTAAATGAACTGAATAAACGGGGGCATGAGGCGGTCGGTGTGGACATCGATGAGATGGACATCACGGATAAGGAAAGCGTGAACCGGGTCATTAAGGCAGCCGCTCCTGATGCGGTCATCCACTGTGCTGCCTATACGGCTGTGGATGCGGCGGAAGATCATGGGGAGTTGTGCCGGAACGTTAACGCAAAGGGAACGGAGTACATTGCCGGGGTGTGCCGTGAACTGGATATCAAGATGATGTACATCAGCACGGATTATGTGTTTAACGGACAGGGAACCCGTCCTTGGGAGCCTGATGACGAGAGGGCACCGCTAAATGTTTACGGCCAGACGAAATATGAGGGTGAACTGGCAGTAGAAGAAAAACTTGCAAAATATTTTATCGTAAGGATCGCCTGGGTGTTTGGAGTGAATGGAAAGAACTTTATTAAGACCATGCTGAACCTGGGAAAGACTCATGATAAATTAACGGTGGTAGCCGACCAGACAGGTTCTCCTACCTATACCTATGATCTGGCCCGACTTTTGGTCGACATGATAGAGACGGAGAAATACGGGCGTTATCATGCTACTAACGAAGGAGAGTGCACCTGGTATGAATTTGCCTGTGAAATCTTCAGACAGGCAGGTATGGAGGTAAAAGTGGAGCCTGTCGGCTCGGATCAGTATCCGGCAAAGGCAAAACGGCCAGCCAACAGCCGTATGAATAAGGATAAGCTGGAAGAAAACGGTTTTCTTCCCCTGCCTTCCTGGCAGGATGCCTTAAAACGGTATCTGGAGGTTGTTTTTCCCGGTTAAGCATCTGCAGGAGGGGATATGGAAATCAAGATCAATGACTACTGGGAACCGGATCATTTCCGGGCCTTAAGTGAAGACAATTACAATGTCTCAAGATCCTGTGAATACGAAAAGAATGGGATGCACCATATTCATACAGCCAGTGAGTTTCTGTTTGTGGAAGAGGGATCTGCGGAATACTATGTAGTCGGTAAGAAATATCTTCTGGAGAAGGGTGACATCATGGTCATCGGAGGGCAGGAGCATCATCAGAGAAGGCTTTTGGGCCTTCCCTTCCTGCGGTATGGACTTTCGGTCCGTCCCTCCTATTATGAAAGCTTAAACCTTGGGGAAGACTTAAAAAAGGTTTTTTTAACACCCAGCCAGCAGGCGTTCCAGGAGCATTATAAGCATGTGGATGAACAGATATTCAACCGTGTGACCGGCCTTATAAAGGAATTGTATGAGGAACAGGAGATTCATCAGCCGTTCCGGTCCATGATGGAGCGGTCGATTATCACGGAGATTACTGTATTGCTGTTTCGGGCATTTGGATTGGAGCGGACGGAAAGCGAACTATCCGAAATGAATCTGAGAATGATTGCAATTAAGGAATATATTGACCGGCATTATCAGGAGAATCTGGACTTAAAGATTTTAAGTGAACTTTTTTATCTCCATCCGGCTACCATCAGCAGGGAGTTTAATAAGTATTTTGGAAAGACACTGATAAAGTATATCAACATTGTCAGAGTATGCGAGGCTGCAAAGCTGCTTGAAAACACCAATGAGAGCGTTACTGCCGTCGCTGCAAAATGTGGATATGACAGTGTGAATACGTTTTTGAGGCAGTTTAAAGCAGTTATGGAAACAAGTCCCCTGCAGTACCGGAAAGCGATTCATGAGTTGTTTAAAAGGAATAAGGAAGAGACTCAAAGGCTGTAAGCAATTACAGCCTTTTTTTATTGCGTAAAAAGAAGAGCAGGAAAATCTTTGAAAGTGTAATTAAAAAATGGTGATTATTGACTAAAATCTATACAGATTAAACAAGGGGAATAAGATATGATGAAAGCAGCTAAAAAACAGGTAAAACTTATTTATGGAGGGATCAGTTATGAAGAAAAGAGTTCTTGCATTATTTTTTTCAGCTGTAATGGCAATGTCCCTGGTGACAGGCTGCAGCGGAAAGGGTCAGAATGAAACAACGGCGGCAAAGGAGACGGAACAGACACAGACAAGTGCTGCAGAAAAAGGAACGGAAGGGGAATCAGTTTTACTTACCATTTTTGATGGCTATGCGGGAGAAGATCCTCACGGAAAATACATCTATCAATATGCAGATGAGTATATGGCCCTGCATCCCAATGTGATCATTGATGTACAGGCTGTCAGCACCAATGACATCTACACAAAGCTGTCAGCTATGGCAGCTACACCAAAGGATGTGCCTACCATATTCTTTACATCAGCTGATGCAGTTGCCACTCTTCATGACCTTGGGCTGACAGCTGATATCAACGGGCTTGTGCCGGAGGATTTAAAAGCAAAATTTGCCAACGGCGTTGTAGACTCCTGTATGCTGGGAGATGAGATGTCATATTTTCCTGTGGCTGTTCAGCCGCTGGCCGTGATCTATCGTGCAGACAGGTTTAAGGAAGCCGGATTAGAGACCCCAAAAACATGGGAAGAGTTTACAACTGCTGCTAAAGCCCTTACAAAAGATACCAACAATGACGGGCAGATGGACGAATGGGGATTTGATATGGTTGGCTCCAATAACTCCTCCGGTCAGAGCCGTTTCATGGCATACTTATGGTCAAACGGGATTGAATGTGTGAAAGAAGAGAACGGAAAGTGGATCACTGATATTACAGAAGACCAGAAATTCATGGATGCATTTTCAAGATGGACCAACATGAATGCAGATGGCATTGTACCGACAGGAATTACTGAGGTGGATTATCCGACTGCCGCCAATTATTTTGCGATGGGATATACAAGCATGTTCCTTACCGGGCCAAATGCTCTTGGTGTGGCTTATGCCAACAATCCTGATTTAAAGGGAAACTTAGGATCCTTTAAAATGCCTGGTGATTATCCGGGAACCATGCTTGGGACCGAAGGCTATTCCGTCAGCGCTTATGCAACTGATGCAGAAAAGGCAGCAGCCATTGATTATCTGAGGTTTTTTGTAGAGCACGATAAGGACATGCAGTTCTGGCAGAGCAGCGGAAAGATTCCGGCAACAGCTGAGGGACAGAAAGCAGACTATATATCAGGAGAGGATTACGCAGGCTTTTTACAGCAAATCGCAGATGGCTGCCGTCCAACCGTTAAGTTTGCAGGTGTCAGCGGCTTAAAGAGCGCCCTTGGAAATGCATACGCATCTGTATTCTCCAATGAAAAGAAAAACGAAGAAGCAGTAAAAACTCTGATAAGTGATGTTGATGAATTGTTAGGGGATTATAACTAATCGTTTATGAATGAGGGGGGAACCATCCTCCCTCAAAAAATTGAGAAGGGAGTAAGATGAATTTCATGAACAAAAATGGAACTGCCAAAATAAAAGTTAAGTCCCAGAGGCAAGGATATTACTTTACTCTGCCGATTGTCGTCATGCTGGCTGCCCTTATCATTTATCCTATGGTTTATGGGTTCTATATCAGCTTTTTCAACACGAACCTGGTGACGAAATGGAATTTTATAGGTTTTAAATATTATGCAGCGGCATTTAAAGAGGCGGCCTTTTACCAGTCGGTTCTGCTGACAACCACGTTTATGATTCTGGTTGTAGCGGGACATTTTATTTTGGGGTTTATTCTGGCAACTTTGCTTAACCGGGAATTTAAAGGAAGAACTGTTTTCCGGGTTATATTTATGCTGCCATGGTTTTTCCCGGAAGCGGTTGTGGCGCTTTTATTTACCTGGATCATGAATCCCATGTACGGAATCTTGAACAGTGCGCTGAAAGGGCTTGGGCTTATATCTACCAATATTTCGTGGCTGGGCAGCAAGGAACTGGCCTTTCCGGCAGTGGTCTTTGTCTGCATCTGGAAGGGATTTCCCCTGGTCATGACCATGATCCTGGCAGGTTTGCAGAGCATATCCAAGGATTATTATGAGGCAGCGGAAATCGATGGTGCCAGCAAATTGGCACAATTCCGATACATAACAGTTCCATCCTTAAAGCCTATTCTGACTACGGTTTTGATCCTGGACTGCGTCTGGTGGTTCAAGCAGTATACCCTGGTGTACACCATGACAGCAGGCGGCCCGGGAACTGCTACCAATTTAATAAGCTTAAGCATCTATGGAACAGCGTTCAATGATTTGAGATTTGGAAAGGCGTCTGCCTGGGGTATCCTGGTGTTCTTCATTTGCTATTTGATTAGTCTGGTAAGTAAGGTGGTGACAAGGGAGAATGAGTAGATCAAAAAAGAAAAAAAATAAATTGGCTGCTACCTATGGAGTATTAATTTTTATGGCCTCTTTTATCGTGGTCCCGGTTTTATGGATGATATCCACAGCATTTAAAACTGAGCCGCAGACATATTATCCACAGCCTAAATGGATTCCGGACCCGTTTTCCCTGGATTCCTTCCGGAAATTCTTCAATACTTATAATTTTGGACGTATGACCTTAAATAGTCTGGTGGTCTGCCTTTCCGCCATGGTGATCTGCGTGGCCTGTGCCTGCCTGGCAGGATACGGGGTGACCAGATTCCGGTTTAAAGGAAGAAAACAACTGATGAGCTTTCTTCTTATTACACAGATGTTTCCGGGAGTCATGCTGGTGGTACCTTTTTACGCGGTGCTTTCTAAATATAATCTTGTCAATTCCTTATTTGGCCTGGTCGTCGTTTATGCGGCTACAAATATAGCCTTCAGTACATGGATGATCGTATCTTACTTTAAGACCATTCCCCTGGAGCTTGATGAGGCGGCACGGGTGGATGGGGCTTCCAGCTTCCGGATTTTCTGGAATATTATCCTTCCGCTGATCGTTCCGGGAATTGCGGCGGTAGCCATGTTTGTACTGTTTAACGGTTGGAATGAATATATGTTTTCTTCTGTCCTGGTATCCAAGGATGAATTAAAAACGCTCACTGTTGGGATCATTTCCTTAAATTCCCAATATCAAATTAAATGGAATGACCTAATGGCAGCATCCAGCATATCCAGTCTTCCTTTGGTAATTCTTTTTGTAAGCTTCCAGAAGTATTTTATTGCTGGAATGACCGGAGGGGCTGTAAAGAGCTGATATGCAGAGAATATGACTTACGGAGGTACTAAAAATGGATCATATAAAAATCCATGACATTAAAGTTTTTGTAACAGCTCCAAGAAATATCAACCTGGTTGTGGTAAAGGTGGAAACAACGGAGCCGGAGCTGTACGGATATGGGTGCGCCACATTTACGTGGAGGCATAAGGCGGTGGTGACAGCCATTGAAGAATATCTGCGTCCCATGCTCAAGGGAATGCCTGTGGATGACATTGAAGGGATCTGGCAGACCATGATGGGAAGCTCTTACTGGAGAAATGGTCCTGTTTTGAACAATGCCATTTCCGGGGTGGATGAGGCGTTGTGGGACATTAAGGCAAAACGTGCCAATATGCCGCTTTACAGCCTGCTGGGTGGAAAGTGCCGGGAAGGAATTGCAGTTTACAGGCATGCGGATGGCAGCTCCATCGAAGAGGTGGAAGAATGCATCCGTGGGTATATGGCGGAAGGATACCGTTACATCAGATGCCATATGGGTACCTATGGCGGTAACTTCGACGGTAAAATACAGAGAATCGTAAAGCCTGACAATGCACCGGACGGAGCGTATTTCCATCCGAGAATGTACATGCAAAGCGTTTATAAACTGTTTGACCGGGTCCGAAGGGATATTGGCTGGGAAGTGGAGCTCATGCATGATGTCCATGAGCGATTAAGCTTTGCTGAGACTCTGGAATTTGCCAGGGAGATGGAGCAGTATAAACTGTTTTTCCTGGAAGATTCTCTTGCGCCGGAGCACGTGGAGTTCTTTAAGACCTTGCGGCACCATACCATCCTTCCGCTGGCAATGGGAGAGCTGTTTACCAACCCCAATGAATGGAAGTCCATTGTACAGAACCAGTGGATTGATTATATGAGAGTTCATTTAAGTGATATCGGAGGACTGACCCCTGCAAGAAAGCTGGCTCATTATTGTGAGGCTTATGGAGTACGGACAGCCTGGCATGGGCCAAATGATTTATCTCCTATTGGGATGGCAGTGCAGATGCATCTGGATTTAAACAGCCACAATTTCGGGATACAGGAATTTTCCGGCTTCAGTGAAGCGGAGCAGGAGGTGTTCCCAGGCTGTCCGGTGATCAGGGAAGGATATGCCTACGTAAACGGCAAGCCTGGAATTGGAGTTGGTTTTGATGAAAAGGCGGCTGAAAAATATCCTGCGGTTGATATGGATCATGGCTGGCTCTTTTCAAGGCTTCCTGACGGAACGCCTGTAAGGCCATAGCAAAAAATTACAGAATACATATTATTATAGAAGCAGGTCCGGCTGGAACCGATTTAAAAATCCATTAAATCCTTCAAACCGGACTTGCAATTTTTTTGCCTACATGATATAATGGCGAAATACCGTAAATATCATTGCTTTTCAGAAAAAAAGATTGACGAATCCTGGTCTGTATGTTATAGTAATTGGGCGAATGGAAGAGCTTAGGTCTTTTTTTTATGCTCAAAATTGCTTGCAGCAGACAAAGGGACTTAAAACACAACAATGAAAATTTAAGTGGAGGTGGAAGTCGTGCGCACAAAAATCACACTGGCATGTACAGAATGCAAACAGCGTAATTACAACATGACCAAGGATAAGAAGACTCATCCGGACAGAATGGAAACCAAGAAGTACTGTAGATTCTGTAAGAGCCATACAATGCACAAGGAAACAAAGTAATCAGTTTGTAAAGGACGTGAAATTATGGGAGATACAGTGAACAACGAGAGTGCTCAGAAGAAGAGCTTTTTTAAGGGTTTGAAAGCTGAGTTTGCAAAAATCGTTTGGCCTGACAAAGAAACCGTAACGAAACAGACGATCGCTGTCATTTCTTCAGCGATTGCTTTAGGACTGATTATCGGAATTCTTGATCTGATCATCAAGTTTGGTCTCAGTTTTATCTTATAATTCGTAAGGGTTAAGGTGAGTTTATGTCAGAAGCACATTGGTATGTAGTTCATACCTATTCAGGTTATGAGAACAAAGTAAAGGTTGACATTGAGAAAACAATCGAAAACAGAAACTTACAGGATCAGATTCTGGAAGTATCGGTTCCGCTTGAATCTGTCATTGAACTGAAGAATGGCGTTGAGAAAAAGGCGGATAAAAAGATGTTTCCCGGCTACGTACTGATTCACATGGTCATGAATGACGACACATGGTATGTGGTGCGTAATACCCGTGGAGTGACAGGCTTTGTAGGCCCTGGATCAAAACCGGTTCCTCTGACAGAAGATGAGATGGAGAAACTTGGGTTCAAGAACGAAGAGGTCATCATTGGCTTTGAAGTGGGAGATACCGTCGTGGTAACTTCCGGTGCATGGAAAGATACGGTTGGTGCCATCAAGTCCATCAACGAAAGTAAGAAAACCATCACCATGAGCGTTGAGATGTTCGGCCGGGAGACTCCGGTAGAATTAAACTTCAGCGAAGTAAAGAAGATGTAACAAGTAAAAGCGGCTTATACCTGTGTATAAGCTCGTGGGAGGGAAATCCCCGACAATACCACATTTATTTAGGAGGTGCCTTATTATGGCAAAGAAAGTAACAGGATATATCAAATTGCAGATTCCAGCAGGAAAGGCTACACCAGCTCCTCCTGTAGGTCCGGCACTTGGACAGCATGGTGTAAACATCGTACAGTTTACAAAGGAATTCAACGCAAGAACAGCTGATCAGGGAGACTTGATCATCCCGGTTGTTATCACTGTTTATGCTGACAGAAGCTTCAGCTTCATAACCAAGACTCCACCGGCTGCTGTATTATTAAAGAAGGCCTGCAAGATCAAATCCGGATCTGCAGTTCCTAATAAGACAAAGGTAGCTACAATTACTAAGGCTGAATTACAGAAGATCGCTGAACTGAAGATGCCTGACTTAAATGCCGCATCTGTTGAATCAGCTATGAGCATGGTCGCTGGTACCGCAAGAAGTATGGGTATCACAGTAGTTGAAGCATAATTTTCTTGGCATATTTTACTTAATGAAAGCAGGCGTAAGCACGGCTTGAAATTAGAAGAATAGCCGTTCGACGAGCCGTTAGGCGAATCGGACTTCCTTATAATATTGCAGTTAATGAAGTTTTAAGAACGTGGGAGGGAAAATCCCCGACAATACCACTAGGAGGTTATTTAGAATGAAAAGAGGAAAAAGATACGCAGAGGCAGCTAAAACAGTAGATCGTTCTGTTCTCTACGATGCACCAGTAGCAATCTCTTTAGTTAAGCAGAATGCAAGTGCTAAATTTGATGAAACCATTGAAGCTCATATCAGAACCGGTTGTGACGGACGTCACGCTGACCAGCAGATCCGTGGTGCAGTTGTACTTCCCCACGGTACAGGTAAGACTGTTCGTATTTTAGTTTTCGCAAAGGGTCCGAAGGCTGATGAAGCACTGGCCGCAGGCGCAGACTTTGTTGGAGCTGAGGAACTGATTCCGAAGATCCAGAACGAAGGCTGGTTGGAATTTGATGTAGTTGTTGCTACGCCAGATATGATGGGTGTTGTTGGCCGTCTGGGACGTGTCCTGGGACCAAAGGGCTTAATGCCTAACCCAAAAGCTGGTACAGTTACCATGGATGTAACGAAAGCAATCAACGATATCAAAGCTGGTAAGGTTGAGTACAGACTTGATAAGACAAATATTATCCACGTGCCAGTTGGAAAAGCTTCTTTTACAGAAGAACAGTTAGCGGACAACTTCCAGACGCTTGTTGATGCAATCGTCAAAGCAAGACCAAGTGCAGTTAAGGGTGCCTACTTAAAGAGTGTTACACTGGCTTCCACTATGGGACCTGGCGTAAAACTGAACGTAGCTAAATTAATGAACTAATTTTGTTTTGTGGTTGACATTAATTATAAATAATGTTATACTATGCTAGTATTGACTGCCGAAGACAGCAGGTGCCGCAAGGCATAAGGTGTTAACGCCTGCCGAGGAATGTACAAGAATCATTTTATGTAAATGAATTGTAGACCTCTCCGTCCATCCGGCGGAGGGGTTTTTCTTTGCGGTTTATACGAGCGGGCCTTGCGGGCAACCGGGAGGCTCAGACTAAACAGGAGGTAAACCATAATGGCAAAAGTTGAATTAAAGCAGCCAGTTGTAAGCGAGATCAAAGAATTACTTGATGGCGCTGAGGCAGCGGTAGTTGTAGATTACCGTGGTATCTCAGTTGCTCAGGATACAGCACTTCGTAAGAAATTAAGAGAGGCCGATGTTTCCTACAAAGTATATAAGAATACAATGATCCGTTTTGCAGCTCAGGGTACAGCATTTGAGGCTCTGGAACCTAATCTGGAAGGACCTACAGCTATCGCTGTTTCCAAGACAGATGCTACAGCTCCAGCAAGAATCCTGGCTGAGTTTGCAAAAACAGCTCCGGCCTTAGAGATTAAGGGCGGCGTTGTAGAAGGCGCTTATTATGATGCAAAAGGTATGGAGAAGATCTCCAGCATTCCTTCCAGGGATATCCTTCTTGGAAAGCTGCTTGGAAGCATCCAGTCTCCTATCACAAACATTGCTCGCGTTCTCAAGCAGATTGCAGATGCTCAGGGCGGAGAAGCAGCAGAGGCATAAAATTTTTAATAAAGGTAAGCGAAGCATACCTGGACTTAGAAAATTAGCCGTTCGGTGAGCGATAAGGCGAATCGAACTTCCTTAAAAAAACATATTAAATACGGAGGTATATTATCATGGCAAAGTTAACAACAGCTGAATTTATCGAAGCGATCAAAGAATTATCTGTATTAGAATTAAATGAATTAGTAAAGGCATGTGAGGAAGAATTTGGTGTATCTGCAGCAGCAGGCGTAGTAGTTGCAGCAGCAGGTCCTGCAGCAGCAGAAGAAGAGAAGACTGAATTCGACGTAGAATTAACTGAAGTTGGTCCTAACAAGGTTAAAGTTATCAAAGTTGTTCGTGAAGCTACTGGCTTAGGCTTAAAGGAAGCTAAAGACGTAGTTGATGGAGCTCCTAAGGTATTAAAGGCTGGCGCTTCCAAGGAAGAGGCTGAGCAGATCAAGACTTCTTTAGAGGCTGAAGGCGCTAAAGTTACTTTAAAATAATTTTATTTTATGATTATTTTGGACAGGGTTTGTACCTTTTAAATGGGGACAAAACCCTGTCCTTTTCTAGTGTAAAATAACAGAATAGTCTTGACAATTTTGTAAATTCAGGGTAGAATGTACGTGTATTATCGAATGGAGTTATGATTTCACATATTTTTGTAAGTCATTATTTTCGGATGATGATTTACAAAAATATGTGATTTTTTGTTTCAGGCGATATATCAAATATTTTTTATTTTATAGGAGGTACACGTTATGAACAACGGTACAGTAAAATGGTTTAATGGTGCTAAGGGATATGGTTTCATCGTAAATGACGCAACAGGCGAAGAAGTTTTCGTACACTTCTCTGGCATCGTTGCTGATGGTTACAAGACTCTGGAAGAAGGCCAGAAAGTAACTTATGAAACAACAGAAGGAAACCGTGGTCTGCAGGCAGTTAACGTTTGCATGGCTTAATAAAAGCTTCGATTTCTATGTAAGCTTTAAGGGCTGTTCTCATTTAAAGATGAGAACAGCCCTTTTTTTGTTTTCGCATTTTACGGTATCATACTGGAGGTGCTTTCCATGGCATTTGCAGATGCCGGATATCCGGGATTCAGGAAGAGGCGGACCGTATAGCTGGTTCAGCGCTGAAAGCAGCGGTGTTTATACGGATTAATAACGGTTGATTCAATGTTGTAAGGTTGTATACAAAATCCTCTTTAATATTGGGGATAAGTCGTCTGGATAAGAACGTATAAGGGAAAAGATAGAAAAAGGCAGAAATGTTTTGGTTTTATTTTTCTCTGTTACTCCATAGGTTTATTAATAATGGCAGAAAGCTGGGCTTATGGGAATATGAAAATGAAATGGAAAGCAGCCTGTTTACTGGTTGTTCTTATATTGGATATTATTTTTATAAAAGCAATGCACCAATCATACACTGAGGCAAAGAATACCCTGTTCCTTCCTGTGGGTGCGGATGCAGAAGCAAGAGATGAGGTCAGGAGGCAGTTTTCTGGAGATAAGCAGATTGCATTGACCTTTGATGACGGCCCTCATTCCGTTTATACGCCAAGACTTCTTGACGGGCTTCGTAAGAGAGGGGTCCACGCCTCATTTTTTATTCTTGGAGAAAATGTGGAGGGGAAAGAATCCATTTTGAAACAGATGAAAGAGGATGGGCATTTAATCGGGAATCATGGATATACTCATGTACAGATGAGCAAGGAATCTGTGTTAACTGCTTGCCAGCAAATAGAACAGAATAACCGGCAGATTGAAGAGATTACCGGTACAAGACCTCAGTATCTGCGGCCGCCTTATGGTTCTTGGAATGAAGAATTGGAGTGTACAACCGACATGTCGGTTGTGCTTTGGAACTTAGACCCTCTAGACTGGAAAACAAAGAGCGTCAAAAAGGTAGTGCGTTATATTGTAAAGCGCGTGGAGCCTGGAGATATTATTCTTCTTCATGATGTGTACCCGACTTCAGTGGAAGCAGCCCTCGAGGTGATTGATACTTTGACAAAGCAGGGATATACTTTTGTCACGGTTGATGAACTGCTGATAGACTGACTGAAATCGCCTCACTATAAGAGCATTGCAGTGGGTGAGCCAAGGTTATACATAGATAGAGGAATCTATTGGACCACATAATAGCTGGTAAGCTGGTGGAGATTGCAGCCGTGCGGTTATCGTTAGAAAATACAAACGGAAGTCAGATAGCAGGACAGTTCTCATTTTACGATTCAGTGGCAGAGATTTTCTAATTGAATTTCGATTTAGAGAAATAATATCTCATATAAGTTGACGGTTCGGATAATCTAGCATTGCCAGCTGTTTTTTAGTTTAGTATCATTGCACTGATGTTGTTAGATCTAGTAGGAACAATCAGTATAGTCGTTCTTTTTACAGAGTATAGCTGCTGTACAGATATAAGGACATGCTGCCTGAAGTGAATAAAAATATAAGGAGGTAGCTGATTATATCAGCTACCTCCTTTATCGGTTTTATTATGTGGAAACCCTGTTTAAAAGGTATAAGGGTGCAATTCTGGCTAACCCTTCATGAGATCAATGCTGTTCTGTACGGATACAGTCATTAGTCTTATGGCTTTTCTTATGGATTGTATCCCTTGATCAGTGAAAGGCCGTGGATATAGTGCTGCTCAAGAAGCTCGGACGCAAGGTCAAAATTTCCGGAGCTGTAGGCATCGACGATATCTCTGTGCTGCTTGGTAGAGCAGGAACGGTCCTCAGCTGTGCGGATAGCAAACTTTATCAGAAGGAAGCGGATAAGATTGTATCTCTTGTAGGTTTCTTTCAGAAACTGGTTGCCGCAGAAATCAAAGAACGACTTGTGAAAATGGAAGTCTGCCTCAAAGTAGGCATCGTCATCCGGGGCAATTGCCTGCTTTTTCAGATATTTTTTCAGATGCTTTGTCACTTCCTTGTCTGCTCCCCTGGCAATGGTCATATTGAGGGCTACACAGGAGATAGCCGCAATGAATTCATTGATTTCTGCCGCATATCCATAGTCAAAGCTGATTACCTGGGCACCTGTTTTTGTGACCTCTTTTACGAGGCCATCCTGATAAAGCTTGTTGATAGTATCTCGCACCGGTGTGGAGGAAACTAAAAAACGCTCCTGCAGTTCTCTATTTGTAATTTTGCTTCCCAGAGGAATGGTTCCGCTCATGATTTCATTTTTTAGAATGTTGTATAACTGTTCGCTTAGGGTCATTTTCACAAGAGTATTCTTCATCTTCGTCTCCTTCCTGATTGTCTGAATTGCTTGTATTTTACAGTTTACTATAAATCTTTCTTAAAAGCAATAAAAGGGACAACTGTTGATCTGATTTGTCTATATATTTCCCAGAACGTTAGGAATATAAATATAGTTAAAAATTATAAATAAATATTGACAAATTTGCATAGTAATGTATAATAAACACAACGATGCATGATGCATCACACATCATGCATCAATGGAACGGAAAGAAGGTAAAAAGACAATTTAATATGAGAAGGAGGATGGGGTAATGCAACTATTTGAATGGCTGGTGCATTATATCGTAAAGATTGTAATGGCACTAAATAACCTGTTGTGGGGCGACATGTTCATTCTGGAATTTTCAAATGGTGAAACCAAGTTCGGCATATCCTTGCTGGTAATCTTATTGATTCCCGCAGGACTATATTTCACTATAAAAACGAGATTCCTGCCATTCCGGCTTTTTCCTGAAATGATTCGGGCGACTTTAAGGAAAAAGACAGGAGAGGATCAGAATTCAATTTCCGGTCTTCAGGCACTGATTATCGCCACGGCCACCCGCGTGGGTATGGGGAACCTGGCAGGCGTGGTAGCGGCTATTTCATTTGGTGGAGCGGGTGCAGTATTCTGGATGTGGGTGACTGCTATTATAGGTTCGTCTACTTCATTCATTGAATCGACACTGGCGCAGATTTACAAAGAAAAGGATCCACTCTATGGAGGATACAGAGGTGGACCGGCCTACTTTATGGACAGAATCCGGTTTATTACAAAGGTGAAGCATGAAGATATCTTTGTACAGGATGTTCAAAAGGAAGCAGAGTACGTGGCAATGGACGGCAACACGTATTACATAAAGGGTTGTAAGTGCACATTTCTTGGAATTGCATTTGCACTTTCAGGTCTGCTTTGCTGGGCAGGTATCAGTCAGGTAATCGGAAACTCAGTTTCTACTGCCTTTAATAATGCATTTGGTATTCCGCAGATAACTACTACTGTGGTTCTGGTTGCAGTTTCCGCATGTATTGTGCTCCGCAAAAATGCCACAGTGAAGGTACTCGACAGGGTTGTGCCAATTATGGCATGTGCCTATATCGCAATTACGTTTTTCATCATTGCCAAGAACATTACTCAGCTTCCGGGGGTGTTTGGCAACATCTTTTCTCAGGCTTTTGGACTTAAGCCTCTGGTAGGCGGAGGGTTGGGAGCCGTTGTTATGAATGGAGTAAAGCGCGGACTTTTTTCTAACGAAGCCGGAAGCGGCTCCGCTCCCTGTGCAGCAGCGGCTGCCGAGGTGGATCACCCGGTAACCCAGGGATTGATTCAGTCTCTGGGCGTTTTTATCGATACCCTGGCAATCTGCAGCTGTTCCGCATTCCTGATGCTTTTGGCACCAGCTGAGGTTATCCAAGGATTAGAGGGAATGGATCTTTTGCAGGGAGCTATGAACTATCACTTGGGTAGATTCGGAGTAGTTTTTATCGCAATTATCCTGTTCCTGTTCAGCTTTTCTACATTTATTGGCATTCTATACTACGCGCGCAGCAATGTGGCTTATATCTTCAAGGATACATGGGCTGCTCAGACAGGATATAAGATTTTCGCACTGGTGATGCTATTTATCGGCGGAATCGCTGCATACAGCTTTGTGTGGGATTTAGGAGATCTCGGAGTAGGGCTGATGACCATTTTTAATATGCTGGCAATCATCCCGTTGTCAGGCCAGGCTATTGCATCGCTTGACGATTATGAGAAGAATTTTTCAATTAAAAAGAAAAATAAAAACATTTTAAAGGAGGAATAGTAATGGATATGATGAGATTTGCACCAGAACCTTTCAAAATTAAGATGGTAGAGCCTATGGGCAACCTTAACAAAGAAGAGAGAAAAGAAGCCATCAAGACAGCAGGATATAATACTTTCCTGCTAAAATCAGAAGAATGTTTTATTGACCTTCTGACAGATTCAGGAACAAATGCAATGAGTGACAGACAGTGGGCAGGACTGATGTTGGGTGATGAAGCCTACGGCGGCTCCAGGAACTTTTATCATCTAGAAGAGACTGTGCAAGAATTATTTGGATTCAAATATGTAGTTCCTACCCACCAGGGACGCGGTGCAGAGAACATACTGTCTTCTCTTACCATTAAGCCAGGAGACTATGTGCCAGGAAACATGTACTTCACCACAACCCGCTTCCATCAGGAACACAATGGTGCTACCTTCCGCGACGTGGTTATTGACGAAGCCCATGATCCAAATGCAATCCTGGACTTCAAGGGCAATGTAGACTTAGTTAAGTTCCAGGCTCTTATTGACGAAGTCGGTGCAGACAGGATCCCATATATCTGCCTTGCAGTTACAGTAAACCTGGCAGGCGGGCAGCCCGTTTCCATGGCTAACATAAAGGCTGTATCCGAGATGGCCCATAAGTATGGCATTAAGGTAATGTTTGATGCCACAAGATGCGTGGAAAACGCATATTTCATCAAGACAAGAGAAAAAGGCTATGAAGACAAAACCATTAAGGAAATTGTCCACGAATTGTTCTCCTACGGCGATGGCTGCACAATGTCCGGAAAGAAAGACTGTCTGACCAATATCGGCGGATTCCTTTGCATGAATGATAAAGATTTATATATCCGTGCAACAGGAATGGTCGTACAGTATGAAGGTATGCCTACCTACGGCGGAATGGCTGGAAGAGATATGGAAGCTATGGCAATTGGTCTTAGAGAGTCAATGGAATACAACTACATCAGCCATCGCGTAAATCAGATCCGTTACCTTGGCGAGAAACTGGATGAAGCAGGAGTTCCTATGGTTAAGCCAAGCGGTGGTCATGCAATCTTCGTAGATGCCCGTGCATTCTTAGACCATCTGGATCAGAAAACGGATTTCCCGGCTCAGGCTCTGGCAGCTGCTGTTTACGAGTACTCCGGCGTTAGAACCATGGAACGCGGCATAATCTCCGCAGGAAGAGACAACAAGACAGGAGAGAACCATGTGCCGAAGCTGGAGACAATCCGTCTGACCATTCCGAGAAGGGTTTATACATATGCACATCTGGACTATGTTGCTGACGCAATGATCCAGTTGTATCAGGTGAGACATGACATCAGCGGTCTTAAATGGGTATATGAGCCTGGAGTTCTGCGTTTCTTCACCGGACGCTTTGAACCAAAGAATGGAGAGTTAATTAAGGGATTCTGAAACTTAGAATTAAAAAGATAGCCATATTCAATGTTAAAAAAATCCTCATAAGCTTGCTCCGGAGTTTCATAATGAACCTCCGGAGCAAGCTCTTTTTTGATAATAATATCTTTGAAATAGTCTATGAGAGCCCCCGCTTTTAGATTATTATGTTTAAAAGTTCATGCAATGCTTATGTGCGTTTTAGTCCGAAATTGGATTCTATGCCAGTTTGTGGAACATTAAGAGCTGTATGATATGACCTAAAGAAGGAATTACCATAGGACCTTATGAAAGTGATGTATCTTGATGCAGAATATTGCTTTCATATATTCTACATGAGCATGTTGATTTTCTGAACGGTTTGTTGTATACTGTAAGAAGCAATATTCTTGGTATATGCAGCAATCATTTGATTTTTCAAGTCAGTATCGACAAATATTCCCGTTTAATACATTGTTAAATCGTATATGTTATCAGGCTTTATTTGGGTCGTTTGATGGTTCACCATCGATATATGGACTTCTTGTTTTTATATCTTTGTCTGATCTATTCCGGAAGGAGGTATATTGAATTTTTGTATTGCCATGGGCTTACTTTGAATAGAATCCTATCTAAACCTGGCTTATTCAAATATGTTTCTGGTATCATATAATCGTCTGACAAGGCAGACAATAGTCTTTCATCTCTGAATTCATTTTCTATGATCCCAATTCGTTTAATTCCATTTTTAATATTATATATTTTGTAAATTTTACTTATTACGGTTTATTTTCATATAGACGGTGAGGAACTTATTCAGTGTATTTTACTGTTCCTGTGTTGGTATATTTTACCTTCTGTTTTTTCAAATTTCTTATTCATATCATTTCTTTATATTCTGATTTTATCTTATTCCATTATTAGCGTATTTTTAAGTTTATGCATTACATTTTTGAATATTGCTTAGAGCAAGTCTAGTTATTTATTAGAGATCCAAAGTATAGTCTCTATAAAAGACATGAACTTTTATGTGGTATGACAATCTCTTTTCCTGCAATTCAGGCATTACTTCTTTTGGATAATATTTATTTCTCCATAACATTCCATATTTTTTATCAATTAATTTAAAACAAAATATCATTTTTTTAGTCTTCTTTTTTATTGGGAACAACCTGAGGAATTATACCCTGCAGGAACCATATATCCCTTCTTGAGCAAACAGTCTGTATACATTGTTGCATACCAAATTATCCTATTTAATGCGGGAAAATTAAAGTGCTTGAAAGATCTTAATTGAATATAAGAGATTTATAAAAAAGTCTGTTTGGAAGGAGAAAAAACAAATAGTAAGGAGTGATGAAATTTTTCAATGAATAAAAGAAAATGTTTTACTTTATTAAGTGTTGCCCTGGCAGTAATGTCTGTTTCAATTCCAAGCTATGGTGCTTGGATACAGAAGGATAACCATTGGGCCTATGAGGTAGATCAGATTTATGAAAAGAATACCTGGAGGCTGATTGACGGGGAGTGGTATTACTTTGATGATACTGGTTATATGGTTACTGGCTGGAGACTGATTGACGGCAAATGGTATTTTTTAAACCCTGTCTCTGACGGGACGAAGGGGAAAATGCTAACCGGCTGGCAATGGATTGATGGATGTTGCTATTACCTGTCCGACCTATCTGAAAATAACCATCCCAAAGGAGCTCTGTACATAAATGAAAAAACGCCGGATGGGTATACCGTAGATTCTGTTGGGGCCTGGACCGATGAAGATGGTACAGTACGATATGTACCTGGAAAAGGAATACAAACAGTCATAGTGAAAGAGGCAGCTTCGGAAAATAAACTTTCTAGAAGTGGCTCTGGAGGTGGAGGATCAGGAAGCCGGGGAAGAAGTACAAAAACAGATAAGGACACTAAGTCAGACCGTGGTCCCAAAGATTTGATACCAGGTGCGGGAGAAGCAGAAGCTGTTCCAGGGTTGCCGGCGATGGAGGAACCCTCGGTGGAAACCAACGAACCAGAGAAGGAAATAAATCAGTACAGTTACACGGTACGGTATATGGATGTTAAGGAAAAAACCATATTACAGGTTGTGGCTGGTACGGGTACGGAGGGAGAGCTGATTGCTATCACGCAGCCGGTTATCTATGGCTATAAGCCGTGCGAGGGTCAGAAGGAACGCTTTAAATTGACCAACGATCATATGCTCCTGAATGTCTATTACGAGAAAGAAGGTGTGGCCTCCCCTTCAGAGGCCCGAAGGGTTGACTGGAATCTCTATTTTATTGAAAAGGGAAATCACAGCAACGAGATATTGAAAGTCCAGAAGGGTCAGACGGAAGAGGATAGGCTCCTTGTCGTTGATTTTCCGGAAATCATTTTAGGTGCAGACCGGTATTATTATCATTCCCTTGTATCAAGTCCGTGGAGTGTCATTGTAAACGGCAATGGGACCCAGAAATATTATATTGAGTATGAGAAAGGAAATTACCTCCAAGAAGAGGAGGACCAGGATCGGGAAGCCAAGGCCAAGCTGGAAAAATGGCTTGGAATTGCTAAGGATGCTGACATTATGCTTAGCGGTCAGGAGCCATCCAATCAGCAGCTTATTACTAAGAATATAGAGGAAAGCAATGAAAGGCTTCTTAATCTGGTGTCAATGGCTGATGGTACGGTACGGAAAGAAATCTATCTCATTGCAAAGGGGCATGTGCCAAGTACCGTGATCATAAGTCAGATATTCCAAAACATTAAGAATCTATCTGAGCTGGTCATGGACGAATTCAACATAGTAAATGAGAAATATACGATTGTGAGGGTTGGGTTTGAAAAAACCTATGATGAAAGCATCTGCAGCCACGATTATCAGCTTACAGATAAGGTCAATACTACATGTACAGAAAACGGATATGAAACGGTTCGATGCCGGAAGTGCGGAAAAGAAGAAACCGTAATGCTGCCAGCGACCGGCCATATAGATTTCAGTCATGACGGAATCTGTGAAGTATGTTATAGGCCAGCCATTGAAATACCGAAAAACATGCATTACAGCATCGGAGATGTACAGGCCCGGACAATTGGTAACAAAGTCTATCTTTTTCGTTGCATTGATGAAGATTATGAGGATGCAATGGGCAACTTCCAGCGGACGGCATTGTTTTTATGTGACAGCGTGATCCGGTCAGACATACTCGAGAAAACGCGGCAAGCTATTGATGGGTTATCAAATAAACTGAGTTTTGGATCTAATAACAATTATAAATACTCAGAGATTCGGGAATGGCTTCTGAATCATGCGGAGGCTGATTTTGTCTATGAAACCTATATTGGGATCACCAGGTCATATATAGGTGCCACCTGGAAGGGAAGCTATGAACAGTTCAATGATAACAACCTGATGGCTATGAAAGAGATGTTTCAGCTTTTGCAGGATAAAGTATTCATTTTGTCATTGGATGAGGCACTTAAGTACCGGGATGTTCTCTGGCGGTTTAACGGAAGTGAAATCAACAATCCGTTAACACAGGCTTCCGCTTATTCTAAGGGATATTATCTCCGTACCCCGCAGGATGGCGGACTAAATGATTTTCCTTATGGAGACGGAATCTATGTGGTCAGCCTGGTAGATGGAAATATTCAGCCGGTAAGTGTAAATGAGACGAGCTTTGGAATCCGGCCAGCCATGGCAATTCCACAGGGGTAGGAGGATCTATGGGAATCATTATTATTATGTTTGGAATTGTTGTATTAACGTTATCCGGTTTCTTTTTTAGTCGTATTCTAGCAGTGAATCCGGAGCAGAGGGAACTGGAAGATAAAGAGCAGATGGACTGGCTGAGAAAATACCAGGACGTATTCGGGTTAACAAAATAGAGAAAGGAAAATGAATATGAAAAAAAGAATGAAAGGATTCGCCAGCTTGCTTTGTACAACCATAGTAATAAGTACCAGTACATTGCCATCATGGGCAGTATATGCGGAAAATGGTCAGATCGTAGAAAAAACAGTTCAGACAGCCACTTCATCCGAGGCGGACCGGATTACGGAAGACAATGAGGAGGTGGAGGAAGAGAAAGAGAAAGAGAAAGAGACCAACGAGGATCTGGAATCCGGTTTAGATACAGATGGAAAGATGGATGAGGAGTTAAGAGAATCCACTCCTTCTGAAGCGGAAGAAATACCAAAAGATGCATCTACGATACTTCCCACTAAAATAGCGGTAAAGACCACCGCTTTCAGCTCCCTGGGTGATATCTGGGATGCCTGGGCAGGAAAGACCAGCTTTGAATTCTTGAGCGGGAGCCAGGGAGAAGGTACAAAAGAAAAACCCTTTCTTATTAAGAACAGGGAACAGCTTATGGGCCTTTCGGAGCTGACCGCCATGGGAATGATGGTTCCGGAGTCTGGGGAGATGAAATATGCCGGTAACTATTCCGGATGCTATTTTGCCCTAGGAGGAAACATTGATTTACAGGGACTGGATTGGATACCCATAGGTTTTTACAGGGATTCCTCTGAAAATGCCGGTGAGGTCCCTTATCCCTTCAGCGGTCAGTTTGACGGGAACGGATATACCATCAAAAACTTAAAGCTTAATTCCTTCGCCAGCTTTAATAATGTAGGGCTGTTTGGGGCAGTCTCGGATGCGGGGATCCATGACATTACTATCATACCGGACAGCAGTGAGATTAAGGGAAAAGACCGCACCGGAGTTGTGGCCGGGTATGCTGAGAATTCCGAGATTCGGAACGTTACCGTGAAAAGTGCCTATATCCGATCTACCGGCATTGCAGGGGGAATCGCCGGAGAGATCAGCGGTACCGTCATTGAAAACGCTATTTGTGAAAAGTTGATGATTGATTCCACAGGCGGAGCGGATGTGATTTATGTTGGAGGGATTGCCGGAATTGCATCAGATTCTTATATCGTGGACTCTAATGTTTCCACAGGGGACGGAACCACGGCCAGAATCCAGGGAACAGGCTATATCGGGGGGATTGTCGGATACCAGAATGCAGCCTATATCTACAATACGCATGTAAGCGGAACCATAGGCGGTTACCATTCAACGGCTATCGGAGGGATCGCCGGAAGATATGCAGCCGGGAAACTTAAAGTGGCACGGTTTGAGGGGACCATCGGAAACTCTCAGCTTGGCTCCCTGGCAAGAGAGGGGACCTTTATCGGAACCAGGCAGGGAGCCGCAACAAACTTTAATTACATAGAAGATGTGGCCTATCTGTTTACGGATTCTGAAAGCAAGATCAGCTCCAATGTATGCGGATCAGAGATCAGTGATGATAACGACTATACCTATGCTGCGCATGTAGGCTACTGGCATGCCGGGGATCTGCATTATACCCTGGTGCAGGGCGGGGTTAAAAAGACCATATCAGACCGGTATTTTTACGAAGAATTAGAAAATGGCATTCTGACCATCGTGGATGAGCAACATGGGGATTACGTTCTGGATCATTTTGCCCCAAATTCCCTGGGGCGCCCCGTGAGGGGGTATCTGTTAAATGTGAATCAGATCGATACGGCGGCAAATGGTCAGAACTTCTACAATATCGCTACCCTGGAGGTGAGGGGAAGCTCCCAGTACTCCAGAGCTCTTGATAAGGAACATCGGGGTGCCATCGCAGCCGGGACAACAGTAAACGTAACAACAGCTCCAAAGAATACGGATACAGAAAAGTTCCAGATGGAGGGTACTCCAACTTACTCAAACAGTAAAGGAGTAAAGAAGAGTACTATTTATTTGGATAACAGCCATGCCTATACCTTTTCGATGCCGCAGGAGGATATATCTGTATCAGCGGTTTATAAGAAGGTGGCAGTATCCATCGAGGTGAAACCAGAGGATTATTCTTTTGCAGTAGTACAGACCAGGACAGGTAACCGGAAAAGCCCAGTAAAGACCACAGAGATCAGGAATAAGGAAGGGAAGCTAATTGCCCGTTATATCAACGGAGTGTTAGAGCAGGGAACCGAAGTTCAACCAGTAAATATCAAGGCCATCATTGATGCCAATAATGACGTAGAGGACGGCCGGGTGAAATGGAGCATTGACGATCCTCAGCTTATCAGCCTGGCAAAAAATGATGATGAGGGGACTGATGGCTATACGGCCAAATCAGCCAGCCTTACTGTAAACCTTTCTTCCTCATTTTTTACAAGCATCACAGAAGTGGCAGAAAGAACCCAGGCGGAAGGGAATTACCAGTATAAGATCCCCAATACAATTTATGGAGCCGGACACCAGAACGGCGGCGTTGCGGTCCTGACAGCACAGACCAGGCCTTCCGCTTCCTTTGAAGGTAAGCCCTGTATGGCGAACAGCCGGATCAATGTCACATATCAGATCCTGGATAATACCTTAGTGGCAACGGAGGGGGCCGACCTAGATAAACAGGCCCTTACATATACCGTAACAAGAACCTTAACCGGGGACCGGACTAATCCACAGGAAATCGTGTCAGTAACGGCACCCCAGTCATTAACGGCTACACTTACACCTGATTTTTTCTCCAGGGATGAAGTGACCTGGACAAGCTCGGACCCTGCAGTGGCCCTAGTATCTCAGGATCTAGAAGCTTACCGGGAGGCATCAGTTTCTGTCCGAAAGGATTCTGCCTGGATCAGAAATATCATGGCATCGGATAATGGGATCCGGGAGAGTGATAAGTATGCAAAGATATCTGGAGCCGGAAGCCGGGAGGTAATTGTAATGGTAAATGGGAAGGACAAGCTTGGAAATCAGGCTTCTGCCACATGCCAGGTAAACGTAAAGTTTGTAACCGATGACCAGACAAGGATCATTCCGGAAGGGATCACTCTGGATAGGACAGCGCTTTCTTATAGTCTTGGGTATCAAAAGGCAGGGGACATCCATTCCGTAACAGTCCAAAAGTTTGGCTTTGAAACGATAAAACTGTCCGCGGCCGTTCTTCCGGAGGTGGAGGATACCACAGAGCATAAGCCCTATGATCGAAGCGTTTTATGGATATCTTCCGATCCGGAAACAGTAACGGTGGATCAGGAAGGGAATGTAGCACCGGTTGACGGAGCACCGTGGATCAGAGAAGCACTTTCAAAGGCGCCGTATCGGTCGGAAAAGAACGTGGAGATCATGGCCGTAACAAAAGATGGCCAGAAAGATGCTTCCTGTAAGATTACATTAACCTTCCAGGCAAAATGCATCGAGGCAGACCGGGAAGGTGAGAACTATGACCTGATACTCACAAAGACAGGAAGATCAAGCAACCCCGTTTATTCATGGAAAGGATTTGAAAGCAAGAAATTCAATGCTACCATTTATTCCGGAATCCAGGATATGAAGAATGTACTATGGCGTTCCTCTGATGCCAGTATCCTTACTGTGGATCAGGAAGGAAACGCGACTCCTGTAGTTTATAATGAAAAACAGGAGGTTATGGCGAATTGGATTAAGAAGGCCATGACAAAATACCCATATACCGGAACCGCAGCGGTAACAGTTTATGCATCTGCGAGTGATGGAAAGATGTTTGATCCGGTAACTGTTACTCTTAATTTTAGGGTAATAGACAATACGACCTCCAACAGCTCCGGCGGAGGCAGTGGTTCCTCTGGAGGCGGAAGCAGTGCCCACTCCGTGGGAGTAACGACTGCAGGGAATACACAGGGGCCAGCAGCTCCGGCTGGAGCAGTAACGGGAACCTGGACACAGGTGGCAAATGGAAAATGGATCTTTGCGTCAAACCGGACGTATGCTGATGAATGGGCATATATCAGTAACCCATACGCAACCGGAGAGCAGGAAAAAGCCTCCTGGTTTCGGTTTGGCAGAGATGGGTTTATGGTGACAGGCTGGCTAACAGATCCAGATGGAAATACTTATCACTTAAAAACTGAAATGGACGGAACTCAGGGCCAAATGCTTACCGGGTGGCAGTACATACCCGGTGAAGCGGGACAAGCTGAAGCGCGAGCATGGTATTTCTTTAACCCTGCTTCCGATGGAACAAGAGGTAAACTCTTAATCAGCACTGTTACACCAGATGGATATACAGTTAATAAGAAAGGCCAATGGGTACAGTAAAACAACATAATAAAAATACATAACCCCTGCTCATAGGGGCAGGGAGGAATGGAGGAAAATATGAATCGTATAATTTTAATGGGGAGATTAACCCGTGACCCAGAAGTAAGATATTCCCAAGGAGAGCATGTTATGGCAGTTGCAAGGTATACTCTCGCAGTTGACCGCAGAGGCCGCAGGAATCAGGACGGCAATGAACAGACAGCTGACTTTATCAATTGCGTTGCATTTGACAAAGCAGGTGAGTTTACAGAAAAATATTTCCGCCAGGGTATGAGAGTACTGATTTACGGAAGAATCCAGACTGGGAGTTATACAAATAAGGACGGAAATAGAGTATATACAACGGATATCATTGTGGATGAACAGGAATTTGCTGATAGCAGGAATGTATCTTCTGATAATTCCAGGCCAGCATCGCCTAATGTAGTAGGGGACAGCTTTATGAATATATCTGATGGAGTGGCTGATCCAGATTTGCCATTTAATTAGGGGATAAAATAGTGATCTTGTACTTTGACAACCGAATATATTTAACTGATAGAAAATGATTAAAAAAATTACATATTAAAACATGAGCTGATTGACACATGTAATTTATGTGTTATGATGACTAAATTGAAAGAGAATTTTTAAATAAGTTTTAAGGGGGATTTAAGTATGAATAAGAAATTATTGACGGCTGCTGCATCAGTTATTTTAATAATTGGATCAGCTATAACTTCTTTTGCAGGACAGTGGAAGCAGGAAGGTGCTGTGTGGAAATACCAGAATGATAATGGCTCTTATGCAACAGGCTGGAATTGGATTGATGGAAAATCCTACTTCTTTGATACGACCGGGAAGATGCTTGCTAACATGACCACTCCTGACGGTTATTCAGTTAATTCAGATGGAGCGTGGGTTGTGAATGGTGTTGTGCAGATACAGTATGCCAGCATGCCAGCTAAGGCTAACGCAGGTAATTATGATCCTCAATATCCCTTAAAAGGATATATGGAACAATGGTTTGTGACCAGTCCGGTTACTGGTACAACTGCTTGGAAAAGCGATCCGAATAACTTCTTCTATGAGTCAAATAATCATTTGCAGTATGCTTTGGATCTTGCCATCAGAAACAGGGATCCTCTTTCTCTTAACTATTTTGGTGATGGAAAGGAGTTGGCTGCTATTGCAAAATTGACGGACTATCCAACTACAGGATTGGAGGGGGTGGATCAAGAAAAGCTGAACCGTCTGACATTGGAAATACGGAACTTCTTAAACAGTTTTGATTGGAGAAATGCAACAGATTACGAAAAAGCGGTACAGATTGCAAAAAGAATTACAAAGGCTGATTATCTAAACCATGAAGGTACGCAGTATTCTTACAGCTGCCTTGTAGATGGAAAAGCAGATTGTAATGGATATACTAATGCAGCGTATTTATTAGCGGCGTGTGTTGGATTACCTTCTAATGGACTTGGTTTTGGCAATCATATTTATCCTGTGTTTTTGGTGGATGGAATGTGGTTAGCTTATGAGCCAACCAGTAAAGATAATTACTTTACTGTAGCAGATGTTTATTCTCCATCTTTTTATTTAAGAGACGAACCGCAATTAGCAAAATTAGGTGAATACTGTGAAGCAACTGGCTATGAAATTCCAGTAAGTGTGGAAGGAAAGTTTCCTAATATCTCTTATGGATATATTTATGGAGAACGGGCTCCGTTTATAAAATTTAATTAATTATATTATAAAAAAGCTATCGGTTAATCATAATCGGTAGCTTTTTTATTTGCTCAAAACAACGAGAGGCGATGAAAAATAAGGAGAATAGATGATCAGAAGTTGGAAAAGTGGTAAAAAACTAAATCAAAAAATTGCTGGGCTACTTGCAACTATTTTATTATTGACACTTATTTTTACGTATTTACCACCAGGTATTTTTAATACCTGGGGTTTTGGTTTAGTGTTTGTCAGTTCCGGACAGGCCGGACATCCGTACCTAATGGGAAGGGCTCCCGGTGATGATAGAGACAAATGGTTTTTATGCATGAACTCAGGTGCTACAGCCCATAGCAATTACGATTATTCTAAGGTTAATTCAGATATTGATTATTTTAAAGGAACCATTGAGCAGAAAAGAATGTTCTGGGCTTATATATTAGCGTTTGAAAGTTATGATTTAAATACATCTCTTAACTCTCAGTTTGGCCGTATTACTAAAGATGAAGCAAGAGATGTCGCATGGTCGAAAGGGAAAAGCAATGGTGGGTCTGAACGGGTAGAAAACTTAGCGAATGACGGTTTTATGTCTTTGGAGAACATTCCAGATGGCTGTAAAAAACCAAAGGATATCCTAGAGTTAATCAGTAGGTACAATTCCGAGAGCAAGGCTATGTATATCAATGATTTAAGAAGTGGCCCTGGGCAGATAGATACAACTAAGTTGTATGAGTTAACTGGGCTTACAGATTGGGAAACATTTAAAAAATATTGTATCATTGAAGCAGTAACGCCTGGATTGGTCATTAATACGGAAGGCCAGAATCTCTCTTGGAGTTTCCCTAAAGCCCCGGCTGGACAAAAACCAACCGAAGCTGTCATGAAGATTAGTTATAATCCAGCTATTTTTAGGGTATTGGAAGTCACAGGTAGCCTGGAGTATTTCCAGTGTAACATCCAAGGCTCACAGCAACTATATCGAGCAAAAGGAAATGTGAAAGAAAAAACCTGCGAGTTTTTCCTCACTACAAAATACAGTTCAAATACCCCTTCATTAATTACTGATGGAGGAGAAGTGTCCTTAAAGGTTTATCGACACAATGAAACCTTTGAAACCAATTATAAAGTTGATCTGGAAAAAAGAGACTATGAAACTGGAAATCCTTTGCAGGGTTCTACATGGCAGGTATTGGAGCATTTCGACGATAGCCAGTTAAGTGATGATGAATCAGATGGCGGAATCATAAAAGACAACATGAGAGAAGATCCAACAACCTGGCAGGATTGGCTGATATTTGACGATGATCTTGTAACGGATGCCAGTGGGCGAGTCTCCCATAAAGATACCCGTTTTTATGATTTTAGTCATGCTTATTGCAATGGCCATCCAATTCCCCCGGAACCGGAAATTGATGAATCGGAAGGTGGAGAAGAAGGGGAAGGAGAAGGGGAAGGAAGCGATGACACCGATGAGGGGGCAGAAGAGTATGAAAGATTAATGGAGGAATGGCAAGCGGCAGTAGATGAATGTGAAGCGTGTGTGGCGGCCAGTGGAGGAACATTCCATCACTGGGAATGCGGTAGTGAAGAGGAGCCGTCTGAGGAAGAAGCATTTGAAGCATCAGGCTGTAAGGCTGCCAGGGATGATGCATATGAAATATTTATCAATCTTGAGTATGATTACACGTTCAGGGAAACAAAGCCAAGGGATGGCTACATCATTCATGATCCGGGACATCCGGATGACGTTCCGATTGAAATTATCACAACAGCAGCTTCCGAAGCCGGAAGAGCTAAAAGGTGGAAAAGTTCCAGTAATGCAGATATAAGAGTTACGGGATATGTCCGAAATATAACGAAGGGCAGTTCAAGTAGTGAAGACAACCTTACGGAATTAGCAATGCGGAGTTTAACAAACATGGAAATCCCTGAATCAGATATTTCCAGCCTGACAGATGAGGAAGAATTATTACTTGCTGATAACGATAGCAATGTGGCAAGTACATCTTCATCTACATATTCTGATGATAATGAGGAAAGTGGAGATTTAATCCTGAAAGAAACCTATGATCTCCCATTAAAAGAAAGAATCATCAACAAATTACTAAAGTTTATAGGGCTTCCCAGTGCTTTTGCAGAGGAAAAGGAGATAACCGTCAAACTTACCGCTAAGGAGGATGAAGAGTTATATGATAAAGAGTTTGATACAGAAGAGGAATTTCTGGATGAATTCTTAGATGATGAAGATGAATCTACTCCATCTCAGGCTAGAAGGAACTTTATGAATCTTTCATTAAGACATAGTCTGGCCACAGATTCCGATGCATCTCTTCCTAAAGAAGAAAGAGGAATAAGGCAGGTCAGACTTTTTGCTGAAAATACTGACGAAGAACCAGTCATGACAACAAAGCTTGGTTTAAATGCTCTCAGCAGAGCTACCAGTAAAATGTTTGAAGAAGGAGAAGAGGACAGCCAACCGGAAGTAGATAAAGGACCGAGTAATAATACAGCTCATACCTTTAAAGTATACGATCATCGTGTACCAGGACAGGTTCATTTCAATAAGAGAGATATGGAATTAAAGGCCGGGGAGTCTGTAGATTTTGATTCCTATGGAGATTCCCAGGGAGATGCAACCTTAGAAGGTGCAGTATATGGTTTGTTTGCGGCTGATCCTATTTACGGACCGGACACACAGCGAGATGGAAGTGGAAATGTAACAGCCGGTATTGGAGTGGTATTTGATGCAAATGATCTTGTCTCAGTTGCGGCCACTGATAAAAATGGGGAAGGTTCCTTCTTAACGATAACAGAAAGACCTCATAGTATCTACAATTACAAGGCAGGAAAGATTGAATATACCGGAAAGGAATATCCAAAAAACCTGTATGTCAAAAACGATTATGACAAAGCACATCCACAAGAGGAAAAGGGACGTATCTATAAAGATAATAAAACCATGAATGGGGACAGCTGGATAGGAAGACCTTTAATCCTTGGCAATTATTATATCAAAGAACTTACTCGTTCCGAAGGATATGAGCTTTCGATTACCGGAAAGGATTTGGAGGTAACCAATGCAGAAAAAAGTACCCGTGAGTCCTATGGCGGCACCACTGATTCAAGAACGGCTCCGGCAGGATCTGCCTGGATAACAAGGCAGCTATACCATGCAGTTACCTTCCCAGAAGAAAATGCTGCTTATGGAAATAAAGAAAACTTACTTCTTCTCGAAACAAAATCAAAGGATGCCACGAATGGTTATAACGTAGTCCTTGATGGAATTTCAGAAGGAGCGGATATATATCTAAACAACGTCACATTGAATCCAGTAGTGATCCGGCAAGTGGATGGAGGAGACTGGGTTGATGCAAAGGAAGCACCATTTTATCTGACAGCAGAATCAGACTCCGTTTATAAGCGTGATATCAATGGAAACCTGATTGAGAAATCAGGGGTCACTGCAAGCATCAAGGTTCCTTACGAAGCCTACGGAACCGAAGCCGATAAACTTCCTACAGAGGGGACTGCTGCGGCCAGTGACCCGGCGAGGTTTACCAGCGCTTTCACGATTTCAGAAAGTAACATAAATTATGTGAAAGCTGAATTGGAGCAGATGATGCGTAATTCTCTCCATATGGAAACTCCGAAAGATGGTGATTATTCTACGACTGATGTCCCAGTCTATGATGAGAAACGGATAGTGAATGGAAAAATTGTCTATGGCAGGCCGGAAATGGTCCTTGAAATTGAGAATGCCACGACTAATAAATCAGTGATCGAAACAATATTAAATTATTACATCAATGAAAAAGTATTTACCTATGGCGGCCTTCAAAAAGTGGAATATAACGGCTGGAAAGTCATTGTAACGGTCGTTGTCGGTATGAATCCGGGGAGGACTTTGCTGTATCAAACAAATTCCGGTGGCGATATCGTTGCTGCTTACTTAACAAAACTGAATACCACCTACGAAAGATATATTATCAGAAAGTACACAGGGAATGAATTAAATGCTGCAGAAGTAGGAAATGCAGGCAAATACATGATTAACGTAACACCAGATTATGAAGTGGGTGATGATGGAATCCCAACGGATAAAACCATGTATCCGACAGATAGCGAGAGGTACCTTCGTTATGCTGCAGGAGAAACCCTTTACGATTACTGGCACTTAAATGGCGGTACTTACGTAGGCCATGCTCCCGTAACCAGGAAAGTCTGGAAGCCGAATTACAAGGAGGTCATTGTAAATGAAGAGAATGTAAACTCTTCTAAAATTCCCCAGGTTAACTCTACGGAAGTGGCGAACCGGGTGGGCAGCAGCTATTACTATTATGATAAGGTTTCAAAGCAATATACCATTCATGTCGGTTCAAAGGATATGGACCTAACCGGAGCAAAATCAGGTAACTTTACAATCGCACTTAATAATGGAAAGACCGTTGTAACAAATGAAGATATAAGTAAGATCGGTTCAAACAATGTGTGGGGGTATACGGCTGGGGCTAGTATATCCAATGCAGAATATGTAATCCGTGTTTCCGGAGCAGGTGCAGGAGTCTCTACTTCCGCAGAATTTGATTCCAACAAGACCTTTATTAAGAATCAGCATTTGATTTTCAATGGATATCACAATCTTATTGAGGATGGAAATACAAGTGAAACACCAACCCCTGTGCTGGAACGTATCATCGGACAGCAGATCAAGGTAACGAAGACCATTGATGAAAAGACATACGACAACACCAACTCCTATGCCGAAATCCATGATGACTGGTTTACAAGAACCCTTGGCGGGCGTCTTGGAAGAGACACGGTGGCCAAGAAGATGGACAACTTCCGCTTTAAGATATACTTAAAATCAAATCTGGAACGACTTTACCGTGACAATGATGGAAATATAATCTGGCAGGACAGGCTGGGAAATGAAATTAATGTGATTGATCGAAATGAGAAATTCCCGGCCCTGGTAAACAAGGTTTTCACAAAAGTGCAGCGTGTCACCTCTCCTTTATATAAAGACTCAGAGGATGCAATTGTAAGCAATAATACCTTGTACAGCTATACGAATGGTTTTATTAACGGGAATCAGAATAACGGCTATACTTCCGTACTGGAAACCAAATCGGCAAAGACGGATAGCAGTGATGGAGCAGGAATCATTTCTGTTTATAATTATGAAAAGTTCTTTGATGCCATAACTGTAGCCAATGATGATAAGTGGAATCGTACAGATAATGGAAGCACTTCTTTTAAGCCTTTTGCCTTAATAAAGAAGCTCCTGTTTGGAACAAGCGGTGCAGAAAAACAGTATCCAGTGGTCCACAATAATTCCGTAATTAAGAACCATATCAATACATCGGATATAGCTACGGATAATGCCCTACGTTCTGATCATGTCCGCCAGTTTGCCATTACCTGGTATTTGGATGACGAAGTGGCAAAGCTGGTGAAGAAAAATCAGGCTGGAGAAACGGTAAGCGCCACAGGTGGCAATGCTCATTCCAATGAGGTTTACGACAAAGCCCTTTCAGAAGCCATCCAAAAGGCAGAAAACTATTTAACCCCCTTCTTCGCTTATGATCTTGACCGGATTTATTCCATTAAATGGGATAGTGCAAAGGATGGCGGATCAGATAAAGATCTTACAACACTTTCAGCGGATACCCTATTTGGTGACATTGCTGGAAACAGTCATGGTTATTACTTTGCTACTTCAAAATATCTTCCATACGGAACTTATATAGTGGCAGAACAGCAGCCCAAATTCAGCAATCTGGGGGATTTAAAGAACAAGCATTACCAGATTGATAAGCCAGGAGAAGTCTCTCTCCCGTCTGTATATGCGGATTATGATGGCTCCCAGGATACACCGGAAGTGACTAATAATTATTACAATTATTCAGTTGGCATAACACAGCCTGAGATGGAGAGGAAGTACAAGATCCGTTTCAATGAGGAGAGTGTAAACGTAATCAAGGGCAGGAATGCGGATGGCGACTTTGAAGTTTACAAGTACGGCATGGACATTGGCAACATCAGAAATGGTGTGGCGGGGACGGGATCAGGTGACTATTTTGCACTGAGCCAGAACAGATTCAAACCATATAAGAACTACTACAATGAGCAGGATGATAGGACGAGTGGAAATGTCCCATATTACCTGTCAGAAGGCTTAAGTGGAAGAGATACCGTATCAAAATACTACCGTTACAGCTCCGTGGCAGAAAATAAAGGTATCGCTGATGATGTTCCATTTCCTGGGGGAACCATTACAGAGAACAATGGTGCTGGAATCCAGTACAAAGATAATGTAACGACTATGCAGGGCGTACAGATAGCTTATGATGGAAAGTATGCCCCTATGCTTGTTCCATGGACGGTCGTGGCCCCTTACAATGCAGTAACAGAGGCAGCGGACAGTACCCTATCCCCAAACGGAGAGAGTTCATACAAAGGCTTTGGATATACGAAGTTTCGAAATAGTTTTTTTAAAGCTAAGCTGAGGATTGAAAAGCTGGATTCAGAGACAGGGGAAAACCTTCTTCATGACGGAGCCTTGTTTGCTCTTTATGCAGCGTCCCGGGAGGACGGAGTGAATACGGAAGGTCTGGTAAAGTTTTATGAAATGGATACCCGGATCGAAGGATCAATGGAATTTTTAGAAGCCATGGGAGCCAAGAATATTGCCCTTGAAGGGAATGCCTGGAAGGGAACTGTTCCGGCAGGAACACCCATATGTAAGGAATCGGAACAAGTGATACTTACCGATCAGGAAGGAAGAAGGACAGGACAGTTTGAAGCCTTTACAACCACCAGGGACGGCCTTCTGCCCGATGAAGCGGGGCACACTGGGGCCAAGGAAGAGGATTTAACAGAAACATCCTATCAAGATCAGAATACCGGATATCTGATTACTCCACAGCCTCTTGGTGCCGGAACTTATGTTCTTTGTGAAATTAAACCACCAGCTGGTTATATAAGGACAGAGCCAGTAGCCATAGAAATTTATTCCGACCGGACTACCTACTACCTGGACGGAAACAGAGACGACCGGGTAGCGGCGGCTATTTATGAAGATAAGTCAGGAGAAGGGCCACAGGGTTTTACAAACATCGCTAGGATTTATGTAGGGAATACTCCATTACGCCTGGAAATATCCAAAATCAAGGACTCTGAGCAGACGGTCATATACAAAACCAACACCAGGTTAGAAGGAACAGAACTGGAGTTAAAACAAAGGTATGGGACAGAAAACCTTGAATTTGCCTACAAAAACGGAACTTACTTAGGCTATGCCTGGTTCAAAGGTACCCTGGAGTACTTAGAATCCAGAAAGGCCGCAGGCGAAGATGCAGAGCCGGTCTATGTTGATGGGGTATTTGCCGGGTATGGCCTGATATCCAGGCCCTTAGATACCGCAGACGATAACAACCGCTACGTGGCCGGGGCGCAGATGACTCTTTATGACGCCATAGAAATCGTGGAGAATGGGGACAGCGGAGATTATGGATATGATGGTGTTGAGGTAATAAGGGACCGGAATAATAATGTTCAGTCTATTCAGGTATTAAAGGGATACGCTGGATCATCTATTGAATTTATTCGAGAGGAGGATGAGGAAGGAAGCTTAAACGGAGTACCAGGGGAAGGAATCTGGACTTACCGGACGATAGAGCGGGGGGATACAGATATTCTTTTCTATTCCTTTGGAGAGCTGAAAGTAACGGAAACCGGGGCGAAAGGGAAGTTTTACGGTTATGACCGAAACGGGAACCAGGTACAAGTAAAAAACCGGGAATCCATCTACGTGCTGAAGGCCGGGCAGCCTGTCTACGAATTGACCGGAGGTGATCTGTCTGCGGTGAAATACTCTGCGGCAGACAAGTGCTTTAATTTAAGCCATGGAACAATCCTTTATCACCTGGACAGTAATGGTAACCGGGATGCATTTGTGAATCCGACTACCGGTATGGCCTACGCGAAAGAAGGACAAAAGGTCCTGGTATGGCCGGTAAAGGTATCCCGGACGAAAACCGGAGCGGTCATTGCCAGAGAAAAAATCAAAACTTGGAGAATCGCTACCATCAACGCCGACACGGATCAGGAATATATCACAGGGACTTATAACGGAAATAGTTTTGATAAAAGCATGAAACCGGTCCTAAATGGCCATGGCCTTCCGGAGTATTACCAGAGATCGGCTGAAACCTACAAAAAGGGCGATCCTGTCTATGACATTGATGGTGATTTCGTCCGTTATAAATACGATGACCTTCTTCCTGCCTATAACAATGCTGCTTACTGGATCAATGACAAGGCCAACATGGAAGATATCGGGAAGGAAGAAGATATCATAGATGATAAGAAGCTTTATCACCGCAAGGGAGAAGCATGGATCATGGAGAATACCTGGATCACCGGAGAGGAGTACCCCAATGATCCATTTAAGGCCGATATGACCGTAGGCCAGGCCGATATGCTAAAGCGGGTGATCCCAGGAACGTACATCATGGAAGAGGTCAAAGCTCCATCAGGCTATACCAGGGGATTTCCGGAGGGTGTTACCGTAATAGAAACCAGAGAAGTCCAAAAGACCGGGCTGCAGGATGAGAAGATCAAGGTGGAGATTGTAAAGACCGATGCAGCAGACCGGTACCGACTTGATGTACTCAGTGATTATCAGGAGGGACTTACATTCACGGAACCGAAGGGAGCCTACAGTTACGTTCAGATTTCCGGGGCACATTTGGCACTTTATAAAGCAAAGCGGATTTATACCACGGACGGAGAAACCTATCCGAAAGGATACTATTTTGTAAAGACAGAAAGTAAGGCGGCAGAATGGACGATAGAAAATAAAGCCGATAATTCACCAGTACAAATGATAGCCGACTGGATCACAGACGGGACTCCGAAATACTTTGAGGGAATTCCGGCAGGGGATTACATTCTGGAAGAGATAGATGCTGCTGTTGGGTATGTCCGTAACTCCATGGAACTAACGGTAAAAGCTACCGGAGAAGTGCAGTCTGTAAATCTTAAGAATGATCATACAAAGCTGGAGGTTTTTAAATATTACGAAGATGGCCCCGGAAGAAAGTTGCAGCTTCCTAACAGCCATGCGGCTGACCTGGCCCTTTATGAAGCGAAAACAGATAAAGACGGAAACATTCTGATGGATGGAGTGATGCCGGTATATGACGAGGAAAAGAGAGTAGCGGGCTGGACGACGGATGACTTGACTGAGTATACAGAAAAAACAGAAAAAGGTACTGGTTTTATGTACCGCATAAAGGACTTTCTTGGCCTGGCAGAAAATCAGTCCAGTTTTATCACGGACTTTGAAGCGGCTTACCAGGAAAAAGGGGAAACCCTTACTTCCCTTGTCTGGTACACGAAAGACGGGGAACGGACAGCCGAACGGAGCGAAATCATCCGGACCGGAAAAGGGGAGGGGACCGTGCAGACTTGGACCACTGATGCCGGGAAGACAATTCGAATCACTATATACCGGAATGTAAGAGATGGTTCCCTTGATTCAGATGGAAGGCTTCCTCTAAACTTTGAATATCAATTCAACTATGAAGTGGAAAACGGGATAAAGAGTTATGACTCCTTAGAAGGAATGCACCGGATTGATTATTTGCCCTTCAATGCAGTAAAAGAAGGGAAGAACGTAGGGAATTACGTCCTGGTGGAAGAAAAGACACCGGCTGGCTTTGAAACAGCCGATCCAAAGGCTATTGTCCTTATAGAGACTGGAAATGTGCAGAGATTCAGCCTTGAAAATGAGGAAAAGTATATCAACGTCCTTAAAGTTATAAAAGACGGAGACAGAGAATATGCTGCAGAGGGCGCAGAACTGGCCCTTTACCGGGCTGATGAAGCCGGGAACTTTATGGAAGATGAAGCCCATCTAATACAGACCTGGATTACCGGGTCAGATGGAAGGTATACGGAAAACGATAAATTTAATGAGGACATCCTGGAGGGATTTGACCTGGGAGATTTAAAACCTCACCGGATCGATAAAACCCCTTATGGGACTTATTATATCGCAGAGCTAACAGCCCCACCCTACATGCAGAAGATAGATCCAATGAAGATCCTCGTGGGAACAGAAAAAGTACCTGTTTATCGGGTCGTAAATATCCCAAATGTCGGGAAGCTGGAAATCAAAAAGAAGGCTTCTGATACCGGAGAGGGACTGGAAAACGCTCGTTTTATGGTATCTAATAAAGATACCGGGGCTGTCTGGTACATGACAACTGGGACAGATGGAAAGGCAGAAATAGCCGGACTTCCGGTGGGCATAGTGCAGACAGATGGATCTATAAGGCCTTTCACTTATGCTATCGAAGAAATTTCTCCATCGGATCTTTACCAGATTTCAGAAGGAATGAAGAAGTTCCAGTTTGACGGGAAAGAGAACGGAAAAGAAGTACTTTATACCTATGAAATTGAGAACCAGCCAACAAAAATACAATTTAAAAAGACTAACTTTGATAATGGTCTGGTTGTGGAAGGTGCAGAAATAGCTGTGTATGAGGCTGTAGTCATTGAGGGAGAGTACTATAAGGCTGGAGAAGCCATTGAGACTTTCGTATCCGGTCCGGCTGGTTTTACTTTGACAAAGAAGCTATCAGCGAACCGGGTTTACATCATGGAAGAGCTAAAAGCCCCAGCCGGATATGCTCTTTCAAAACCGGTGATCTTTACCTTGAATAAAGCGGGAACCGGAATCCGGAATGTATCAAATGATTTTAGTATCTTAAAGCTGGCTTGTGACAATGGTGCCATAGAAGCCCTAACCGTTATCGCAAGAGTTCCGGTAAAGGTATTCACCATATTAAAAGATTTAGACACAGGAACCGAGCTACCTTCCTTTATTGGAACAGGAAGCGGCCAAGTTTTAACAGCAGAGGATGGAATCATAAACGGCCATTTATATGAAATCACCGAATACACCAGATATTCTGATGGAAGAACAGAAAAGTCCTTTAAGGAAACGAAACGGATCTATCTTGACGAAAACGGATCCTATTCCATTCCTTCCAGGACATTCCTGGAAACAAGGCAGGAGCTGAACGATGGAAATGGTAACGTCCTTGCAAACTGGACTGTTAATGTGGACAATCATGATTATACAATCAAAAATCCAGTAACAAGGGAAATCCCTATAGCACAAGTAACAAGCAGCATAGGAGCGGATCACGGTGCAGTAAAAACAGGAAGTGTCATAAAATACACGGTTTCCTATACCAATCCTTACAATCATCCAGTTGATATCCGTATCAATGCGGTCCTGAAAGATGGACTGGATTATTTAAGATCCACCAATTATGGAGTAGAACAAAACGGAATTATTAACTGGAATCTCACGGATACCGCTGCCCATGAAAGTGGTACGGTGGACTTGGTGGCTGTGGTCAGCGGTGAGACGGGAATGCAGGCAAATGTGTATTTTGAAACACAGACGGAGGTAGTTACGAAGCGTACTACTCTCACAAATCCCATTGTCCCGGAAGGTTCCATTACCATCATAAATAAGCTGACCGGAACCGGAAAGGATCAGACGGATGAATTTACTTTCCATGTAAGACTTATGGACTCTGCTGGAAAGACCTTAACTGGATATCAAGTATATGGTGGTACATCGGAGGGACGGATCAAAGGTGAAGAAAATATCACAATAACCGGTGATGGGTATCTTACCTTTGCAGGATTGCCCTATGGAACCAGATATGAGATTACACAGGAGCCAAAAGACGGCTATGACAGTGTGCTCCGTTCTGCCGGGCAAATTGAAGGAGGAATGGTAACGGGAGAGGTTTCAAAGGCTATACAGAACGCAGTATTCGAAAGCAGCCGGAACAATGAAACGATACGGGATATCTTGACTGCAGGAGGAAACTATCGCCTCATGGAAACCACAACGTACAGTGACGGAAGCAGCCTGATAAGCGGAGTTTATTGCTTTCAGCTAAATGCTTCAGGAATGGTTGATAATGTAGATATGGAAGATCGGACGGTACACTTATATATCACGAAAGTGGATGCGCAAACAGGAGAGGAGCTTACTGGAGGCCGTTACAGCCTAATTGATGCAGAAACAGGAGAAGTCATATTTGAATTTACGAAAGAAGAAGGAAGGGAGGTACTCATACCAGCAAAACTGATTACTCCAGGAAAAGAATATATCATCTTGGAAGAACAGCCTCCAGCTGGTTACTCTTTTGAAAAAGAGATCCGCTTCACGGCGGAGGAAAGCGGCATACGGACAACCATTATCATGCAGGACCAAAAAACAGAAATAAAGATTATAAAAGTAGATGCAGAGACAGGAGATATATTAACAGGCGGCCGCTTCTCTATCCGGGAAAAAAATAATGGAACATTAATTAAGAAATTCACTGCTAATGGGGGACCGATAGTTTTAACCGGACTTCTGATTGCAGGAAAAACTTATGAACTTTCAGAAGAAGAGCCTCCGGCTGGATATAGCTATTCCGAGAGTGTAACCTTTACTGTTCCAGATGAACCAGGTCTGACTACTATAGTCATGAGGGATAAAAAAACAGAGGTCTTAATAAAGAAACAGAAAGGCTCCCTTCTTATTGGAACGCCATCAGAAGCAGCCAGTCAGTTACCGGGAAGTACGCTTCAGATCTTAAAAGAAGATAAGGCCCCAGCAAAGGCAATCCGTAATGGAAATGGTTTTAAGGCCGGAGAAGATCTGATCTTTATCACAGGAACTCAGTTGAAGGAATTAAAAGGCCAGCTGGAAGCCGGAAAAAAATACTGGGTACACGAAATCAGTCCGGCAGATGGATATGCCTACGCAGAAGATATTCCATTTACGGTCAGTAGAAACGGTGATGAGGACGTTATTATTATGATTGATAATCCAACCCATCTGATCCTATCTAAAAAGTCTATCACGGGCAGTGAGGAGCTGCCAGGAAATCATATGAGCATAAAAGACAAGGATGGAAATATTGTGGAAGAGTGGATATCTGGGACGCAACCTCATGAACTCATTGCAAAGTTAAAAGCGGGAGAACGGTACTGGCTCCACGAAATTTATCCTGTAGTTGGATATTCATATGCAGAAGATGTTCCTTTCATTGTAAGTAAAAATGGCGCGGCAGACATGGTTGAAATGAAAAACAAAGTCACTGCGATTCGGCTTAATAAAGTAGATTCATCCGGTGTACTTCTAAAGGGAGCTATATTACAAGTGTTGGATCATCAGAAAAATGTGGTTATTCCAGATTTTGAAACAACAGGTGAGGATATAGATATCACTGGAAGATTAGAGGCTGGAAAAACTTATTACCTTCATGAGGTGAAAGCTCCATCAGGATATTTTCTTTCCTCAGACATAGCATTTACAGTGCCAAGAAGCTCTGGACTATTGGAAGTCACAATGACAGATCTCAAACAGCATAGCCCTGGTTCTGAAAAAATGTTTCTATATAAAATAGATGCTTCTACAGGACTGGGAATAAAAGGAGTGGAATTTTCTATTTACCGGCCTAACGGAAGTATTTACCTGACTGTAAAAACTGGAGAGTATGGATATGCGAAATTCGATATGCCGGAAAACGGAACCTATACCTACAAAGAAACAAAGACAGCTCCTGGCTACCTTTCAACAGATCACACGTACTCATTTTCCATTCATAACGGTGTGGTATCAGGAATCAGTACTATATCAGTTGTAAATCATCCTTCACCGGAAGTGTTAATACAAAAGTCAGACGCTGAAACCTCAGAAAAATTAGCCGGTGCAGAACTGGAGATCAGAAATGAAGCCGGAGAGCCTGTATACAAAGGAATAACAGATGAAAACGGAGGAATCTCCTTCCTTCCGCTCCGCTCTGGAAAATATACCGTACATGAAATAAAGGCCCCAGAGGGATATATAAAGACTGATGCTTGCCTGACTATATATGTAACGGATGATGGAGCTGTTACAGGAGAATTTATATTGTATAACAATCCGGAGCATGGGAAGAAAAAGGGTTTCATCACAGCCACATATCAATCCAGCCTGAATGGTCTTGGAATTTCTAACTATAAAGGAAAAGGATTGTGGGGCTGGCTAAGAAGACTGCCTAAAACGGGTGATGTAAATCTGAGAGGGGGACTGCTCTTAAGTATAGGGCTGGTTGGTATTGTTACTTCCATTGTGATCGTAAGGAGAAGAAGAGATAAAAAGGATGAAAAATAGGATGAAGAAAGGTTTTGCTGCTATATTCCTTGTCGTACCCCTTGTTTTGGGGTGCGCTGGAATAGCACGTGCGGAGGAAATGTTCATTGAAATAAAAAAGGAGTATAGGACCTCTATAAAAGAGGAAGATGGAAGGTTACAGTTTAAAGAAATTTATGAAAAGGACGGTATTATCTATCGGTTAAAATCCGTTCATACAGATAATGTAGAGGAAATCTATCCAGGAGATATTATTACATATGATTCCGATCCCTTTGTTGGAAATCCTGAAAAATATGCACCCCAAGCAGTAGAACAAGAAGGAAAAAGGTATTCTTTAAAAACCAGTGAACTTTCAAAGGCAGTCACGGAAGAGACTACGAAATATTCAGAAGCCTCCGTATTGTATGAAGGAGTAGAATATATAGATTCTCTACCGGAAGATGCCCGGGTCAAGGTTATCAATGAGGATTTAAAGCAGGAATTAAATGTAACACTTCCTGCGGTAGGTTTTAAAGAAGAAAGTGCCTACTGGGATTATAATTTTACATTCCCTATAACCGTGAGCGGATATGATGCGGACTCTTATATGCTGGGTCAGACTGAAATTTCTAACCGTTCTCCTTTAATAGATCACGCAGAATTATTTTTAAGTTATCTTAATTTACCATCACAATATTATAAGATAACAAGCGTAAAATGGGACGGAGATCCTGTGTCAAAGGATGGAGAAATGATCCGAAACGCAACTGCTCATGGACGTAAATTTGTAAAAGATATCAGGGGAATCTATGGAGGGGCTGTTACCTTCCCTTCCATAGAAGCCAATGTTTATCATGGTACTTACATTGATGCAGAAGCTGAGAATCAGACAGGGCAGATCATCTATAAGAAAGAAGTAACAGCGATTTATGAGAGGGATGGGCGAAAGGGGTTTTGGAATTTCCTAAAATGGCTTCTGACAAATTCCGTTACTTTATCAATCCTTTCAATTCTACTGATCATCCTTTTATTACTTGTCATAGTTAAAAAAATGCGGAAAAAACATAGTTCGGAAAAGAAACTTGCAGAAAAAAAGATGAAAGAACTGACGTCCAGTTTACGAGATGACAGTTAAGAAACATAAACAGCCTTTTAACTGCTCAATCAAATACGAAGAGTAGTGGAAGGATTACAGAATAACTGTAAAAGCTCAAGGTTCAGCCCTATTTGCCAGGCAGGCTTTATGTCAAAACAAATAGGGCTATTTTGTATGCAAAATGCAATATTGCGTTTCAAACTTTAAGACTCTGGCTGCAATACTTGACAAAGGAACAGGTACTGCCCATAATACATTATATAGAAGAAGTTTTGAAGAAGCGGAATTATACGGGCACATGAGGAAATAAGGAGCATTAAGGAGGTTTGAGTATGAAAGAGTATCGTTGGGCAACATTAGGCTGTGGAGTAATAGCTAAACAGCTGGCAGAAAATTTAAAGAAACAGGGAAGAACTTTATATGGGGTCGGTAACAGAACCTATGAAAATGCAGTTAAATTTGCAGAAACATACGGAGTGGAGAAGGTTTACCATAATGTCTATGACATGTTTCATGATGATGATGTGGATATTATTTATATTTCAACACCCCATAATACCCATATTACTTATTTAAAAGAGGCATTAAAGAATGGTAAGCATGTACTGTGTGAGAAATCGATTACATTGAATTCCCAGGAGCTTTCTGAGGCAGTCAGCCTTGCGGAGAAAAATGACCTGGTACTTGCTGAAGCAATGACAATTTATCATATGCCCCTTTATAAAAAATTGCAGGAAATTGTGATAAACGGTCAACTGGGCCCTCTGCGCCTTATTCAGATGAACTTTGGAAGCTATAAGGATTATAATATGGAAAACAGGTTTTTTAGTCCAGGTCTTGCCGGCGGAGCACTGCTTGATATCGGGGTATACGCCCTTTCCTTTGCAAGATGGTTTATGGCAGACGCGCCGGACCAGATCCTGTCACAGGTAAAGCTTGCCCCCAGCGGTGTTGATGAACAGGCAGGAATCCTGCTAATGAACAATCAGCAGGAGATGGCCACCATTTCTCTGTCTCTTCATGCAAAGCAACCCAAGCGTGGAACAGTGGCCTTTGACAAGGGCTATATAGAAATATATGAATATCCAAGGGCTGACAAGGCGGTGATCACTTATACGGAAGATAACCGCCGGGAAGTGATGGAAGCAGGAAACACCGACGATGCTCTGTTGTATGAAATTCTGGATATGGAGAAAGCTGTTGGCGGAGAATCTGACGAAATGCGCCTGGAATATACGGTAGATGTCATGAACATAATGACAAAAATACGAAATGACTGGAATATGAAGTATCCGGAGGAATTATAACCAATTCTCTTAAGAGGGTGCGGGAAAGCGGGATATCATTGACACTTTATCAAAGCAGGGATATACTCTTGTTACAGCCGGAAGGCTTCTTTTGGATTATCGCAAGAGGTTTTTCCTCAAGGGATTATAGAAAACGGGAGAATAATAATGGATTTGTTTGATTATATGAGGGAAAATACCATGAAAAAAGAGTCCCCCCTTGCATCAAGGCTTCGACCGTCGACACTTGACGAGGTGGTGGGGCAGCAGCATATCATTGGCAGGGATAAACTGCTTTACCGGGCCATTAAGGCGGACAAGCTGGGATCTGTGATATTCTACGGTCCTCCGGGAACCGGTAAAACCACTCTGGCAAGGGTGATCGCCAACACTACCAGCGGAGAGTTCAGACAGATCAACGCCACGGTAGCGGGAAAAAAGGACATGGAAGAGATCGTAAAGGAAGCCAAGGATTCCTTAGGAATGTATGGCAAAAAGACAATCTTGTTCGTGGATGAGATCCATCGTTTCAACAAAGGGCAGCAGGATTATCTGCTTCCATTTGTGGAGGATGGAACGCTGACTCTCATAGGAGCCACTACAGAAAACCCCTATTTTGAAGTAAATGGCGCTCTTCTTTCAAGATCCAGGGTATTTGAGTTAAAGTCTTTGGAAAAGGAGGATATCAGGAAACTGGTCCACCGGGCGGTATATGACAAGGATAAGGGAATGGGTTCCTATAACGCCGTGATTGACGAAGATGCGGAAGAATTTCTTGCGGATGTTTCCAATGGAGATGCAAGAGCCGCTTTAAATGCGGTGGAACTGGGAGTCATGACCACGGACCGGGATCCGTCAGACGGAAAAATCCATATCAGTATTCAGGTTGCAGAGGAGTGCATCCAAAAGCGGGTGGTGCGCTATGACAAAACTGGAGACAATCATTACGATACCATATCGGCCTTCATAAAGAGCATGCGGGGTTCGGACCCCGACGCGGCCGTGTACTATCTTGCAAGAATGCTTTATGCGGGAGAAGATATAAAATTCATTGCCAGAAGAATTATGATCTGTGCTGCGGAGGATGTAGGAAATGCAGATCCCCAGGCTCTCATTCTGGCAGTTGCAGCAGCCCAGGCAGCAGAAAGGATCGGGCTTCCGGAAGCCCAGATCATTCTGGCCGAAGCGGTCACCTATGTGGCTTCGGCACCTAAGAGCAATGCGGCCTGCATGGCGGTGTTTGAGGCTTTGGATACAGTACAAAACCAGAAAACCATGCCTGTGCCGGTTCATCTGCAGGATTCTCATTATAAGGGAGCAGCGAAGCTGGGCCATGGGCAGGGCTATCTCTATGCCCATGATTATCCGGGCAACTATGTGAAACAGCAGTATCTTCCGGACGGAATGGAGGACATATCGTTCTATCATCCTACGGAAAATGGATATGAACGTAAAATCAAAGAGCACTTAAAGGAACTGAAAAAATAACTTTTCTTTTTTAAAATTAAGGTATATAATAGGCGTATCGTACGACCTGGTTTATCATGATTTGGGCCGGAATAACATTTCCGGCCATCTGTTGCGATATTCTATCGTGAAGCATTCCCAAGATTACGAAACAACTGTTATAAGGAATCATGAAGGAGAATAATATGCGTGAAAAATTACAAACATTGCCGTTAGCGGAATTAAAGGAGCTTGCCAAAGCCCAGGGTATCAAGGGATGCAGTTCCATGCGAAAAGCTGAAATTATAGATTTACTATGCGAAAAGGGAGAGGAGGCTCCTGCTTTTCCTGCATCGCCGGGGAATGTTTCAGCAGAAAAGGCGGAGGGAGTAAAAAAAGAGGTTTTTAAGACTGTTACGGCACAACCAGCCCCTCAGACCCAGCCTCATACGGATTCTGTAAGCCAGCAGGGACAGATGAACGGGGATCAGCAAATGCAGTCAGCGGCCGGCAGCCAAAGAAAGACGGTTGTCCGTTCCTATCGTCCGGAAGGGCAGCAAAGGCCTGCAAGCTATCGGCCGGCACAGGGAAACAGCACAGAGCCATCCGCCAGGAATGAGGCAAGGCCCGAAACTGTTCCGGAAGAACCAAGAGGAGATTTTCAGCCAAGCCCTGAACTGCAGGAACTGGACAGCGGTATTGAGGCTCATGGAATTCTGGAGGTCATGCCCGATGGCTTTGGTTTCATCCGCTGTGAAAACTACCTCCCAGGCGAAAATGACGTCTACGTGGCGCCTTCACAGATCCGCCGGTTTAACATGAAAACAGGTGACATCATTCATGGAAGCCGCAGAGTAAAAACGGCGGCAGAAAAGTTTGCTGCCCTTCTATATGTAAAGAAAATCAATGGCTATCCCACCAGTGCTGCGGAACGCCGTCCGAATTTTGAAAATATGACTCCCATATTTCCGGATAAAAGGCTTCATATGGAGACCCAGGGAGGAAAAAATACCACTGCCATGCGTGTCCTGGATCTTTTAGCTCCTATTGGAAAGGGGCAGAGGGGTATGATCGTTTCCCCGCCAAAGGCAGGAAAAACGACCCTGCTTAAAGATGTGGCAAAGGCAATAACCGTAAATCACCCGGAGATCCATCTCATGATTCTATTGATTGATGAGCGTCCTGAGGAGGTTACGGATATTAAGGAATCCATTTACGGAAATAACGTGGAAGTGCTCTACTCCACCTTTGACGAGCTTCCGGACCGCCATAAGAGAGTATCGGAAATGGTGATCGAAAGGGCCAAGCGCCTAGTTGAGCATGGCCGGGATGTGGTGATCCTGTTAGACAGCATTACCCGTCTTGCAAGAGCTTATAACCTGACGGTAGCTCCAAGCGGCCGTACCTTGTCCGGTGGTCTGGATCCGGCAGCCCTTCATATGCCAAAGCGTTTCTTTGGTGCAGCCAGAAACATGAGGGAGGGAGGCAGCCTCACCGTTCTTGCCACCGCTCTTGTGGATACGGGCAGCCGTATGGATGACGTTATTTATGAGGAATTTAAGGGAACCGGCAACATGGAACTGGTTCTCGACCGGAAGCTGTCTGAGAAGAGGATCTTCCCCGCCATTGACATTCTTAAGTCCGGCACCAGAAGGGATGACCTGCTGCTTACAAGGGAAGAAGCAGAAACGGTTGATATCGTGAGAAAGGCTACTAATACCCTGAAACCGGAAGATGCAGTGGAGAAAATACTGGACTTATTCTCGAGGACAAGAAACAACAGGGAATTCGTGGAAACCTCCAAAAAAATGCGCTTTTTCTAGAGAATACGGGTTTTTTATAGAAATAAAAGCTTGCATTAAAAAAATTTCTATGTTATACTATGTAAGCTGTTTATTAGACAAAGTCGGTTTACGGACTGCGATTTAATAGAAATCAAAGTATGTGAGGTGAAAATCATGAAAGAGGGAATCCATCCAAATTACTACCAGGCAAAAGTTGTTTGCAACTGTGGTAATGAATTTGTAACTGGTTCTACAAAGGAAGATATCCACGTAGAGGTTTGTTCTAAATGCCATTCATTCTACACCGGTCAGCAGAAGGCTGCTTCCGCTCGTGGACGTATTGATAAATTCAATCGTAAATATGGCGTTAAGGCTGAAGCATAATTTACTTATGAAGGCAAAGGTTGTGGAGCCTGGATTTAGTAAATTAGCCGTTCGAGGAGCCTCGGGTGAATCGGACTTCCTTCATGAATTCAGGAAATCAGCCGTTCTATGTGCTCATTGGGCGTATGGAACTTCCTTATTATATCAGGGGCAAAGAAGAGGTTGAGTTTGGTGGAAACACTTTAGCTCAGCCTTTTTTGGGATTTTAACTAGTGAAAAGCTTCCATTTTTTAAACAGAAAGGTGGTTTGGCGTATGAAGTATTCAGGAATCGGCGGGCAGGCCGTGATTGAAGGCGTTATGATGAAAAACGGGGATGAGTATGCCACAGCAGTCCGAAAGCCGGACGGAACCATTGAAGTGAAAAAGGATACTTATGTAAGCATGGGAGAAAAGGTGAAGCTTTTTTCTCTGCCATTTATCAGAGGAATATTCAGTTTTGTGGATTCCATGGTGTTAGGTATGAGGGCTTTGACCTTTTCAGCCAGTTTTTTTGAGGATGATGAGGAGGATATGGAGCCTTCCAAATTTGAAAAGCTTTTGGAACGGTTGTTTGGGGAGAAGATGGAAAAGGCGTTGATGAGTATCGTGATGGCATTTTCCGTGGTAATGGCCATCCTGATTTTCATGGTTTTGCCGATGTTTCTTGCTAATATATTCCATAATTTTATAAAGTCCCAGACGGTAATGGCGATTCTGGAAGGTGTGATCCGTATCGCGATCTTTATCGCTTACATCGGTCTGGTTTCACGCATGGAGGATATCCGAAGGACTTTTATGTATCATGGAGCGGAGCACAAATGCATCAACTGCCTGGAGCATGGGCTTGATCTTACTGTGGAAAATGTCAGAAACAGCTCCAAGGAACATAAGCGCTGCGGAACCAGCTTTCTCCTGATCGTCATGATCATCAGCATCCTGTTTTTCATGGTGGTGAGAGTGGATACATTGCCCCTTCGGATCCTTAGCCGGATCATACTGATCCCGGTCATAGCCGGAGTATCCTATGAATTTTTACGTCTGGCAGGACGCAGCAATTCAAAACTGGTGGATTTATTAAGCCGCCCAGGCATGTGGATGCAGGGACTGACCACCAAGGAACCGGACGATGATATGATCCAGGTGGGTATTGCTTCTGTGGAGGCTGTGTTTGACTGGAGGGGATTTCTTAATAAGAATTTCCCGGAGAAGAGCGCATGAATCTGACATTGCAGCATTTAATAGAAGAAGGAACAGAAAAGCTGTCAAGGGCAGGAGTGGAAGAGGCGTCTCTTGATTCCAGATACCTGCTTTTTGAGGCATTCCGCACGGATATGGTCCATTTTCTTATAGACAGGAACAGAGCGCTTCCAGAAGAGGACTTCTCTCAAGAGGCCGTTTCCAAATACCGGTCCATGATAGAGAAACGTTCCAGGAGGATTCCCCTTCAACAGATTACAGGAAGCCGGGAGTTCATGGGCCTTGAGTTCTTTGTAAATGAGCATGTGCTGATTCCAAGGCAGGATACGGAAACTCTGGTGGAGCTGGTCTTAAAGGATTATAAAGGAAAGCAGCCGGAAGTACTGGATCTGTGTACGGGAAGCGGCTGCATTGCCGTCAGCCTTGCAAAGCTTGGTGGATTTGAACGCGTAACTGCCGTGGACATCTCCAGGGAAGCCCTTAAGGTGGCGGAAAGGAATGTGGGGAAGTTTTTAGGAGAGGAAAAGGTCACTTTGATAGAAAGCGATTTATTTACCTCGTTAGAGGAAGAGAAAAAGTATGATGTGATCGTGTCAAATCCTCCCTATATTCCAACGAAAGTTATAAAAAAACTGCAGCCGGAAGTCCGGGATCATGAGCCGGTGCTGGCCCTTGACGGGAAAGAAGACGGTTTGTATTTTTACAGAAAGCTCGCTTTGGAAAGCCGTCTTCATTTAACCCTGGGAGGAGCGGTTTATTTTGAGATCGGCTATGACCAGGGAGAGGCTGTCAGCGGTTTATTAAAGGATGCCGGCTTTGGAGAGATCCAGGTGGTTAAAGATGCGGCAGGACTGGACCGCGTGGTTTGTTCACGAATGTCCGTGAGCCCTTAAACCGCAGGTTTTAGGGCGGCACTGCGGACTATGATTATAGTATAAGGTAAACGACAGTCCTTTCCATGAAATTCAGGAGGTTATCAATGTTTGATAGATTAGATGATATTTTAATTCATTATGAAGAATTGATGCAGGAGCTTAACAATCCTTCCGTAGCAGAGGATCAGAACCGGTTTCGGAAGCTGATGAAGGAGCAGGCGGATCTGGCGGACTTAGTAGAAACTTATACCCAGTATAAAAAGGCAAAGCAGACCGTGGAAGACAGCCTGGCACTACTGGAGGAAGAGAGCGACGAGGAGATGCGGGAGATGGCGAAGGAGGAATTATCCGATGCCAAGAAGCAGATCGAGGTGCTTGAACAGGAGCTTAAGATTTTGCTTTTACCTAAGGACCCTAATGACGATAAGAATATTATTCTGGAGATCCGTGCCGGAGCAGGGGGTGACGAGGCGGCCCTGTTTGCTTCCGAACTGTACCGTATGTATGTAAATTATGCGGAGGGATATCACTGGAAGGTAGAGCTGATCAGCGTCAATGAAAACGGGATCGGCGGTTTTAAAGAAGTAGTAGCCATGATTACAGGCAAGGGCGCTTATTCCAAGATGAAATATGAAAGCGGCGTCCACCGGGTACAGCGGGTTCCGGAGACAGAGAGCGGTGGCAGAATCCACACCTCTACGGCTACTGTGGCAGTTATGCCCGAAGCAGAAGAGTTTGACGTAGTGATCGAGGATAAAGATGTGAGAATCGATGTTATGCGTGCTTCCGGAAACGGCGGACAGTGCGTAAATACGACCGACTCTGCCGTTCGCCTTACCCATATGCCTACGGGAATCGTGATTTACAGCCAGACGGAAAAGTCACAGCTTCAGAATAAGGAAAAGGCCTTCCGGTTATTGCGTTCCAAGCTTTATGATATTGAGATTGAAAAACGGCAGAATTCGGAGGCTGAGGAAAGAAGAAGCCAGATCGGTACCGGAGACCGTTCTGAAAAGATCCGTACCTATAATTTTCCCCAGGGCCGTGTAACGGATCACAGGATCAAGCTGACTCTTTATAAGATTGACTCCATTATGAATGGGGACATTCATGAGCTTTTGGATTCTCTTATTGCTGCGGATCAGGCTGCGCGCTTAAGCAAGTTAAATGAAGAGGTGTAAAATTACCGGATTTGTGTGTTTTCTGGTCTTGTGAAGATTAAAAAGATATGGACATATGTCGTCACCCCGTTCCGCAATGGAATGGGGTTTTTATATTATCTGTCTGTAAGAAGAGATTACCACATTTAAATTGGAAAAAAGAATCATTTAGTTCCCATAAAAATTATGGTATTATGTAAATATGCATAAAAAATATAGCTAAAAGTATTTCGCATTTGGCATGAATAAATAGGAGTGAATAGATATGGATAGGCGGAAGAGACAGATCCTGGATATTTTGTCAGACGGCGAATACTATACGGCAGAAGATCTTGCAGGGCAGATTTGTATCGGGACTAAGACCATTCGCAATCTGCTGAAAGAAATGAATCAGGAAATAGAGCCCTATGAGGCCACGATTCTTTCAAAATATGGTGTAGGATATTATCTGAATGTTTCGGACAAAGAAAAGTTCGGTTCTTTTATTCAGGACGCCTATCATTCCGATCAATATCTGCCTGATACGTCGGAAGAACGGATACAATACCTTCTGGAATATTTGTTTAACAGCCCTTCCTATGTAAAACTGGATGAATTGAGTGACAGTCTGTATATCTCAAAGCGGACATTGACTGCGGATCTAAAGGAAGTAGAACAATACCTAAATAAATTTAATATAAAAATCATCCGAAAACCTAATTACGGAATTAAGCTGGAAGGAGGAGAGTTCGAGGCAAGATTATGCATCGCGTCTTTTTCTGGAAAACGGCTTCATAAGGGAAATCAGAGTATGGATGAGATTGCGGCATGCGTATCAGATGTTCTTAAAAAGAATGATTTCCTGATTCCCGGAGCTGCCTATCAGAATCTTGTTGTTCACCTCTACATCGCGATCAGCCGGATCATGGAATGCCATTATGTGCCCATGCCGGAGGAGCCTTTGAAGAATTTGAACGGCCGGTATGAGTATCAGATCGCAAAAGAAATTGCGGAACAAATAGAATCCACATTCCACATCACATTCCCTGAGACAGAGATCGTTTACATCGCCATACACTTAGCAGGGAAGAAGATGATATACCATGCCGATGGAGCGGATCAGAATATCATCATCACCCAGGAAATCAGTGATCTGGTGACGGTCATGCTGGAACGGGTGTATGATCTGTTCAAATTTGATTTCCGCAATGATCTGGAGCTGCGCATGCTATTGTGCCAGCATCTGGTGCCTTTAAGTATCAGGATCAAATATGATATGGACTTAAAGAATCCCCTTCTTCGGGATGTAAAGGAAAGGTTCTGCCTTTCCTATACCATGGCCTGCAATGCGGTCACAGTCATAAACGAACATTTTAATATCCTTTTGTCGGAAGATGAAATTGCATACTTTGCCTTTGCTTTCGCATTTGCCCTTGAGCGGAAAAAGACGGAAATAGAGAAAAAGAATATACTTCTGGTATGCTCTTCCGGCCGGGGAAGCGCAAAGCTTCTTCAGTATAAATACCAGAATTCGTTTAAAGAATATATAAACGAAATCACTGCCTGCGATGTGGGAAGTATTTATAAGGTGGATTTTTCAAAATATGACTACATCTTTACCACCGTACCCATCACGGTTCCCGTACCTCTGCCGATCCTGGAGGTCCAGTATTTTTTAGATGACAAAGACATTGTCAATGTAAAAAAGGTTCTTACTTCCGATAAGGCATCTTCCGTGCAGAATTACTATGAACGGGAGATGTTTCTGCCTCATTTAAAGCTGCAGACAAAGGAAGAGGTCCTTCGCTGTATGTGCCAGTTTGTGATGGAAAAGAAGAAACTTCCGAAAGAATTTTATGAATCCGTGCTCAAGAGGGAGAGGTTAGCTAAGACAGCTTTTGGCAACATGGTGGCAATGCCCCACGTTTACAAGGCGATCAGTGAAGAGACATTTGTATGTGTTGGTATTCTTGATGAAGCGGTGGACTGGGAAGGGCAGAAGGTGCGCGCCGTTTTCCTGGTGTCCATAGCCAATAAGGATCATACCAGTGAAGAACTGCAGCGCTTCTATCAGATGACGGCGGCCTTTCTATTAAGCCAGAAACAAATCCAGGAGCTGATCAAAAAGCAGGATTATGAAGCATTTATAGAAGCCATGAGCAGCATAGAAGCCCAGATTCCAAAGGAAGTATAAGGGAAAGGCGTGAAGATTAAAAGTGAGACGTGTACAAAATGATGATCATTTTGCGCACGTCTTTTTCTCTGTGGGAGATCAGCTTTGCAGAGGCGTATATTCCGCCGGATTAGAGAGGAAAAAGGTACCATTACGAAAATGGAAAAAGGCATCATGGAGTTCTAAAAAAAAGTATGATAGTATGTGAATGTGCATTAGATAAATGTATTATTTTCCATTGAGGTAGGGAAGTGATAAGGGGAAATACTTCATTACATTTGTGAGACTTATAAATACAGGTTAAGAGAGAGGCAGTGTGAGAATGGATATTGAAATGATTGTTATGAAGCTTGTAGTCTGCGGTGGGAACGCCAGAAGCACTGCGATTGAAGCACTGCGTTCGGCAAAAAACGGTGATTTTACACATGCGGACCAGTTGATGGAAGATGCAGAAAAGACGATTCAGGAAGCACATGAAGTTCAGACAGAAATGATCCAGAATGAGTTAAACGGCAAAAAGGCAGAAGTCGGGCTTTTAATGGTTCATGCCCAGGATCATTTGATGAATGCCATGACGGTCATGGACCTGTGCAAAGAAATGATTGATATTTTAAGAATAAAATAATTCAATTATAGAAAGGAAGGTAGTTATGAGAAACATTGTTTTGTTTTGTGCGGCAGGAATGTCCACCAGCCTCTTGGTTCATAAGATGAAAGAGGCAGCTGAAAAAGAAAATTACGAGTGTAAGATCAATGCCTATGCACTTGCAAGCACCAAGGACAAGGGAAAGGATGCAGATATCATCCTGCTGGGGCCTCAGGTTCGTTTCAGCAAAGCGAAAGTAGAAAAGGACTGCCCAGGTAAGATCATTGAATGCATTGATATGCAGGTATATGGCACTATGAACGGTGCAAAGGTCATAGCTCAAGTTAAAAAAGCTTTGGGCGATTGAATTTGAGCACAAATTAAGGGGGAAATAAAGATGGATAGATTGATGAACTGGTTGCAAGACACAATTATACCGCCATTGTCAAGATTGGGGAATCAAAGACATTTGGTAGCGGTACGTAATGGTTTAACCTTAACATTACCGGCAATCATAAGTGGAAGTATTTTTCTTATCATAGGAAATATTCCAATTGAAAGCTGGACCAATTTTTTAGCACCTTATGAAGACATGATTAATGCTGCGGTCGGTGTTTCATTTGGTATTATTTCACTTTTAGCAGCGATTGGAATCGGTTATGAGCTAAGTAAAAGTTATGACCTTGATGCTATTTCCGGTGCGGGCTTGTCGGTAATGGCTTTTATTACCACTCAGCTTTCAGACGGCTTTGTCATTGATCCTGCAGGCTTTGATTCTACGGGACTATTTACAGCAATTATTGCGGGTATTGTTACGACTGAAATTTATCATTTCTGTATTAAAAAGAATTGGGTATTTAAGCTGCCTGACGGTGTGCCGCCGGCAGTAAGTAATTCCTTTGTTTCTTTGATTCCTGCAATGCTGATTTTAGTGCTGTTCTGGACCATTCGTGTTCCGCTGCATTTTAATATCACTGAATTTATTCAAAGCATCTTTTCGCCGTTACTCCATGCGTTAAATAGTCTACCTGGTATTTTGCTCTACACATTTTTAGTAAGTTTATTGTGGTGTGCAGGAATCCATGGAGACATGACATTAGAAGGTGTTGCAGATCCGATATTTTTAGCCTTTGTTGCAGCAAATGCTTCTGCATATGCAAAAGGAGAAGCACTTCCTTATATCACTGCTTCTGGTTTCTCCAGCCTGTTTGTTAATGTAGGCGGAACTGGAGCCACATTAACCTTAGTTCTACTAATGATTTTCTCAAAATCAAAAACTTATAAGGAATTGGGAAAGGTGGCTCTGCCAGGTTCGGTTTTCGAAATAAATGAGCCTATAATTTTCGGGTTCCCAATTATCATGAATCCACTGATGATGATTCCTTTCATCTTGATACCGTTAGTATTGGCTGCCAGCAGTTATTTTCTTATGTCCATTGGATTGGTTGGCAGACCGATAATGATGGTCCCCTGGACAATGCCACCAATTATTGGACCTTTAATGGCTACTGGCTGGGATATAAGAGCCGCAATCTGGTCTGCACTTGAAATAGTCATTGCGATTGTTATATATATGCCATTTTTCAAGATCGCTGAAAAACAAATGTTGGAGAATGAAAATCACACACTTGAAACAACGGATTTTGAAGTTGATGGAGTTGCAGAAAATTGATCATGGAGGAATTTACTATGTCAAAAAAAATTAAAGTTGTAACAATTGGCGGAGGCTCCAGCTATACACCAGAATTGGTTGAGGGATTTATTAAAAGATATGATGAATTTCCAATCAGTGAATTGTGGCTGGTGGATATCGAAGAAGGCAGGCATAAGCTAGAGATTGTAGGAGAGATGGCTAAGCGGATGGTAGAAGCGGCAGGAATTGACTGCAAGGTTTACTTAACTCTGGACCGGCGGGAAGCTCTAAAAGATGCAGATTTCGTTACCACACAGCTGCGGGTTGGGTTATTAGATGCACGAATTCTGGATGAACGTATCCCCTTAAGCCATGGATTAATCGGTCAGGAAACCAATGGGGCCGGGGGCATCTTTAAGGCATTACGGACCATTCCTGTAATATTAAATATTGTAGAGGAAATGAAAGAGCTTTGTCCTGAAGCCTGGTTAATTAACTTTACAAATCCCTCCGGTATGGTCACGGAAGCTGTCTTAAGATACGGCAATTGGAACAAGGTCGTTGGTTTATGCAATATTCCAATCAATGCGGTTTATGAAGAGGCTGCAATACTTGACGAAATGCCATCTGACTTATTCTTCCAGTTTGCAGGCATTAATCATCTGCACTGGCACACGGTGGTTGATAAAAATGGAATTGACAGAACGGATGAACTGATTAAAAAGATGTATGGAAGTGGAGAAACAAATTCAATTGTTGCAAATATAAAGGATAATCGTTTGATTTTTGAGCAAGTTGAAAATCTTCATATGGTTCCATGCCCATATCATAATTATTACTACTATACTGATAAAATGTTGTCCGAGGAATTAGAAGACTTTAAAAACAATGGGACCCGTGCAGAAAAAGTTAAAAAAATAGAATCGGAATTATATGAATTATATAAGGATCCCAATTTGAATTATAAACCGAAACAGTTAGAAGAACGCGGCGGAGCCAGATATAGTGATGCGGCTTGCGAAACGATTACCTCGATCTACAATGATAAAAGAACAACCATGACCGTTAGTACCCGGAATAACGGTACCATAAAAGACCTGCCTGACGATTGTGCGGTTGAAGTTACCTGTACTTTAACAGGAAAAGGCCCGGTTCCTTATAATTTCGGAAGCTTTAAACCTCAGGAAAGAGGATTGCTGCAATTGATGAAAGCTATGGAGGAATTGACCATTGAAGCTGCTGTTACAGGGGATAGAGGAACCTTATTACAGGCCTTTATGATGAATCCTTTGATTACCAGCGGGGATGTAGCGAAACAGGTAATGGAGGAATTATTGGAAGCCCATAAAAAGCATCTTCCTAATTTCTTTCGCTAGGCCGTCAGTAAACCTTTGTTTATTGAAAGGAGATCATTTTTTTGAATAAAAAAGCTAACAAAATCATGGTTATTGTATCTCTCATAGGGTTATTGATTTTGACAGGATGTGCTTCGAACCAAACCGGCGGTCAATTAAAGAAAGACGAAGGCAGCAGTTCTTTGAAAGACTCAGAAAAGAAGGAGATAGCGATGGAGTTGGTTTCCAGTGCAGAAAATTCTTCGTTGGATTGGAAGGCTCAATACAGCTATATTGAAGATATTGAAGACGGAAGAGGTTACACAGCCGGAATCATCGGGTTTTGTTCTGGAACGGGAGATATGCTGCAATTAGTAAAAGGCTATACAGAAACAAAATCAGAGAATCTGCTGGCTAAATACATAGGAGCTCTTGAAAAAGTGAATGGTTCGGATTCTCATGAAGGATTAGGGGAAGCTTTTGAAGATGACTGGAAGGCTGCCAGCGAAGATGCAGAATTTCAGGAAGCGCAGAACAAAATCAGAGATGATATGTATTTTAATCCGGCAGTTGATCAGGCAGTAAAAGATGGATTATCCATTTTGGGTCAGTTCATTTACTATGATGCAATCGTAATGCATGGCCCTGGTGATGGATCCGTTCCATATGAAGAAAGTTTTCCTGGCATAAGAGAGGCTGCAATAAATAAAGCGAAATCTCCGGCAGATGGAGGAAATGAAGCGGATTATCTAACGGCTTTTCTTGATGAGAGAGATAAGGTAATGAAACTTGAAAGTGCACATGAAGACTTAAGCCGAACAATTGCCCAAAGGAAATTCTTAAAGGAAGAGAATTATTCTTTACAAAAGCCTCTTGTGTGGGAAATGTATGGAGATCCCTTTAAGATTGAGCAATGATATAGCGATTAGGGTGAAAAGACAGCAATTCCAGGATGCCCCCCGGAATTGCTGTCTTTTCTATGTTATACCCCTATCATCATCTGTATAATTTCCTTGTTGGTTTCCCTCATTCCTTCTCTTCCAAGTCTTCCAACATTTCTAAGGGTAGCCTCCACGCCTTTGGTGACGATTCCGTCGCCGTCAAAGAATTGCTGTCCCTGCATGTACATATTGTAACCTAGAATTCCGGCTTCTATGGAAGAAGCGATCTTTGCTGCGCAGGAGGATTTTGCCCCATCGCATACGATACCGGAGACAATGGCGAGCGCATTGACGATGGTATGGATGACTTCCTCATAGCCACCTCCGCAGAGATAGGCAATTCCGGCTCCAGCCCCGGCTCCTGCATTGACGGCTCCGCAATAAGCGGATAATCTGCCGATGGGGGTTTTCTGGTGAATGGCGGCCAGATTGGATAAGGCTAAAGCACGGTACAATTTCTCTTCGCTGACCTTTAAGGCCTTTGCATATACGATAACAGGTACGGAAACGGTGATCCCCTGATTTCCGCTTCCGGAATTGATAACGACCGGCAGTCCGCAGCCATTCATTCTGGCATCAGAACCTGCAGCCGCCATGGCCTTTGCCCTGACGGATAAGTCATCTCCGGAATTTTTAAGGAGTACCTTGCCGATATTGGCTCCATAGCTTTCCTTAAGCCCCTCTTCGGCAATGGCCCAGTTGTAACGGATCTGGCGGTCCAGGATTTCCTGTATGTCAGAGATATCCACGGAATTGATAAAGTCCCAGATATCCTCCATATTGAGTAAATTCCGGTCGGTCAGCGTCTCTTCTTCTAAAGCTGTTTCTTTTTTCTTTTGTATGGTCCCATCCGTTTCAATGAGTACGATGTTGGTGTGGTAACCCGCAATGCGTACCCTGCTATAGGACGATCCCTTATGCAGAGTAACAAGAATGTCAAAATTAATCCCCTGATCCAGATGCTCTACCGTGATCTCTCGTTCCTTCATAAATTCTCTCATCTGTATCATCTGCTCTGGCGAGACCTCTGCTATGACCTCCAGCTCTCTTTCCGGATTCCCTGCCACAATCCCTGCCGCAACAGCCGCAGGAATGCCTTTTAAATGGCCTGTGTTGGGGACGATCACGGATTTCACATTCTTAATAATGCTTCCACTGGCTGCCACCACCACTTTATCAGGCATTTGTCCCAGTGCTTTTCTGGCTACTGCGGCAGCATAAGCCAGGGCGATCGGTTCGGTACAGCCCATAGCGGGAAGAAGTTCTTCCTTTAGTATCTGCACATAGGCGCGGTATTTATTACATTCCCTTTCCATATGAACATTAATTCCTTTCTGAGAGTATCATAATTTTTCGTAAACTGCCTGTCAATAATCATTGATTTCTAATCAGTTATAATGTACCATATAAAAGTGTGAATGTAAAATTTAACGTTTTTAAGATAACGTTTAATATTTTTAAATTATAAAGGGGAGGAATTTTAAGATGGAGCTTCGGGAAATAAAGACGTTTTTAGAGGTGGCAAACAGGAAAAGTTTTTGCAGGGCGGCTGAAAAGCTTGGTTATTCCCAGGCTGCTGTCACCGTGCAGATCAAACAGCTGGAACGGGAATTAAATGTGCATTTGTTTGACCGGATCGGGAAGCAGACGACCCTGACTCATGAGGGAGAAACATTTTATGAATATGCGGCTGATGTGGTGAAGAACTTAACCCATGTAAAAAATATTTTATCCGTATCCTCGGAGCTTACCGGAAGGCTGGTGATCGGGACCATAGAGTCCATCTGTTCTACCTTGTTTCCGTCCCTCATTCAGGAATTTCACCGCCTTTATCCCTTAGTCAACGTGAGCATTGTTGTGGACTCCCCTGATGCGCTTCTTACCATGATGAACAATAATACCATTGATCTGGTGTATTTCCTTGATAAGCGCATGTATGATTCAAAATGGGTGAAAGTGATGGAAAAGCCTGAAAACATTATTTTTGCCGCTTCAAAGAACCATCCTTTTGGAATGGAAACAGGTCTAACCATTGATCAGGTCATTTCACAGCCAATGATCCTTACGGAAAAGGATGCCAGCTACCGGCTTATGCTGGAGCAGTACCTTGCTGCTTATGGAAAAAAGGTTCATCCCTTTCTGGAGATCGGCAATACAGAATTCATCATCAAGCTTCTCCGCAGCAGCGCAGGGATCTCTTTTCTTCCGGAGTTCACTATTTGCAGGGATATAAAGGAAGGAACCTTAATGCCTCTTAACATGAAGGATTTTCACTTTCAATCCTGGAGACAGATGGTGTATCACAGGGATAAATGGATAAGCAGAGAGATGAAAGCATTTATTGAACTGGTTCAAAGGATGGAGCAGGAGTGCAAAGGGTCAGCCCCTCTGGACAATCCAAAAGAATAATTGTACAGACTCTTTACATGTGCTATACTGAACAGGAAAATATATGAAATAATTGAGCGGAGGTTTAAGACATGGAAGCGTTAAAAATCGGAATCATGGGAACAGGTAGGATCGCATCGGTACTGGCAAATACAATGCTTCAGATGCCGCAGGTAGTTCTGTTGGGAGCAGCCTCAAGAAGCCTGGAAAAAGCGGAGGAATTTGCGGCACGTTTTTCCATTGAAAGGGCTTACGGCTCTTACGAGGAACTTGTGAAAGACCCGGATATTCAGCTGATCTACATTGCAACACCTCATTCTGAGCATTGCAGTAATGCGAAGCTGTGCCTGGAAAACGGAAAGCATGTTCTCTGTGAAAAGGCCTTTGCCGCCAACTATGCTCAGGCCAAGGAGATGACCGATCTGGCGGAGGAAAAAAATCTTATGATAACGGAAGCCATGTGGGTACGTTACATGCCTATGGCTAAAACCCTGAAAGAGGTTTTAAACTCAGGTGTTATCGGAGAGCCTATGACCCTTACGGCAAATCTCTGTTATCTGGTTTCTGACAAGCCGCGCCTTATAAAGCCGGAGCTTGCAGGGGGGGCCCTTCTAGATGTTGGAGTGTACACTCTTAATTTCGCTTCCATTGTTTTTGGTGATGAGATTACAGATATCCAGTCCAGTGTGATTAAGACAGACAGCGGAGTGGACGCCCAGAACAGCATAACCCTATGCTATCCTGGAGGAAAGATGGCAATTTTAAACAGTTCCCTGCGGGTGCTCTCTGACCGTATGGGAGTCATATATGGAACAAAGGGATACCTTGTAGTTGAGAATGTCAATAATTTTGAGTCTATCCGGGTTTATGATGCCAATAGGGAGCTGCTTGAAACTCACATCAGGCCGGAACAGATATCAGGATATGAATACCAGATTGAAGCCAGCGGGGAAGCCATTAGAAATGGCTGGACAGAGTGTCCCCAGATGCCTCATAAGGCAACCCTGGACGTTATGAAGGTCATGGATGAGCTAAGAAAACAGTGGGGAATCCGTTACCCGTTTGAGGCATAATAAGAGGAAGCTTAATGTTTACTAGAAAAGATTTGATAAAGCTGCTGGCCCCTTTGATCGTGGAACAGATATTGATCGTTTTAGTAGGAATGGTGAATGTCATGATGGCGGCGGCAGTGGGAGAGGCATCTGTTTCCGGAGTTTCTCTGGTGGAATCCATCAACATTCTGATCATTCAGATGCTGTCGGCACTAGCTACCGGAGGGGCTGTCATATCGTCCCAGTATCTTGGGAAAAAGCAGTCAGAGAATGCCTGCAAGGCAGCGGGGCAGCTCATTGGAGTCACGACTGTTCTGTCAGTGCTTGTTACCCTTATTGCACTGGCAGGCAGGGGAGGCCTTTTAAAAGCCATTTTCGGCAGTGTGGATGAGTCAGTCATGAACGCCGCCGTGGTTTATTTCTGGATCACGGCCCTGTCCTATCCCTTTGTGGCAGTCTATAATTCCTGTGCGGCCTTATTCCGATCCATGGGAAACTCCAAGGCTTCCATGGCAGTTTCCCTTGTGATAAATACCGTGAATGTTGGTGGAAATGCAGTCTGTATATACGGCCTTCATATGGGAGTGACCGGCCTGGCATGGCCTACCCTGTTTTGCCGGGTGGCCGCTGCGGTAGTGATGCTTTTCATGATTCAAAGTCCTGGCAATGTTGTAAGGATCAACCGTCTGGAGGATCTTAAGCCAGACATTCCGATGATTAAGAAGATACTGTCCATTGGTATTCCAAACGGCCTTGAAAACGGCATGTTCCAGTTTGGTAAGCTTGCGCTGCAAAGCCTGGTTTCTTCCCTGGGAACGGCGGCGCTTGCCAGCTACGCAGTGGCCTCCAACCTGGTGACCCTGCTGTATCTGCCGGGCAATGCCATAGGCCTGGGTCTGATCACCATTGTTGGACAATGTGTGGGAGCGGGAGAGAAAAAGGAGGCAAAGCGCTATACCAGACTTTTGGTTGGCGCTAATTACGGGATCCTTCTTTTGTTGTGTACGGTCATGGTTGTATTTTCAGACCAGCTTGCTTCTGTCTACAACCTTTCGGGGGAGGCTGCAAAAATATCCGTCCGGATGGTGGTGGTCCACAGCTATGCGATGATCGTATGGCCTTTGGCCTTTACCATTCCTTATGCCCTGAGAGCTTCTATGGATGCCAAATTTACCATGGTGGTGTCCATATTCTCCATGTGGCTGTTCCGGATCGCTTTTGCTTATCTCTTCGTACGTGTGATGAATACAGGCGTCATGGGTGTATGGTATGGAATGTTTATTGACTGGATTTTCCGTGCGGTTTTATTTAGCTGGAGATTCCGGGGAATAGAAAAAAGAGCGGTGTCTGTTTCTTAAGCAGCACTGCTCTTTTCTTTGTTTACCTGACTTCATTCATGCGTCCGTTTGCATCCACATAGGAACCGTCAACAAACTGGTTTACAGCCATAAGACCGAGTAGACCGTTGGATTTCGGGTTAAAATAGTACCAGAAGCCATCGATTTTATGCCAACCGGTTACCATGATTCCAATCTGGTTTGTGTAGAACCAGCCGCAAAGATCTGAGTCATAAACCCAGCCGGTTACCATAGCGCCTTCCTCTTTTCCCTGATTGGGATTAAAATAATACCAGTTGTCATTGATGAAACGCCAGCTGGTTGCCATGTACCCATTGTCCATGAAATAATAGGAATGGCTTTGGTATTCCGCCCATTTACCGGCTGGATAGGCGGAATTCCATTGATTAAAAAAACGCCAGCCAACCTCATCCTTTATCCAGGCACCGGACAGATATATGGATTCATCCTTTGTGTGGGCAAAGCTGTTAAAGGGGACTATGGCTATAAAAAGAAACAGGGAAACAGCAGCGGCTGCTCCATGGAGCATTAACCCGCGGCGGGAAATATTTTTCATTAAGGTGCCACCTCCTGAATGTAAGGGATAAGAATCACTGCTTTGATTATAGAGGAAGGTCCTGGAAAAAACAATGCAGGGTTTGAAACTGTAAGATTTTCGTTGGAATTCTGTTGGAATCCGGAAAAAAATATCTTGACACAGGAAACACTATTTGTTATATTACATATAGAACAAATAAAGCAATGCTTTTACATAACGGAGAAAAAGGAGGAGCTATTATGAACATCAATAAATTTACGCAAAAGTCGATGGAAGCCGTCCAGAATTGCGAAAAGCTTGCATATGAATATGGAAATCAGCAGATCGAGCAGGAACATATGCTGTGCAGCCTTCTTACCATTGAAGACAGCCTGATTTTGAAACTCATTACCAAGATGAATATACAAAAAGAGCAATTCTTAAATGAAACGGCTCAGGCAATAGAAAAACTTCCCAAGGTCAGGGGAGGACAGATTTACATCAGCAATGATTTAAATAAGGTCTTAATAAACGCCGAGGATGAAGCAAAGGCCATGGGAGATGAATACGTTTCTGTTGAGCATTTATTCTTAGCCATGTTAAAGCAGCCCTCCAAAGCGGTAAAGGAACTGTTTCGGAGTTATGGCATAACCAAGGAAAACTTTTTACAGGCCCTTTCCACAGTAAGAGGTAACCAGCGTGTAGTCAATGACAACCCGGAGGCAACCTATGATACCCTTACCAAATACGGCTATGATATGGTGGAGCGGGCCAGGGACCAGAAGCTGGATCCGGTCATCGGCAGGGACAGCGAGATCCGGAATGTGGTGCGGATCCTTTCCAGAAAGACGAAGAACAATCCGGTTTTGATCGGTGAGCCTGGAGTCGGTAAGACTGCAGTAGTAGAAGGTCTGGCTCAAAGGATTGTCCGGGGCGATATACCGGAGGGATTAAAGGACAAAAAGCTGTTTGCCCTTGACATGGGAGCATTGCTGGCAGGAGCCAAGTACCGTGGGGAATTTGAGGAACGTTTAAAGGCAGTTCTTGATGAAGTGAAGAAAAGCGATGGCCAGATCATTCTGTTTATTGATGAGCTTCATACCATTGTAGGAGCAGGTAAGACAGAAGGTTCCATGGACGCGGGCAATATGTTAAAGCCTATGCTGGCCAGAGGCGAGCTTCACTGCATCGGAGCCACCACCCTTGATGAATACCGCCAGTATATTGAAAAGGATCAGGCCTTGGAGCGGAGGTTCCAGCCGGTCATGGTCGACGAACCTACGGTGGAAGATACCATTTCCATATTAAGAGGACTGAAAGAGCGGTATGAGGTCTATCATGGGGTAAAGATTACAGACTCTGCCCTGGTATCGGCGGCCGCTTTGTCTGACCGCTATATCAGCGAACGTTTTCTGCCGGATAAGGCCATTGATTTAGTGGATGAAGCCTGTGCCATGATAAAGACAGAGCTGGACTCCATGCCGGCTGAGCTTGATGAGCTTTCCAGGCGAATTATGCAGATGGAGATTGAAGAGGCTGCCCTAAAGAAGGAAACCGACCGTTTAAGCCAGGACCGACTTGCAGAGCTTCAGAAGGAATTAGCGGAGCTTCATGATGAGTTTGCTTCCCAGAAGGCCCAGTGGGAAAATGAAAAGTCATCCGTAGAACGGTTATCCGCCCTGCGGGAAGAAATTGAGAATATGAACCGGGAGATCCAGGCTGCGCAGCAAAAGTATGATTTAAACCGCGCGGCAGAGTTACAATACGGAAAACTTCCCCAGCTTCAGAAGGAATTGGCGGAAGAGGAAGAGCGGGTGAGAAACCAGGATATGAGCCTGGTTCATGAGAGTGTAACAGAAGATGAGATTTCAAGAATCGTATCCAAGTGGACAGGAATTCCGGTGGCCAGGCTGACGGAAGGGGAAAGGAATAAAACCCTCCACCTTGATAAGGAGCTTCATAAGAGGGTCATCGGCCAGGATGAGGCAGTCATAAAGGTAACCGAAGCCATCATCCGTTCCAAGGCAGGGATCAAGGATCCTACCAAACCCATTGGCTCCTTCCTGTTTTTAGGACCTACGGGCGTTGGAAAGACCGAGCTTGCCAAGGCCTTGGCGGAAGATCTGTTTGACGATGAAAATAACATTGTCAGAATCGATATGAGCGAATACATGGAGAAGCATTCCGTATCCAGACTGATCGGTGCACCTCCAGGATATGTGGGCTACGATGAGGGCGGCCAGCTGACAGAGGCAGTCAGGAGAAAGCCTTATTCTGTAGTGCTCTTTGATGAGGTGGAAAAGGCTCACCCTGATGTATTTAATGTACTGCTTCAGGTTCTTGACGATGGACGGATCACAGATTCTTCCGGAAAAACCGTTGACTTTAAAAACACCATCATTATAATGACCTCTAATATCGGCTCCCAGTATCTGTTAACGGGTATAGATGAAGCCGGAAGAATCCGGGAGGATGCGGAGGCAATGGTGATGAATGATTTAAGGAACCACTTCCGTCCGGAATTCTTAAACCGTCTTGATGAAATAATCCTGTTCAAGCCTCTTGAAAAGGAAAATATTGCAGGAATTGTTGACCTGCTTCTTGCGGACTTAAACAAACGGATTGAAGATCGGGAATTAAAAATTGAATTGACTGACCAGGCAAAAGAGTTTGTGGTGGAGCAGGGCTATGATCCGGTTTACGGAGCCCGTCCCCTAAAGCGGTACCTGCAAAAGCATGTGGAAACTTTAGCGGCCAGGATCATTCTTGGGGATGAGGTCCGGGCAGGAAATGCAATCGTGATCGACGTGTCGGAGGACGGGCGGAAGCTGATTGCTTATCTGGAATAAAGGAAAAAAACCTAACGCCTATTTTAAGGGGCGCTGCAAAAGGGATGATCGCTCATCTCCTTTGCAGCGCCCGTATTTTTATGCCTGCCAAAGAATATCTCTGTTAATGGTACGGTAAAATAACTCCCGTATTTCATTTTCGCTGCTGGTCTGTCCCAGAATCCACATGAGCTTTGTCACTGTGGCTTCCAGAGTCATATCATAGGCTTCCAAAAGTCCCAGCTCCTTTTTTATGGAATGTCCGACTTCGTACACGGACATGTCGCTTCCCTCATTGGTCACTTGGGTGGCCATGACCACGGTTTTTCCAAGATTGATCCACTTTTTAACGGCCTTATAAAAATCACCGGTATCATAGGAGGGAAGGCCGCCGACACCAAAGGATTCTATGATCACTGCATCATAGTGCTCTGCCATAAAATCCAGAACATCTGATCCCATGGAAGGAATCAGTTTCATTAATGCCACATGAGGATTCAGCTTTTGGAAAAACTGTACCTGCCTGGGACAGGAAGCCTTATCATCGACATAAAACAGGACATGTCCATCCTGGATCGCCGCAATATAAGGAAAGTTAATGCTGGAGAAAGCATTGTAGCTTTTGGTACGCTCCTTTTTCCCTCTGGTGCCTGCGATCACCTTGCCGTCAAAAGCAATGGTAACCCCATGGGCCTTAGGCTCGCTGGCAAATCGGAGACTGTCTGATAAATTCGTGCGGGCATCGGTATTTTCCATGTCAATAGGCCTCTGGGCACCGGTGATGACAATGGGCTTTTCCGAATTCTGTACCAGGTAGGAAAGGGCTGAGGCTGTATAAGCCATAGTGTCCGTGCCATGGCAGATGACAAAACCATCGTAATCCCTATAATGGGTTTCAATAGCCTCTGCCATGGTAAGCCAATGGCTTGGCTGCATATTGGTGCTGTCTATGTTGAGTATCTGCAGGCTGTCCGCCTGACAGAATTCTGATGCTTCCGGAACATAGGAAAGGATTTCGTCTGTAGTGAGGAGAGGCTTTAAGCCATTGTCACTTCGTTTACAGGCGATGGTGCCACCTGTTCCAAGCATTAGTATTTTTTTCATACCGTATACCTCCTAAAGGATTTCAAATTTGATTGTAGCACTGATTTCTCCATTCGTACAGGGATACTTTGCCATGAATATTCTGCAACTCCCATTTTGAATGATTCACAATTGGGAATAATTATGATAGAATAAATATATTAACAGAATAGGAGGAGGAAAAAATGTTTAATATACCTAAAGATCCGGTGATGCTACTAAGCTATGTCAATACTCAGTTAAGAGATTATTATCCTTCTCTTGAGGAATGCTGCCATAGTCTTGGGATCCAGGAGAATGACCTGACCCTTTCTCTGGCTGCGATTGATTATCATTATAACAGGGAGAGAAATCAGTTTGTATAAAAGGGTCATCGCAACAGCGGTGGTCCTTTTCTGCAATTAAATATCCCATAGAAAGCTATGAGGTATGCCTCATTGCCCGCATAAAGCGGATCGTGACCGCTTAGACAGGAGGGATTTATTATGGAAACGATTTTTTTACAGGCAGTTGAAATTTGGAACTGGCTGATTGATCATCTGATTTATATCAACCTGATTCTGTCAATTATCATCGTATTTTTCCAGCGTCGTGATCCCAAAGCAGTCTGGACCTGGCTCCTGGCCCTGTATTTTGTTCCCGTATTCGGTATTCTTGTTTATCTGCTTTTGGGCCAGGATATGCGAAAGGGCAAGCTGTTTAGGATTAAGGAAGTGGAAGACCGGGTGCGTTATTCCGCAAAAAATCAGGAAGAATTTTTAAAAAGCCATGATATCAGCCTGGTATCCTCTTTGTCCCGTGACTATGAGGATCTGGTGATGTATAATCTGGAGACTTCCGGATCTGTGCTGACCGTTGACAACACGGTTGAGATTTTTACGGACGGTGAGGAAAAATTTAAAGACTTGAGAATGGAGCTTTCCAATGCGGCCCATTTTATTCACTTGCAGTATTATATTATAAAGGACGATGAAGTGTTTGACTCCATAATTCCCATCCTCATAGAGCGGGCCAGAGCAGGAGTTGAAGTGCGCATTCTCTGTGACGGTATGGGGGGGCGTTTCATGCGTAAGGACAAATGGAAACAGCTTAAGGAAAACGGGGTAAAGGTAGGAATCTTTTTCCCGCCCATACTTGGCAGGCTTCAGCTTCGTGTAAACTACAGAAACCACAGAAAGATCGTGGTCATTGACAACAGGATCGGATATGTGGGAGGCTTTAACATCGGCCGGGAATATATTTCCAAGGATACCAGGTTCGGTTATTGGAGAGACACCCATTTAAAGCTCCAGGGAGGGTCTGTGCTAAGCCTTCAGATCCGCTTTGCACTGGATTGGAATTATGCGGCAGGAGAAAACCTGTTCCGGAATATGAAATATTTTTGTGAAGATGAAGACGGAAGCTGTCTGGATTTCCTTGGTGTGGTTGACATAAATGATGAGAGGAAACATCTTGGAATCCAGATCATTGCAAGCGGTCCGGATGCAAGGAGCCGCCAGATCCGGGATAATTATATCCGGCTCTTTTCAAAGGCCAGGGATCATATCTACATCCAGACACCTTATTTTGTGCCTGATGATGCCGTGCTTACCGCTTTGCAGGTAGCTGCCCGTTCCGGTGTAGATGTAAGGCTGATGATCCCCTGTAAGCCGGATCACCCCTTTGTTTACTGGGCTTCCTATTCCTATGTGGGGGATCTAATATCTGCCGGGGCAAGGTGCTATACCTATGAAAACGGGTTTCTCCATTCCAAGGGGGTCATGACCGACGGAAAGGTCAGTTCTTATGGTACTGCCAATATGGATATCCGAAGCTTTGAGTTGAATTTTGAAGTAAATGCGGTAATTTACGACGAGGAGACGACCCTCAGGCTGGAAGCTCTGTTCCTGGAGGATCTTAAGGTGTGCAAAGAGATCACAAGAGAGGTATATGAGGAGAGAAGTCTTTTCATCCGGATCAAGGAACAGGGGAGCAGATTGTTGTCTCCTCTTTTATAGAATTCTTTAACAGAAGAACATAATATCCCAATAACCGGCGCATAATGAAGGGTATGAAAACACTATCACAATTAAACTTAAAACAACTGCCACTTAATTTCTGCAAATGCGGGGTGACAGGTTGGTGCCTGGAGGTTATCTTTACCTCCACGGAATCCATTTTGCGCCAAGACTGGCGGCTTATGGGGCAGACGTCCCTTTTAATGTTTCCTATTTATGGCTGCGGAGCACTTTTAGGTCCCATTGGTGATCTTATTGACCGGTGGGTGAATCCCGGTTCTGGATTTACGGCAAAGAGAGCGGATCTTGCTATCCGCCATGGATTTCTTTACATGGTTCTCATTTTTGTGGCGGAATATTTTGCCGGCTCCCTTTTGCGGGGCAGAGGGATGTGTCCGTGGGATTATACGGGACGAAACTCCAACATAGACGGACTGATCCGTCTGGACTTTGCACCACTGTGGTTTGCCACAGGACTGTTGTTTGAACAAATTACAAAAAAGAAAGGCGGGTAGTATTGTAATTAAAGTCACCATTTTATATAATAGATGAAATGGAGGGCTAGACCAATGATACGTTTTATTCTTGTAGCAGCAACAGTCATCATATTTTTGATTTTAAGCATTCCGGTCATAATTTTTGAATGGCTGACCGGTAAAAAGGACCGCCGCCAGCGGGATATCCAGAGCCTGGCGGTGGTCCAATGGATTTTCCGGATCATTCTTCATATGGCAGGCGTGAGCATCACGGTTAAGGGAAAGGAGAATATACCTGAAGACCAGGCCGTTTTGTACGTTGGAAATCACAGGAGCTATTTTGATATTCTTGTAGGTTATGTGACGGTTCCCGGCCTTATGGGATTTGTGGCAAAAAAAGAAATGGAGAAGATCCCTCTGCTTTCCACCTGGATGAAGTATGTAAATTGTCTGTTTCTGGACAGGAAGAATTTAAAAGAGGGCTTAAAGACCATTCTCACGGGAATCGATCAGGTAAAACGGGGCGTTTCCGTCTGGATCTTCCCGGAAGGTACCAGGAACCGGGAGGAGAGTCCCTTAGACCTCATTCCTTTTAAGGAAGGAAGCCTTAAAATCGCGGAAAAAAGCGGCTGCCCGGTAGTACCGGTTGCAATTACCGGAACTGCGGAAGTGTTTGAACGGCAATTTCCCCGCATGCTTCCCTCTCAGGTGACGATTGAATTTGGCAAGCCCCTTTATACAAAGGAGTTGGAACCGGAGTTTCGGAAATTCCCAGGCGCTTATGTAGAGAATCAGATAAAGGCCATGCTGGAAGCAGAGCTGAAAAGCCAGGGGAAGATTTCTGACAGGGCTTAAGCACACATCAGATAAGAAAAAGGAATGATAAGACCCATGAAAACATTGGATTTACAGGAAATCAGAAAACAGCTTGACGGGATTGACCGTGAGATTGTATCGTTGTTTGAAAAGCGGATGGCGCTTAGTGGCCAGGTGGCCGAATATAAGATTGAAACAGGTAAGCAGGTTTATGACAAGGAAAGGGAGGAGCAGAAGATCGAGGCCGTGACCGGTATGGTGGAAGATGAATTCCATAAACAGGCGGTAAGGGAGCTGTTCACCCAGATGATGACGATCAGCCGCCATTTCCAGTACAAGCTTATGGCGGAACACGGATTAAAGGCGGAATATGATTTCAGTCCGGTAAAGAGCCTTCCTGTCAATCAGGCACGGGTGGTGTATCAGGGAGTGGAAGGAGCCTACACCCACGAGGCGGCACTAAAATATTTTGGAGCCAATGCAGATATATACCATGTGGACTCCTGGGAAGATGCCATGAAAGAGGTGGAGGCAGGTGCGGCAGATTATGCGGTTCTGCCCATTGAGAATTCCTCTGCAGGGGCTGTCACCCATAATTATGACTTACTTATAAAATACCACAATTACATTGTGGCGGAAACCTTCCTTTCCGTGGACCATGCGCTGCTTGGACTTGCGGAGGCTAAGGAGGATGACATCCAGACGGTGTTTTCCCACCCCCAGGCCCTTATGCAATGCTCTGAATTTTTAAATGCCAACAGGAACTGGAGGCAGATCAGCGTGGAGAATACTGCCGTAGCCGCCAAGAAGGTCTTTGAGGAGGGCGATCCGGCCCAGGCGGCGGTGGCCAGTGAGATCGCAGGGAAAATTTACGGTCTGAAGGTTTTAAAATCTTCCGTCAACCATAATAAAAACAATACGACCCGGTTCATCATCCTGTCAAGGAATCCGGTATACCGGGAGGATGCAGGGAAAATAAGCATAAGCTTTGAACTGCCCCATAAGAGCGGTTCTCTTTATAATATGCTTAGCAATTTTATCTATAACGGGGTCAACATGATGATGATCGAGTCCAGGCCCATCCTTGGAAGAAACTGGGAATACCGTTTTTTCATAGATATTGAGGGGAATTTAAGTGATGCCTCCATTCAGAATGCTTTAAAGGGAATCTCTGAAGAGGGAAGCAATATGAGGGTTTTGGGAAATTATTAGAGGCTGTGTGGCTTATTATTTTACAGAAGGAAAAAGGTTGAAAGAACAACATCTTTCAACCTTGAATTTATGAATCAACTGGATATGCCCGCATATCTGCCTGATTCATTTAGGAGGCAAATTATGAAATCCCAGGAATTGATTTTATACCGTAATCTGAATCATCGTGAACTTTTTGACAAGATCGCCGGGCTTTTGAGCCTGGAAACGGGGTCGGAAAGAGAAACAATGCCGGATTCCTATGCCTGCGCCAGTCAGCTCATTGAGCTGGCGGCTTCCTATGGCTTTGAGGGGAATCTCTGGCATTGTTTTTTAGCATTCTGCCTTGCGAACAATGAAAATGCCTATAGTACCTCCTGTGAGATCGTAGGCCCCATCGAAGGGACTTTAAATGAACTTGCTGCTCATGATTTCCGGGTCATAAAGGAATTGTTTGATCATGACATCCGAAAACTGGACCGTTTAAATCACGGGGAGGGGATATGGACCGCCCTTTCCCATTACCAGACGGCGGACGGCAGCAGCAAGATCTATAATAAGAGGATCAGGGACCAGATCGTTGCACTGGCCGTAGCCCTAGAAGAAGCTGAGGATGAGACTGTTTTTGCTTCTGAGATAACAGAGTTTTACCGCAGGTTCGGAGTAGGGAAGTTCGGCCTTAACAAAGCCTTCCGCATCGAGGAGGCAGTCGGCGAGCCTCAGATCCTTCCTATCACCAGCATTGAACATGTCCATTTAGACGACATCATCGGCTACCAGCTCCAAAAGCAGAAGCTGATCGAAAATACGGAGGCTTTCTTAAACGGGCGGGCTGCCAATAACGTCCTGCTGTTCGGTGACAGCGGAACCGGAAAATCCTCCAGCATTAAAGCCGTGCTCAATGAATATTATGACAGAGGCCTTCGGATCATTGAGGTCTATAAGCATCAATTCAAATCCCTTTCAAAGGTCCAGGAACAGGTAAAGGACCGGAATTACAAATTTATTATTTACATGGATGACTTATCCTTTGAGGATTCTGAGTTGGAGTATAAGTATTTAAAGGCGATCATTGAAGGCGGCCTTGGGAAAAAGCCGAGTAATGTGCTGATCTATGCCACTTCCAACCGAAGGCATCTCATACGGGAAAAATTCAGTGATAAAAGGGAACTGGATGATGATTTACATAATAATGACACCGTCCAGGAAAAACTTTCCCTGGTGGCCCGCTTTGGTGTGACCATCTACTACGGCTCGCCGGACAGAAGAGAATTCCAGGAGATCGTAGGGGCGCTGGCCGCCCGCAGCGATATCAACATGTCTCTGGAAGAATTGTATGCAAAAGCAAATATATGGGAACTGAACCACGGAGGCTTATCAGGCAGAACGGCAAGCCAGTTTATTACACACCTTTTGGGAACAGCTGAAAAGAAAGACTTGGATATTTAAAAAGCTGCCTGACAAATGGGCAGTAAGGAGGAAAGGTATGGCAATACGATTATTTGCCGCCATAGATGTGGGATCGTTTGAACTGGAGCTTGGTATCTATGAGATTTCTGCTAAGACAGGAATCCGGAAGGTGGACCATGTCCGTCATGTCATTGCCCTTGGAAGGGACACCTATAATGATGGAAAGATCAGCTATGAGCTGGTGGAGGAGATGTGTCAGGTCATTAAGGACTTTGCGGATATCATGCAGTCCTATAAGGTGATCGGGTACCGGGCCTATGCCACTAGTGCCCTGCGGGAAGCCAAGAACAGCCGGATCGTACTGGATCAGATCCGGGTGAGGACCGGTATTGAAGTGCGGGTCATCAGCAACTCCGAGCAGCGATTTATTAGTTATAAGGCCATCGCCTCAAAGGATGCGGAATTCCATAAGATCATACAAAAAGGCACAGCCATTGTGGATGTGGGCTTTGGAAGCATGCAGGTTTCCCTCTTTGACAGGGATGCCTTGGTTTCCACCCATAACCTGATGTTAGGCGTCTTAAGAATCCGTGAAATGATGGGGACCGTACAAGTCGATAACCAGATGCAGAATACCCTGATCGAGGAAATGGTGGATAATGAATTATATACATTCCGCAAGGTTTACTTAAAGGACAGGGAGATCAAAAATTTGATCGGGATAGGAGAAAGCATCCTTTATCTGTCCCGGGGCAGCCGCGGCGGGAAGCCTGTGGAGCGGGTCACTGCAGAGGAATTTGCATTTTTTTATGAAAAGATTGTGGAAATGTCCTTAGACCAGATCCAGGAACGGTTCGGAGTTAATTCGGAATACGCAACCCTCCTGGTTCCGGCGGCCATCATCTTTAAACGAGTTCTGGAACTGACCAAGGCGGAGCTCTTTTGGATTCCGGGAATCCGCTTATGCGACAGCATTGCCGCTGAGTTTGCAGAGGAGACAAAGGCGGTGAAATTCAACCATGATTTTTCCGAGGACATTCTTGCGGCTTCCCGCAATATGGCAAAACGCTATAAATGCCATGGCCCACATACGGTGAATATGGAAAAATACGTGGTAGATATCTTTGACAGCATGAAGAAGTACCACGGAATGGGAAAGAGGGAACGGCTACTTTTGCAGATCGCCGCCATCCTTCACGCCTGCGGAAAATTTATCAGCATGAGAAACCCCAGCGAATCCGCCTACCATATCATTATGTCAACAGAGATCATCGGTCTGTCCCATATGGAGCGGGAGATCGTGGCCAATGCGGTCCGCTACAACGGGGTGGAATTTGATTATAACCGGATCCACCTAAGCGAAGAGGTGTTCCGGAATACAAAGGGAGAATTTCCTCATAAGGACAGCATCATACTTGTGGGAAAGCTGACCGCTATTTTAAGGCTTGCCAATTCCCTGGACCGCAGCCACAAGCAGAAGCTGTCAGATATCCATATGAGCGTAAAGAACGGACAGCTGGTGGTGACCGCCTCTTATGAAGGTGATATCACCCTGGAATCCATGGCATTCCGGCAGAAAGCAGATTTTTTTGAAGAAATATTCGGAATAAGGCCCATATTAAAACAGAAGAGGAGGTTATCCTGATGACAGGCGCCGATGAAATATACAACAATCCTGAAAATTATGTAAACCGGGAACTGAGCTGGATCGAATTCAATTACCGCGTGCTAAGTGAAGCGAGAGATAAAAGCCTACCTCTTTTTGAACGGCTGAAATTTTTAAGCATCACAGCCTCAAACCTGGATGAATTCTATATGGTCCGGGTGGCTTCCTTAAAGGATATGGTCCATGCCAAATATACAAAGCCGGATATTGCAGGCTTAAAACCGCCGGAACAGCTTGAAAAGATCAGCGTGCGGACCCATGAGCTGGTTGCTTTGCAGTATTCTACCTACAACCGTTCCCTTCTGCCCACATTAAAGCAGAATGGACTCCGGGTGGTTCAGGGCCATGAGGATCTAAGCGAAAAAGAGGGAAGCTATGCGGACAGCTATTTTGAGAGGAACGTATATCCAGTGCTCACTCCCATGGCTGTGGATTCTTCCAGGCCATTTCCGCTGGTCCGAAACAAATCCTTAAACATTGCGGCTCTCCTGCAGAAAAAGAGCGGGGAAGAGGAACTGGAATTTGCCATGGTCCAGGTGCCAAGCGTTCTTCCAAGAATTGTGGAGCTTCCCACCGGGAAAAAGGATGAACGGGCGGTCATTTTGCTGGAACAGATCATTGAACGGAATATCGGCAGCCTGTTTTTAAATTACAACGTCATTACCGCCCATCCCTTCCGCATCATGAGAAATGCGGATCTCACCATTGACGAGGAAGAAGCGGAGGACCTTCTGGAGGAAATCCAGAAACAGCTTAAGAAACGGCAATGGGGCGAGGCCATACGTCTGGAAGTGGAAGAGAAGATGGATAAACGCCTGTTAAAAATACTGAAACGGGAGTTAAGCATCAGCTCTGCCGACATCTTTGAGATCGCAGGCCCTCTGGATCTGACCTTTCTCATGAAGATGTACGGAATGAAAGGCTTTAACCATCTAAAGGCAGTTCCCTACATTCCCCAGCAGGTTCCAAGGCTTATGAACGAGGACGACATATTTACCAACATCCGCGGAGGCGACATTTTGCTTCATCATCCTTATGAGACCTTTGACCCTGTGGTAAATTTTGTAAAAACCGCTGCCAGTGACCCTGAGGTCCTGGCGATCAAGCAGACCCTTTACAGGGTCAGCGGAAATTCCCCCATCATTGCCGCTTTGGCAGAGGCCGCTGACAATGGAAAACAGGTATCGGTGCTGGTGGAACTAAAGGCCCGCTTTGATGAGGAAAATAATATTAACTGGGCGAAAAAGCTGGAAAAATCCGGCTGTCATGTCATCTATGGACTGGTAGGTTTAAAGACTCACAGCAAGATTACGCTGGTGGTGCGCAGAGAAGAGGATGGCATCCGCCGTTATGTTCATTTAGGTACCGGAAACTACAACGATTCCACAGCAAAGCTTTATACGGATCTTGGCCTCATGACCTGCAACCCTCAGATCGGGGAAGATGCCACCGCTGTATTTAACATGCTGTCAGGCTATTCCGAGCCGCTTCACTGGAATAAGCTGGTGATGGCTCCCATCTGGCTGCGGGCCAGATTTTTAAGGCTGATCCGCAGGGAGACGAAAAATGCAGAAAACGGGAAAACGGCCCATATCATGGCCAAGATGAACTCCCTTTGCGATAAGGAAATCATAGCGGCCCTTTATGAGGCCTCCTGCGCGGGAGTGAAGATTGAACTGATCGTCCGCGGAATATGCAGCTTAAAGGCAGGAGTTCCAGGCTTAAGTGAAACTATCACGGTCCATTCCATTGTTGGAAATTTCCTGGAGCATGCCCGGATCTTTTATTTTGAAAATGACAACAGTCCGGAGCTTTATATGGGAAGCGCCGACTGGATGCCCAGAAACTTAGACCGAAGGGTGGAGATCATGTTCCCCGTAGAAGATGAAATGCTGCAGGAGCAGGTCATCCATCTACTTAAGGTTCAATTCCAGGATAATGTGAAGGCCCATATCTTAAAAGCCGACGGAACCTATGAGAAACCTGATAAAAGGGGCAGAGTCCTGGTCAACAGCCAGGAGCTGTTCTGTGAAGAGGCCATCCAGAATGTGAAAGCGGAGCTTGGAAAGTCTGATCCGGTAGGCAGCCGGGTGTTTATTCCTACGGAAAGTCAGGGGTGAGCCAATGGAAGAGAGCCCCATAGTTACCGAATTATAGCTTTTTTGTAAGAAAATAGTAAGGCAAAGATACCTTTCTTGTGGTAAAATGGATGCAGGATTTTTCTCATAAAAAGAGAAAAGCCGCTTACATAACGACAAGGGAGGTATTTTCATGTCCGAGACAATAAGCATTTTGGTTGTGGATGATGAGAAAGAGATTGCAGACCTGGTGGAAATCTATCTGGTCAGTGATGGCTATAAAGTATATAAAGCAGATAATGCGGAAGAAGGACTGGAAGTTCTGGAAAAGAACCAGATCCATCTGGTACTTTTAGACATCATGATGCCAGGAATGGATGGCCTGCAAATGTGCAAGAAAATACGGGAGACCAATAACATTCCTATCATCATGCTCAGCGCCAAGTCCACGGATCTGGACAAAATACTGGGACTTGGAACCGGGGCTGATGACTACGTGACAAAGCCCTTTAACCCTCTGGAGCTGACGGCACGGGTAAAATCCCAGCTTCGCCGTTATACCCAGTTAAACCCCAACAGCGCGGTAAATGAAGCTGCTAAGAATGAAATCGCAATAAGAGGACTGACCATTAACAAGGATAACCATAAGGTGACTGTTTATGGGGAAGAGATCAAACTCACCCCCATTGAGTTTGACATCCTTTACTTACTGGCCTCTAACCCCGGAAGAGTGTTCAGCACCGATGAGATTTTTGAAAAAGTGTGGAATGAAAAGGTTTATGAGGCAAATAACACAGTTATGGTACATATCAGACGGCTGCGGGGAAAGATGAAAGAGGATACCAGACAGAACAAGATCATCACCACTGTTTGGGGGGTAGGATACAAAATTGAAAAGTGATCTTAACCGCCGTTTTCATACCCGGGTCATTGCCAATATTTTTTACAGTGCAGTGGTCACGGTCCTGATCGAGATATTTCTGGTGACCAATGTATCTTTGGTAGCCTCCTACATGAGAAACACCCAAAAGGACAATGCATTTGTTGAGATGCTCACATCCTTTGATGTGGTAGTGATCCTGATTTACGTAATTTTCGGGATCGGAATATTCACGGTCACCTTTCTCCTTCTCCAGGAAAAGTCCATGCGTTACATCAGCCGGATTTCTGATGCCATGCAGAGCATTTCCGAGGGAGATTTAAATATTACGGTAGACATTGAGGGGGATGATGAATTCTCTGTCATGGCTGCTAGTCTAAATAAGATGGTGGAAGATTTAAGAGGCCTCATGGATAAGGAACGGGAAGCGGAGCGTACCAAGAACGAGCTGATTACCAATATAGCTCATGACTTAAGAACCCCCTTAACCTCCATCATCGGGTATCTTGAGCTATTGTCCGGAGAAACAAAGCTTGATCCGGAGGTCCAGAAAAAGTACATAGGGATTGCATACGTAAAGACAAAGCGGCTGGAAAAGCTGATTGAGGACTTATTCGGATTTACAAAGCTGAACTATGGGAAGATCTCCATGAACGTAGCCAAGGTGGACGTGGTGAAGCTCTTAAGTCAGCTTTTGGAAGAATTTTATCCCAGTTTTGTGGATAAGAACCTATCTTATGAGCTTCAAAGCAATGTTCCTGCCCAGATGATCTCGGCGGATGGCAACCTTCTGGCCCGTCTGTTTGACAATCTGATCAACAATGCCATCAAATACGGAGCGGATGGAAAGCGCATCCTGGTAAAGGTCCATGGCAGCGAAGAACTGGTTACCATACAGGTGATCAATTACGGTTACGTAATTCCGGAGGAAGAGCTGCCTCTTATCTTCAATAAGTTTTACCGCGTGGAACAGTCACGGTCTACCAATACGGGAGGAACGGGGCTGGGGCTTGCCATTGCAAAGAATATTGTGGATATGCATGGCGGAACCATCCATGTGACCAGTGATCTATCCGGAACGGTATTTACGATTAAACTGCAGGTGGATTTTGATATTAATAAAGAGAACTTTGGAAAGATAGGGTGACAAAGAATGAAATTCAGAAAGATATCCCTGATTTGTGCCATGGTTGTCACCATAGCAGGCAGCGTAACGCTGCCTGCTTTCGGTATGGCAAATGAAACACCGGCCGGAATGAATGCAGGGAATTCCTTTGCAGACGGAAATTATGCGGCTTCGAATTCCGGGGTTTCCATGGATGTTTCCTATGGATATGAGGGAAATGCAAAAAGCGGACGTTACGTACCGGTTAATTTTTCATTAAAAAACCAGCTGGATTCCGAATTTCAGGGAACGGTCCAGGCGATTGCCATGGAGTCGGATTATGATATTTACCAATACGAGTACCCGGTTTCCTTAAAGGCCTTTGAAGCTTCGGAGGAATCCTTGGATATTCCGGTGGGAAGGGCAGATGTTCTTTATGTGAAGCTTCTGGACTCCCAGGGAAAAGAACTGATCCGGAAACGCTTAAAAATGAATGTCACGGCAGATATTGCAGAACTGTTTGTTGGGGTTTTATCCGATGAACCGGATACTCTGTCCTATATGGAGGGGGTGGGAGTGAATTACAGCTCTGTCAGGATCAAGACCTTTGAGATGGAAACAGAAAAGATGCCGGATAATGTCATCGGTCTGGACCTTTTGGATGTGCTGGTCATTACAGATTACGATACAAAAAGGCTGTCCACAGACCAGGTATCTGCAATCTGGGAATGGGTAAAAGGGGGAGGGACTCTTCTTCTGGGAACCGGCAGCCGGGTGGATGATACCCTTTATGCCTTCCGGTCTGATATCCTTGAAGATGATTATGCACCTCCATCGGAAAAATCCGTGGACATGGGAGTGGAATATTCCTCCAATGGTCCAGGAGATTCCTTCATGAATCTGGTTTGTGCAGACGTTTCCTTAAAAGGCGGAACCGGAGTGCTTTCCAATGATGAATTCCCGGTCCTTACTTCTGTATCAAAGGGGAAAGGAAAGGTAGGCGTAGCTGCCTATGACTTTGTGGATATCGCTTCCTTCTGCCAGGTCCAGCGTTCCTATGTAGATAAGCTTTTTACAGCGCTTTTGGGAGAAACCAAGTTAAATGATTTATCCTCCTACCTTTACAGCGGAAATTCCGGCCAGTACTGGTCCGTGCAGAATATGTTAAATACCGGTAATTTAGATAAGCTGCCCAATCTGGTGGTTTATGCCGCAGTGATCCTGGGATATATCGTACTGGTGGGTCCTGGGCTGTACCTGTTTTTGAAAAAGCAGGAGCGGAGAAGGTATTACCGGACCGCGGTTGCAGCGGTTTCCCTGTCTTTTGCAGCAATCGTATATTTAATGGGAGTAGGAACCAGGTTTAAGGATACCTTTTTTACTTATGCAACCATTCTGGATACCACGGAAAACTATGTGGACGAATATACTTATATCAACATGAGGACGCCTTATAACAAGGCATATACCATTGCCCTGGATCCGTCGTACGATCTGCTTCCAATCACCAGAAGCAGTTCCTATGAGATGAAGCCGGTCCCCAGATTCATGGGAAATGAGGACTATAAGGTGAATATATCCTATGGGGAATCGGACACCAGAGTATCGGTCCAGAACGCGGCTGCTTTTACCCCCAAGTATTATTCCTTAAAGAAACGGACTTCCAATACAGAGCATAAGGGCCTTATCGGGGACATCACCCTGTTTGAGGGAAATGTATACGGCACTGTGACCAATGAGTATCCTTTCCAGGTGGAAAAGGTAGGAATCCTGATGTACGGGAAAATGGTGGTCATTGAAGAGTTAAAGCCAGGAGAGACCATGAATCTTAACGGGATTCCTGTCATCAATTATCCCATTAACAATTCCTTCCTGGTATCTGCACGGGTAACGGGAAGCTATCAATATCCCAAAGCGGACATTGAGGATCCAGCTTACATGCTGGCTTTATCGAGAACCAACATCTTAAGCTTTTACCTTGATAAGTATTCCTCATTCTATAATCCGGAGGCCAGGATCGTGGCTTTCAGCAAGGACCAGTCAGCCAGCCAGTTCCTTGCCGGGGGGAATTATGAAACTTTCGGCATGTCCATGTTTACATCTACCATTAATGTAAAGACAAAGAAGAATGGAGAGACCTCCCGGTCTGCCCTTATGAAAACACCTACGGTGGTAAGCGGACAGTATTATGCGGATTCCAACGCCATTTACGGCGTAGACCCGGTGGCTCTGGAGTATTTTCTTGGAAATGATCTGGAGGTGGAAACGCTGACCTTTGAAAACCCCTCTGACGAGTTTTTAAACAGCGAAAGCTTTTACTACACCACCATCTTTAAAGGGAATATTTATTTCTATAACCACGATACAGGTAATTACGATACCATGGACCCTAATAAATCGGTTTATAAAGCCTGGGAGCTGACCCCTTATCTGTCTCCCGGCAACACGTTGACTGTAAAATATGTATGTGACAATACATCTGAGAATAACTGGTATGTGACTCTGCCAATGCTGACTGTGGCAGGAAGGGATAAATAATGTTAGAGATTAAAGATTTACGGAAAAAGTTTGGAAAATTCCATGCCTTAAACGGCCTGGATCTTCGTATCCCCCAGGGATCTCTTTATGGCTTCGTAGGACCTAACGGAGCAGGAAAGACTACCACCATCAAGATCATGACAGGGCTTCTTTTTGCCGACAGCGGCCAGGTGATGATCGATGGCGTGGATGTGTCCGGGGGTCTGGATAAATTAAAGATGAAAATCGGCTATGTGCCGGATTTTTTCGGTGTATATGACAATTTAAAAGTCAACGAATACATGGAGTTTTTTGCTTCCTGCTATGGAATCGACGGGCTTAAGGGCAGAACCCGGTATATGACCCTTTTGGAGCAGGTAGGACTGGAGGATAAGGTGAATTTTTACGTAGACAGCTTATCTAGGGGTATGAAGCAGAGGCTCTGCCTGGCAAGGGCTCTGATCCACGATCCCCTTTTGCTGGTCCTTGATGAACCGACTTCAGGGCTGGACCCACGAACCAGGTTTGAATTTAAGGAGATCCTAAAGGAACTAAAAGAGCAGGGGAAGACCATATTCATCAGTTCCCATGTACTTTCCGAGCTTTCCGAGCTGTGTACGGACATTGGGGTCATTGACCAGGGAAAAATGATCTTAAGCGGCAGCATGGAGGAGATACTGCGCAGGGTCAATGCTACCAACCCTCTGATCATCTCTGTTCTTGGAAATAAGGATAAGGCGCTGACCATCTTAAAAAGCCAGCCCTGTGTCCAGACCATAGCGGTGAAAGACGAAGACATCCGGGTGAATTTCATTGGAGATAACCAGGATGAGGCCCTTCTTTTGCAGCAGCTGGTGGATGCCGAGGTGCTGGTACATGGATTCTACAGGGAGCAGGGAAGTTTAGAATCCCTGTTTATGCAGATTACGGATCATGATAAAGAAAAGGCGGTGCTTGTACATGAAATTGAATCCGGTTTATAAGCGGGAGACGACGGTCAGTTCCAGAAGCTTCCGTCTTGCGCTGATCCTGGCGCTTTTTAATACGATTCTGGCTTTGGTAGTTTTGCTTAATATGTACTCCGTAGTGGAACGGGTAAAGCTGACTGCGGAGATCCAGTATTCTTCATTTACCAATTTGTACATATTCGTGGCTGCAGTGGAATTTGTAATGCTGATGTTCATCATGCCGGCGCTGACCGCAGGAAGCATCAGCGGAGAGAGGGAACGCCAGACTCTTGACCTTCTTCTTACCACGACCTTGAAGCCGTGGGAGATCATATGGGGGAAGTTTACCTCATCCTTTAGCACCATGTTCCTCATGATCATGTCCAGTTTTCCCCTTCTGGCCGTATCCTTTGTATATGGGGGAGTGATGATTTATGATGTAATACTCCTGCTATTTTGCTACCTGGCAGTGGCCCTTCTCTGTGGAAGCATGGGAATCTGTTTTTCTACCCTGTTCAAGCGGTCTACCATCGCCACGGTAGTAAGCTATGGTGTGCTGGTCATCATTGCGGCAGGCACCTATGCGGTCAATGTCTTTGCCCTTTCCATGGCCCGGATGAACATAAGCAACACCTATGCCATGTCCGTGGGAGGTATGGCTGACCAGACCAATTCCGGCGCCTGCTTGTATCTGCTTCTGCTAAATCCGGTGGCTACCTTCTATGCAATGATCAATGTTCAGACAGGGGATAGTCAGGTAGTAAGGAGTTTAAGCAGCTGGTTCGGTCCTCATCCGGATAACTTTATCATGGAAAACTGGGTGATCTTAAGTATTTTTATCCAGCTGGCCCTGGCTGCCATATTCATGTTCATCGCCGTAAAGGCCATCAGTCCGTCTAAAGGAAAAAAGATAAGAAAAATAAAATGACAGGAGGTTTTTATGCTTACCATCGGATGTCACCTGTCTTCCTCAAAAGGCTATTTCGCCATGGGGAAGGAAGCTGAAAAGATTGATGCAAACACCTTTCAGTTCTTTACAAGAAATCCCAGGGGAACAAGGGCCAAAGCCATGAACCCTGATGATGTGAACCGTTTCCTGGCTTTTGCCAGGGAACATGGAATAAACCGGATTCTGGCCCATGCGCCCTACACTTTAAATGCCTGCTCCGCAGATGAAGGGCTTCGTACCCTTGCCAGAGATACCATGAAGGATGATTTAGACCGGATGGAATACACTCCCGGAAACTGCTACAATTTCCATCCGGGAAGCCATGTGGGACAGGGGACAGAAGACGGGATCCGTTATATTTCAGATATGCTGAATCAGGTTCTGACACCGGAGCTTCATACCACCGTCCTTTTAGAGACCATGTCCGGCAAGGGCAGCGAGGTAGGACGGGAATTTGAAGAGTTACGGGAGATCCTGGACCGGGTGGAGCAAAAGGATTATATGGGCATCTGCCTGGATACGTGCCACGTATGGGATGCAGGCTATGATATTGCCGGTGATCTGGACGGAGTCTTAAACCGGTTTGACCGGATTATCGGTCTGGAAAAATTGAAGGCGATCCATTTAAATGACAGTCAGAATCCTCTTGGGGCTCACAAGGACCGTCATGCTAAAATCGGAGAAGGCTTTATCGGTTTTGAGGCTCTGAAGCGGATGACGGTTCACCCGGCTTTAAAGGGCCTTCCTTTTTATCTGGAAACGCCCAATGACCTTTCCGGATACGCAAAAGAAATTTCCATGATGAGAGGAACGGTATAGCCAACCGATTAATGGTGTAGTATAATGAGCGAAAGAGAGTGAAGATGAGTTCACTCATCGGCACGAACGGCGAATGACGATCAAGAACCGCAGGTTCATGATATAATGAGCGAAAGAGAGTGAAGGTGAGATCACTCATCGAATAAAAACCGTTAAGGAGGAAATGACATGGGAATTGTTAAGGCACTTACTACCGCAGTAGGAGGTTCACTGGCAGACCAGTGGCTTGAAGTGATAGAAGCAGGCAATATGGGAGATCAGACCGTATTCACCAGCGGAGTGAAGATCCGGAAGGGATCCAATACAAAGAGCACAGAATATACGGTATCTGATGGTTCCGTCATTCATGTTTACCCCAATCAGTTCATGATTTTGGTCGATGGCGGAAAGGTGATTGATTACACCGGAGAACCAGGCTATTTTACTGTGAAAAATTCTTCCCTTCCGTCCCTTTTTAACGGTCAGTTTGATGAAGCCATAAAGGAATCCTTTGACCGGATCCGCTTCGGCGGACAGACGCCCACTTCCCAGAGGGTGTATTTCATCAATTTACAGGAGATTAAAGGGATTAAGTTCGGTACCCCCAATCCCATCAATTATTTCGATCAGTTTTATAATGCGGAATTGTTTTTACGGGCCCACGGAACATATTCCATCAAGGTGACGGACCCTCTGATGTTCTATGGGGAAGCCATACCGAAAAATGCTTCCCGGGTCGAGGTGGATGATATCAATGCCCAGTATTTATCTGAATTTTTAGAGGCTCTTCAGTCATCGATCAACCAGATGTCCGCCGATGGTATCCGGATCTCCTATGTAGCTTCAAAAGGAAGAGAACTGGGTCAGTATATGGCGGGTGTCCTTGATGACCAGTGGAAGGACCAGAGAGGTATCGAGATCCAGTCCGTTGGAATCGCCAGTATTTCCTATGATGAGGAATCAAAGAAGCTGATCCAGATGCGCAACCAGGGGGCCATGTTAAGTGATCCCGGGGTCAGGGAGGGCTATGTGCAGGGAGCGGTGGCCAGAGGTCTTGAAGCGGCAGGGAGCAATGCCAATGGTTCCATGGCTGGTTTTATGGGCATGAACATGGGAATGAACACAGGCGGAGGCTTTATGGGAGCAGCTTCAAATGCCAATTATCAGCAGATGCAGATGAACCGGGCCCAGCAGGAAAATTCCAGCGAACGGACTCCGGCAAGCGGAGTGGGTAAGGCCGAAAGTCCTTCAGAAAGCCAATGGACCTGCGGCTGCGGAAGTGTGAATACAGGAAAATTCTGTCCGGAATGCGGAAATCCAAAGCCGGCTGGAACATGGACCTGTGAATGTAAAACTGTAAACAATGGCAGATTTTGTTCGGAGTGTGGAAAACCAAGACCATGAGTGAGATCATAAGCTATAAATGTCCAAATTGCGGCGGGCCGCTTATCTTTGATCCGAAAAAGCAGAAATATGCTTGTGAATACTGCTTATCAGAATTCAACCAGAAAGAAACAGAGAGCGGGGAGCCACAGGAGCCTAAGGAAGAAAAGAAGATCAGGGAGCCGGAGGCACCCAAAGCAAAGAAACAGGGCGGAGAGCCTGTTCTTTATACCTGCCCTAGCTGCGGTGCCGAGATCGTGACGGATGAGACCACTGCAGCGACCTTCTGCTACTATTGTCATAACCCGGTGATCTTATCGGGCAGGCTGTCCGGGGAATTCCATCCGGATTATGTAGTTCCATTTGCAATGGAAAAGAAGCGGGCCGTGGAAATCTTTGAGCAATGGATGAAAAAGAAACGGTTTGTTCCTAAAGCTTTTTACAGTGAAGACCAGATCGAGAAGATTTCCGGTGTATATTTTCCTTATATGCTTTACAGCTGCCGGGCAGAGGGAAGCCTGAATGCAAAAGCGGACCGTCTGCGGGTATGGGTAAGCGGTGACCGACGCTATACGGAAACTCAGACCTATGATGTCCGCAGGGAAGGCTCTATGCCTGTAAAATTCGTACCCCGTAATGCTCTTAAAAAGTCCAACCGGGAGTTGGTGGAGGGAGTTCTGCCTTTTGAAACGGAGAAGATGAAGCCCTTTTCCATGGGGTATCTTTCCGGCTTTGTGGCAGAACGGCGGGACATGGGAGAGCAGGAATTCTCTGAGGATGTAAAGTCAGAGGTGCGCCTGTTTGCTGAGCAGTCCTTAAAAAACAGCATTACCTCCTATGATTCTGTGAGGGTTCAGAATCAATCCATCCGTCTGGAGGATGAACGATGGGAGTATGCACTTTTGCCTGTGTGGACTCTTACCTACCACGATGGGGCAAAGGACCAGATGTATTATTTTACAGTGAATGGGCAGACCGGTAAGGTATGCGGAAAACTTCCTGTGGACCGGAACAAACTGATGCTTCTGTTTATGGAAATATTCCTGCCCGTATTTCTTGCCATGCTGATTGTGGGGTATCTGATATGATGAAAACAAAGGGACTGTTCCTTCGGATAAGCCGGGTTACCGTTTTATTGTTCACGGTTCTCCTGTTTCTGATCGTTCTTTCCGGTGGCATGAAAGCTTTTGCTGAAAGCCAAGGCCCGGGAGGCGCTTTAAAGGAAAAGCGGGTATATGATGAAGCCGGATTATTTTCCCAGGAAGAAATAGAAACATTTGAAACTCAGATCCAGGCGATGAGAAAAGAAATGAATATGGATGTGGTGATTACAACCACAGACCAGGCAGGTGGAAAGTCGGCCGGACAATATGCGGAGGATTTTTACATAAGAGGAGCCTATGGAGTTGGGAAGGATTACAGCGGGGTATTGTTCCTGATCGATATGGATAACCGGGAGCTTTACATCCTTCCGGTGGGAAAGATGAACCGGTTTCTAACGGATAAGCGCTGGAATTCCATTCTGGATTCCGCTTATGACGAAATAAGCAATCAGAATTACGGAGCCTGTGCCGGGAGCTTTCTGGACGGTGTGAACAAATATTACAAGGCCGGAATTCCCGGAGGACAGTATAATTATGATAAAGAGACAGGAAAAATAAGTGTTTACCGCAGCATCCGGTGGTATGAGGCAGCACTGGCGGCCCTTATCGGGCTTATTGCAGCGGCCACAGCCTGCGGGGGAGTAACCAGTCGGTATTCCATGAAAAAGGAGAGAGGCTGGGCTAAGAACTCGCTGATGGCCTATCGTGCAAACTGTCAGTTCCGTTATTCGGACCAGTTTGACCATCTGGTGAACAAAAACGTGACCTATATGATCATTCCCCGGAATCAGGGGAATACAGGCCGGGGCGGAGGCGGTTTTTCCTCCGGCGGCAGGAGTACTACCCATACCTCCTCCGGTCGCACCATGGGAGGCGGAGGGCGGAAGTTTTAGGATTGAATGCTATTAGCCTTGACATTTTACTGTAAAAAGTATATTATGATAATAGCTAAAGTTGATTAGGTGCACGTTTACACCTAAAGAGTGAACCCCTAGAGATGGCCGTCTCTAGGGGTTCTTTTTGGCTAACTGTTGCTTTCGTTCCGGTCTAACCATTTGCGTATGTAGTAGCTAATTACATTTGCCGTAACCGAAACTATTAAGTTGATTAAGTATTGCAAGTTTACACCTCCCTTCCGCCGGAAGGTTTCAACAGTATATTTATTATAATTTAAATTGTTATAAATTTTCAGTAAAATTTTAAATCAGAAGAATTATACAACTTGAATAGGTTTCATGTCATGGTGCAGCTCCACCCCTTGAAAGCTTCCTCACTTATCACGTCAGATAGACCGGGATAGGCATGTCCAGGGAGAGGGAATCCTCCGTAACGACACAGTCATATGCTAAAATATGGACCCCGGCCTCTTTCGCCCTTTTTAACGCTTCCGCAAATTCCGGATGCGTTTTTTTATTTGGCGTAAATGCCTCCATCTCTTTCATCTGGATGACAAACAATATATAAGCCTCATACCCTTCCTTGTGGGCATTCATAAGCTCCTCTATGTGTTTTACTCCCCGCACCGTCGGCGCATCAGGAAACATGGAAATGCCGTTTTCTTCCAGGGTGACTCCCTTAACCTCCATAAATGCAGGGATTTCCTCTCCATGGGTTTCCCATTTACCTGGCAGAACCGTCTGAAAAGCCAGATCGAACCGTGACTGGTCGTAGGTGACTTCCCGTCTGATGCCCTTTATGACCGGGCTGAAATGGGAAGGTGTATCCTCTGTCTGATGAAAAGGGAGGGGAGAATTTTCCCGGATGGATTGCAGCCATTCGTACGCCGCCTGATTGGGGGCCTGGGAATCCATATTGATGAGGAGCGGCCCGCGCCTTTCCCGTTCCTTCCATACGCCGATCAAAGAGTATTCTGTTTTTCTACCAAGAGCCGAGGCTTCCGGATGAAACTGCACCAGCACCTTAACGCCGGGGATGAGTAATTCCCGGCAGCGTCCTGTATTTTTAACGTGACAGATCACTTCCACTTCCCCATACCCCTCTTTTAAAATCAGGATGTGGGCAATAAAACGATTGGGCCGGCTTACAAAGATCCCTGTCAGCATGTGTTCATATTTCAATGAAGCTGTCTCTCCTTTCTGTATCCATGGTTGTATCTTACCATATAGAGAATAAAAATGGAACCCTCGTGTCTCTGGGGTAAATACATTCGTCCGTTAGGTGAAAACTTTTTTGCCCTTTTTTCTTGCGTCCTTAAAGAAAGTGTGCTACAATGCTGGCAAGGTTTTGATCCATTGACATTATGAGAGAGCAGGAAAGGAATAAAATACCATGGAAATATCCTATCAAAGTACCAGGGGCGGCGAAGCCGGTGTGACGGCTTCCCAGGCAATCCTAAAGGGTCTGGCGGCAGACGGCGGCCTGTTTATGCCATGTTTTATCCCAAAGCTTGACAAATCCATGAAAGAGTTGTCAGCGTTAACATACCAGGAAACAGCCTATGAGGTCATGAAGCTGTACCTTACAGATTATAGTTCTGAGGAATTAAAGAGCTGTATTGAACAGGCTTATGACAGCAAATTCGATACAGAGGAGATCGCTCCGCTTGCCAAGGCTGACGGAGCCTATTATCTGGAATTATACCATGGAAGCACCATTGCATTTAAGGATATGGCTCTTTCCATCCTTCCTCATCTGATGACCGTTGCGGCAAGAAAGAATCAGGTGAAAAATAAAATTGTGATCCTTACCGCTACCTCCGGCGACACAGGAAAGGCTGCTATGGCCGGTTTTACTGATGTGGAAGGAACGGAAATCATCGTATTTTACCCAAAGGATGGTGTAAGCCGCGTCCAGGAGCTTCAGATGGTAACCCAGAAAGGGGAAAATACCCATGTGGCCGCTATTCATGGAAACTTTGATGACGCTCAGACAGGGGTCAAAAAGATATTCGGTGATAAGGAATTTGCCCGCATGCTTGATGAAAAGGGCTTTCAGCTGTCTTCAGCAAACTCCATCAACATCGGCAGGCTGGTTCCACAGGTGGTGTATTATGTTTATGCCTATGCAAAGCTCCTTGCCTGTGAAGAGATTTCTGACGGAGAAGAAGTGAATGTTACTGTGCCTACTGGAAACTTTGGAAACATTCTGGCCGCCTATTTGGCAAAGCAGATGGGGGTTCCCATTAAGACCCTTATCTGTGCCTCCAATGAAAATAAAGTTCTTTATGACTTCTTCCAGACCGGGACCTATGACAGGAACCGGGACTTTATCCTTACCAGCTCTCCGTCCATGGATATTTTAATATCCAGCAACTTAGAGCGCCTGATTTATTTAAGTGCCGGATGTAATGCAGAGGCCAATGCGGCTCTTATGAAGGAACTGGGTGATAAAGGCAGCTATACGGTGACCGCCGGTATGAAGCAATTTATGGAAGATTTTATGGGAGGTTTTGCAGGAGAAGAGGAAACCAGGGCAGCCATTAAGAAGATTTTTGAGGATACCGGCTATCTGATCGATCCCCATACCGGTGTGGCAGCATGCGTATATGACCAATACAAGGAAGATACTAAGGATCAGGCAAAGAATATCATTGCTTCCACGGCAAGCCCCTATAAATTTGCAGGAAGCGTTCTGGAAGCCATTGAAGGAGAACAGGAGGAGCCGGATGAATTCCGGATCATCGATCATCTGGCAGAGATATCCAGGGTTCCCGTTCCCCGGGCAGTAGAAGAAATCCGCACCGTACCTGTACGTCATGATACAGAGTGCGATGCGGATAAGATGAAAGAAGCAGTTGTAAGCTTTTTAAGCTAACGGATGTTCCGGTTGGCATACCGGCACCATTTTCCGCTTAAGACGCGGGTGGAGAAGAAGATGGCGCGCACAAGCCAGTCGATGGTCATGGCAATCCAGATTCCCATAAGTCCAAGGCCGAAATAAAGGCTTAATACGTAGGCCATGACGATCCGGCAAATCCACATGGAACAGATGGAAACGGTCATGGTAAAACGGACGTCATTGGCAGCCCGCAGACCATTGGTCAGGCAGAAGGACAGGGGATGGATTATCATGCAGCAGATGCTATGGTAAAGCATCAGCTTATAAGCCAGGGCGCTGGTCTCGCCCGATAGATGAAACAGGCTGCATATGGGATTTAAAAACGGTATGATGGAAAGGTTTAATATCCACAGACAGATATATGCCGTTTTTAACAGCTTTCCCATATATTTGCGGGCCTGTTTCAGTTCCCCGGCACCTACACACTGCCCCACAACCGTCACCAGGGCTATGCCTATGGCACTGGCAGGGATAGTTTCCAGACCGCAGATGGTGCTTGCAACCGCATTTGCAGCAATTGCCATAGTACCGAAGCTGGCTGTCAGACTGGAAAGCAAAAGCTTTCCCAGCTGGAAAATGCTGTTTTCCAGGCCGTTTGGTATGCCGATATAGAGGATCTGGCGCAGAATCCTCTTGTCTGCGCGCAGACGGAACTCAATGGGGAAATGGCTTTGCTTTTTAAGAAGGGTAAACATAACCACAGCGGACAGGATCCTGGAAAGCAGGGTGGAAAGTCCGGCACCTGCCACGCCCATTTGGAATACGTAGATGAACAGGAAATTTCCTGCGATGTTGCAGAGGTTGGCACCCAGGGAGACCTGCATGGATACCTTGGAGTTTCCGGCTGTCCTGAAAAGGGCAGCAGCGCTGTTATAAAATGCCAGGAACGGATAGGAGAGAGAGGATATGTAGAAATAAATTCTCCCGTTATGCATGACCTCCTGACCGATGTCACCATATATGAGCCTTAGAAGCGGCCCATTAAAGACCAGTGTCACTGCCATAATGGCCATGGAAAGCCCGCCCACAGCCAGGAAAAGCTGGCCGGAGGCCTTGGCAACATTTTTTTCATCTTTCCGGCCGATGTATTGGGCCGTTACCACGGAACCTCCCGCAGCCATTGCTCCGAATAATCCGATCAGGAGGACGTTTATGGTATCCACGATGGATATGCCGGACACGGCTTCTTCGCCACAGGAGGCTACCATGATAATATCAGCCATTCCCATAAATACAGCCAGTATCTGTTCTATGACTAAGGGGAAGATCAACTGGCGCAGCTGTTTGCCGGAGAACAGTTCCGTCCCTTCCTGGCGTTCCTGCATATCTGTGGTTTCAGAGTCCTGACGGCGGAAAATGCCTTGCCACATCTTTCGTTTCATAAAAAATCTCCTATTATGTATTTAGAACCTGCCCCCATTATAAGGCATAGCGGGAATAAAAGCAAAATGTAACTTTGTTATAAAAAAGACAATCTGGAAAAATTATTCTTTCCAAATGGGGTAAGATGGTATATAATAATATAGAGTAAGAGAAAAAAACAAATGGAGGTTTGTGATATGTTAGTTTCAGCAAAAGATATGCTTGAAAAGGCAAGAGACGGAAAGTACGCAGTTGGACAGTTCAACATCAACAACCTTGAGTGGACGAAAGCTGTTTTACAGACAGCCGAAGAACTGAAATCCCCGGTTATCCTGGGTGTATCCGAAGGCGCTGGTAAATACATGACAGGCTATAAGACCGTATCAGCTATGGTGAAAGCCATGATCGAAGAATTAAACATTACAGTTCCCGTAGCACTTCATCTGGATCATGGCTCCTATGGCGGCTGCTATAAGTGCATTGAAGCAGGATTTTCTTCCATTATGTTTGACGGTTCCCATTATCCTATCGCTGAGAACGTAGAGAAGACGACTGAGCTTGTGAAAGTCTGTGCAGAAAAAGGAATTTCCATTGAAGCTGAGGTTGGTTCTATCGGCGGCGAGGAAGACGGCGTAGTTGGTATGGGCGAATGCGCAGATCCTGATGAGTGCAAGCAGGTTGCAGACTTAGGCGTGAACATGCTGGCAGCAGGTATCGGCAACATTCACGGAAAATATCCGGAAAACTGGGCAGGCTTAAGTTTTGAGACCCTGGCTGCCATCAAGGAGAAAGTAGGCGATATGCCTTTAGTACTTCACGGTGGGACAGGCATCCCGGAAGACCAGATCAAGAAGGCCATCAGCCTTGGCGTTGCAAAGATCAATGTGAATACAGAGTGCCAGCTTACCTTTGCAGAAGCTACCCGTAAGTACATTGAAGCAGGCAAGGATTTAGAAGGCAAAGGCTTTGATCCACGTAAGCTTCTCGCCCCTGGAACAGATGCCATTAAAGCAACTGTAAAAGAGAAGATGGAATTATTTGGCTCCGTTGGTAAAGCTTAAGGAAAATATTTTTCAAAAAAGTACTTGATTTTTTGGGAAAAATGGTTTAATTTAATTTAAGAACGATGGCGTTCTCCTTAACCGGGAGGACGCCTTTTCTGATTTATGCGCATATTCAGATCGCGAGGAGACTATAAAGGCAGTTTGACTTATCAAAATATGGGAGGATGGAAAATTTATGAGCGAAGTTGTAAACGTAGCTGAGCTGTTTGGTAAGAATGTATTTAACGAAACCGTAATGAGAGAGCGCTTGCCAAAATCTGTTTTCAAAAAATTAAAGAAAACCATTGAGGATGGTGCGGTGCTGGATCCATCGATTGCAGACGTAGTTGCACATGCCATGAAAGACTGGGCCATTGAAAGAGGCGCAACTCACTATACCCATTGGTTTCAGCCTCTTACCGGAATTACCGCTGAAAAACATGATTCCTTCATCTCCGCCCCCACACCGGAAGGAAAGGTAATTATGGAGTTTTCCGGGAAGGAACTGGTAAAGGGAGAGCCGGATGCTTCTTCTTTCCCGTCCGGAGGCTTAAGGGCGACTTTTGAAGCAAGAGGCTATACCGCCTGGGATTGCACTTCCCCTGCATTCTTAAGAGAAGATGCCATCGGCGTTACTCTCTGCATACCCACCGCTTTCTGTTCTTATACAGGAGAAGCTCTTGACAAAAAAACACCGCTCTTAAGATCCATGGAAGCTGTCGACGAGCAGGCTTTAAGGATCTTAAGATTATTCGGAAATACCACCTCAAAAAGAGTTACTCCTTCTGTTGGTGCCGAGCAGGAATATTTCCTGGTCGACCATGAAAAATATTTACAGAGAAAAGATTTAATCTATGCCGGACGCACCCTGTTCGGAGCGATGCCCCCGAAGGGACAGGAGCTGGAAGACCATTACTTCGGTTCTATCCGCGAGAGGATCGCGGCTTTTATGAAGGAAGTAAATGAGGAGCTGTGGAAGTTAGGTGTGCCTGCAAAGACCCAGCATAATGAAGTTGCTCCCGCCCAGCATGAACTGGCACCTATCTATGAGCAGGCAAATGTAGCGGTTGATCATAATCAATTAGTTATGGAAACCTTAAAAAAGGTGGCTGGCCGTCATGGATTAAACTGCCTGCTTCATGAAAAGCCGTTTGCAGGGGTCAATGGTTCCGGAAAGCATAACAACTGGTCTTTAACCACTGACGATGGAATCAACCTGTTAAATCCAGGGGAAACACCCCATGAGAACATCCAGTTCCTGCTGGTGCTGTCCTGTATCTTAAAGGCGGTTGACCGTCATGCGGATCTGCTTCGGGAATCTGCGGCTGATGTTGGAAATGATCACAGGCTTGGGGCAAATGAAGCGCCGCCGGCCATTATCTCCATATTCATCGGCGAACAGCTAGAGGATGTAGTTGATCAGCTTTGCAGCACCGGAGAGGCTACCCGCTCCAAGGCGGGCGGTACCTTAAAAACGGGTGTCAGAACCCTGCCTGATTTATTCAAGGATGCTACGGACAGAAACAGAACCTCACCATTTGCATTTACCGGCAATAAGTTCGAGTTCCGAATGGTTGGTTCCTCTGATTCCATTTCTTCTCCTAATGTGGTTTTAAACACCATCGCTGCTGAGGCATTAAAAGAATCGGCAGATGTCCTTGAGAAGGCTGCTGATTTTGATACGGCAGTCCATGACATGATTAAAGAGCAGCTGGCAGCTCATAGAAGGATTATTTTCAATGGCAATGGCTATTCTCAGGCCTGGGTAGATGAAGCAGAAAGAAGAGGTCTTCCAAACCTTAAGTCAATGGTTGAGGCGATTCCTGCTCTTACCACAGAGGCTTCAGTAAAGATGTTTGAGGAGTTTAAGGTATTCACAAAGGCTGAGTTGGAATCCCGGGTTGAGATCGAATATGAGGCTTACAGCAAAGCCATTAACATCGAGGCAAGAGCCATGATCGACATGGCAGGAAAGCAGATCATCCCTGCGGCTGTGAAGTATGCATCTCTTCTTGCAGATTCCCTGGGAAAGGTAAAGGCAGCGTGTCCGGCAGCCGATACCAGTGTTCAGGAAGAGCTTCTCATAGAGGTAAGTGCTTATCTTTCCGATATGAAGGTAGCCCTGGCCGCTCTGTCAGAGGCTGACGCGAAATGTACGGCAATCGAAGGGAACAAGGAACGGGCAAATGCTTTCCGGGATGAGGTAGTACCTGCCATGGTAGCCCTCCGTGATCCTGCTGATAAGCTGGAAATGATCGTAGATAAAGAATTTTGGCCAATGCCAAGTTATGGAGATTTAATTTTCGAAGTATAATGGCAGTGGATATGAAAAAGGTGCCGTCCTGGCCGCAGGACAGCACCTTTTCTCATAGCTCCCAATAAATGGGCTGCATGCGCTCAAAGGTACAGATTTGCTTGAATCCCATTTATTTCAAGATGCCCCTTACTTCCCCAATATGGTACCCCAGATGCTCCATCTTATGGCTATCCGAGCCTATGGTAAGGATACGTCCTCCTAACTGAAGATACCGCTTCAGGATCTCCGTGGATGGTGTTAAGTCCTTTAAGCCATATCGGAAGCTGGAAGTATTCACCTCGATTCCTTTTCCGTCAGCAATCACGCAGCGGAGTATTTTGTCCACTACATCCATAATTTTGCTGTCCGGATAATCCCCATAGGTATCATACCGTTTGATCATATCTAAGTGGCCCAGGACAGAGTATTGCTTGTAATTTTGTACAACCTCATAAATGGCCTCATAATAAGCTGTTTGAAATTCTTCCTGGCTTTTTCCCTCCTGGAACTGATAATTCCAGAATTCCTTGTCACCTACCTGATGATTGCTCAAAATCCTCCATAGGGCACTGGGAATCATCACTGAAATTAGTGTGTATATGATAATCTGACAGCATGTTCTGTTCCTCCAACCTCATTTTTGTATAGGAATGAATTGATTAACCTTCTTTGCCGGTTTAAGATTTATATGATATAATGATAATGCACTGAGCCCCACTTATCAATCACAATTATTATTATTTATTGTAACAATCGTATTTAGAGAAGGTGAGGAAAATTTGATGATAGATTCCTATGTCATGCAGGATGCCTCTGAAATCGTCCGTTATGACCAGATCGGGATTCCGCTTTATATTCAAAAGGACAGGTTGTCAGATTATCCGGATTGGAAGGCCAGTCCCCCATTGATATTTTGAATTCTTACACGCTGAAGGTCAGCAGCGGCCTTCTAAAAGACACCGCAGACAGCATCACTTAGGCCGCATTTGTCTGTGGATATAATCATCTAAGCTATCACTCCAAGCTGTTTTTACGAAGCAATGGATGTACTCCCAGTCAATACAAAAGTTTACATTTACAGTAAAAGACCACAAAAAGAAAAAAGAAAGAAGAAGGTAAATCATCATGAAGACAATGTCATATGTTACATCAATTCTGGAAAAAATTGTAAATATCCCAAGCCCCAGCGGCTACACCAGGGAAGTCATGAATGCGATCCAGGAAGAGGCCTCGAAATTCGGATTTTCCTCTGTTTATAACAAGAAAGGCGGCCTCATCATTAAGGTTCCCGGACAGAAACAGGAGGTTTTAGGCTTATCCGCCCATGTGGACACTCTGGGAGCTATGGTCCGTTCCATCACCAAAACAGGGATGCTCACCATTGTGCCTGTGGGTGGTTATATGATGGAGACCATCGAAGGCATGTACTGCAAAGTACACACCAGAACCGGAAAAACCTACACCGGGACCATACTTACAAAAGAGCCATCCGTCCACACTTATGACAATGCCAGAACTCTGGAGAGGAAGGTAAAAAATATGGAGATACGCCTGGACGAGTTGGTAGAAAATATCGATGATGTAAAGAAGCTGGAAATATCCCCTGGGGATTACATCAGCTTTGATCCCATGTTCGTCCATACGGAAAACGGATTTATCAAATCCCGCCATTTGGATGATAAAGCTTCTGTGGCAGTCCTTATGGGAGTATTAAAGGATTTATGGGAGTCCGGGCATAAGCCGGAAAGGACCCTTAAATTAGTGATCAGCAATTATGAAGAGGTGGGATATGGCGCAAGCTGGATACCGGAAGATATAGAGGAGTTTATTGCCGTGGACATGGGAGCTTTGGGTGATGACTTGACCGGTGATGAAAAAAAAGTATCCATCTGTGCCCAGGATTCCACCGGGCCTTATGACTATGAAATGACAAACCGCCTCATTGCCGTTGCAAAGGAAAGAGGCCTGGATTTTGCGGTGGATGTATTCCCTCACTACGGTTCTGATGTAGGAAGCGCCATTAAGGGCGGTCATGACATCTGTGGCGCTTTGATCGGTCCGGGAGTTCACGCTTCCCATGGGACCGAACGGACCCATGAGAAAGGTTTAGAACAGACTCTTAAGCTGATTGAAGGGTATATCGGCCTTCCATTTTCCGACAGGCCTTAAGAATTTATTTTTTCTTCTCTTTTTACTTTCTCTTGCAAAAAAAAGATGCTTGTGCTAGTATATAGAAAAATTTGACATAGGGGAGGAGTATACCATGGATGAGAATTATGCTGTAGCATTTCAGCTCATTATGAACGCAGGAAATTCAAAATCGCTTTCCATGATGGCGATGGAATCTGCTAGAGAATTTAACTTTGAGGAGGCGGAAAAATACTTAAAAGAGGCGGAGCTTGAGATGAGATCTGCCCATCAGTCCCAGATTGATTTGATCCAACAGGAAGCCCAGGGGAATCCTGTTGAGGTAAACATCATTCTGGTACATGCCCAGGATCATTTAACCATGGCCATGATGGCAAAGGATCAGGCGGCGGAGGTTTTAAACCTTTACCGGATGATCAAGGATTTAAAGGACGCCATTGAAAAGTAAATAAGGATTTACCCATAACAGCCTTCTTGCACACTGACATAATCTCAGGAGCAAGAAGGCTTATTACAATCCAGGAAAAGGAGAAAGAGAATGGAAGGGATTAAAATCGTTACCATCGGGGGCGGCTCCTCTTATACGCCGGAGCTGGTGGAAGGGTTTATCAAACGTTATGAAAAACTGCCTGTAAGAGAGCTTTGGCTGGTGGATATTGAGGCAGGAAGGGAAAAGCTGGAGACCGTAGGCGCCCTTGCACAGCGAATGGTAAAAAAAGCGGGACTTCCCATGAAGGTGATTCTGTCGTATGACCGGAGGGAAGCTTTAAAAGATGCGGATTATGTAACGACTCAGATGAGAGTGGGGCTATTGGATGCCAGAATCAAGGATGAACGGATCCCCTTAAGCCATGGCATGATCGGCCAGGAAACAAACGGAGCGGCAGGCATGTTCAAGGCATTCCGCACCATTCCGGTGATTCTGGATATTGTAAAGGACATGAAAGAGCTTTGCCCGGAGGCATGGATGATCAACTTCACCAATCCTGCGGGAATGATCACAGAGGCTGTGATAAGATATACGGATTATAAAAAGGTGATCGGCCTTTGCAATGTGCCGGTCAATATGGTAAATGGCTTTGCCAGACTCTTAGATGTGGAGCCGGAGCGGGTGACGATGGAGCTGTCCGGCTTAAACCACCATATCTTTGCTACCGATGTATTTGTGGATGGACAGTCAAGGCTGGAAGAGATCCTGGAAATCTATCAGCACATCAGTGCCGAAGATGCTATTTCCATGAAGAATTTTTCCACCCTGCCGTTTTCACCGGAGTTTATCCGGGGACTCCACTGCATCCCCTGCCCCTATCACAACTATTATTACTTTACCAAAGAGCAGCTGGAAGAGGAGTTAAAGGAATACAGGGAAGGCCGGGTCCGGGGCGAAGTGGTAAAAAAGGTGGAGGAGGAACTGTTTGAACTGTACAAGGATGAGAACCTGGATGTAAAGCCCAAGCAGCTGGAGATGAGAGGCGGTGCCAGATACAGCGATGCTGCCTGCAACCTGATCTGCTCCCTGCACAACAATACCGGCGATATCCAATATGTAGACGTACGGAACAACGGTACGATCTCAAACCTCCCGGCAGACAGTGCGGTGGAGGCCGCCTGCATCATCACAGGCGGCGGTCCAAAGCCCATTACCGTAGGCGAATTAAAGCCCCAGATTAACGGGACCATTCAAACCATCAAGACCTTTGAGCGCCTGGTCTGTGAAGCGGCTGTCACCGGAAACCGGGATTTAGCAGTGACAGCTCTCAACATGAATCCCCTTTGTGCAAGCGATCACGATGCCAATGCTGTCATTCATGAATTGCTGGAGGCTCATAAAGAATACCTCCCTCAATTCTTTAAAAACGAAAGTCCAGAATAGGAAAAAGCTGTGAAATTGACTGAAAAAGTCTGTTTCACAGCTTTTTTTATGGCGTTATAACGGATAAAATGCATGTTTTAAGGTGAAAATATTAATTATTAAATAAAAAGTTTATTTTTATTTTAGAATTTGCTTGTGTTTTTGCATATGATATAGTATCATATGGGTAAGAAGAAGTGGTCTAGACCACAGAAAGGGGTGCGAGGATGTATCATATTTTATTAGTTTGCTCAGCGGGAATGTCTACAAGCATGCTTGTAAAAAAAATGCAGGATGCAGCATCAGAAAAAGGCGTGGAGGCCACCATTTGGGCGGTGGGAGATGCTGAATCCGTTGAGGAAGTGAAAAAGGCAGATATTATTTTATTAGGGCCTCAGGTTCGTTATCTTGAGAAGAAGATGAACGAGAGAGTGAAAAATGAGAAACCTGTGCTTGTCATCGATATGATGGCTTACGGCACAATGAATGGCGCCAAGGTACTGGATCAGGCGCTGGGGAAGTTAAACGGGTAAGTATGAAAAAGAAGCTCCCCGTTCTAAAAATTTAGGGGAGTATAAAAGAGGGAGAAGAAGTTATGGGTGCATTTAATTCATTCATGGAAGCAAAATTTATGCCAATCGCAGCTAGAATTGGTTCCCAGAAACATCTGGTTGCCATTCGTGATGCCTTTATTGCCATCATGCCAATTACCATGGTTGGTTCCATAGCAGTTTTACTTAATGTATTTTTAAGAGACCTTCCAAATCAGGCAGGTATGACCGGTTTTGTCCAGGCCATGTCTCCGATCATCAGTGTTAATGGCAATGTATATTTTGGCTCTATCGTAATTCTTGCTCTGGCATTTGTTTTTGCTCTGGGCTACAATCTTTCAAAAACCTACGATGTAAACGCCATTGCAGGCGGAGTCATCGCATTCGCTAGCTTAGTCACCTGTATGGGACAAAGCGCTACCTTCGACTATGAGCTTCCAGGTGTTGCAGCGGCAGTTGCCGACCAGTTAAAAGGTCTCGGACTTGACGTGGCAGCCACACCAGGCGGCGGTGTTGCATTAAACGGAGTCAGCGGCTGGGGATACTTAGGTTCCGGATATACCGGTTCCGGTGGTCTGTTTACCGCATTGATTATGGGCTTTATCTGTACCATGATTTACATAAAGCTGATGCAGAAGAAGGTGACCATCAACCTTCCTGATTCTGTACCGCCAGCAGTAAGCAAAGCATTTGCAGCAATCGTTCCAGGTGTAATCGCCATTTATGTTGCAGGTATCTTAACCCAGATCTGCATAACCGCAACAGGCTCCACCATTAATGATATGGTTCTCACATATATCCAGAGACCGCTCCTCAGCTTGTCACAAGGCTTCTTCAGCGTAATCTTCATGGTATTCCTGATCCAGCTGTTATGGTTCTTTGGTCTCCATGGGCACAACGTACTGGCTCCTATCATGGACGGTATCTATCTAACGGCCTTAAACCAGAACATTGAGGCATTTACCACCAGCCAGAGCACTGCGAATCTTCCATACTTATGGACCCGCGGTTCCTTTGATGCCTACTGCCAGATGGGCGGTTCCGGAATTACCTTAGGACTTATTATTGCAATCTTCCTGTTTTCTAAGAGGGATGACCAGAAAGCCATTGCCAAGCTGTCCTGGCCCATGGGTGTATTTAATATCAATGAGCCGATCATCTTCGGTATGCCGATCGTATTGAACCCGGTGTATTTAATCCCATGGCTGATCGTCCCTCCAGTATGTGCTACCATCGCATACGGCGCAACTGCCATTGGCCTGATTCCTCCGGTTTTCGTAGCGGTACCCTGGGTAATGCCTGCAGGCATCTATGCCTTCCTTGCAACAGGCGGAAGCTTTATGGCAGCACTTGTATCATTGTTTAATCTGTTTATATCTTTTGCCATCTGGACACCATTTGTAATGATGGCGAATAAAATGAAAAACGAATAGCAACATAGATTAAGATGGAGCTGCCAGACCAGTTCACAGGGGTTGTCCTGACAGAACTGATTTGGCAGTTCTTAAGTTTAGCAGAGAAAGAAGGGGAGAGACCATGAAAAGCTGGACCATATTTTTAATTGCCATAGGCTGCCTGTTCATTACTGTATCACCCCAGCTTCCATCTCCTGCCATGTATATGACCGTTGGTCTGGTATTTGTACTGTTGGGTGCAGTCATGCTGATAAAGAAGAGGAAATAAGGGGGTATAAGGTATGAAACTTGAGTTTCCGGAAGGGTTTTACTTTGGAAGTGCAACCAGCGCCACTCAGTGTGAGGGAGGCGCAGATAATGACGGGAGAGGGAAAAATATCTGGGATTTGTGGTATGAGGAAGAAGGCTATAAATTTCATGGAGCCATTGGCCCTGGCATTACCTCCACCTTTTACCAGAATTACAAAGAGGATATTCAGCTGATGAAGCAGACAGGCCATAATTCTTTCCGGACCTCCATCAGCTGGTCCCGCCTGTTTCCGGAGGGATCTGGTGAGGTGAACGAAAAAGCGGCTGATTTTTACCGCAGCCTGTTTTTGGAATTAAGGGAAAACGGGATCGAACCATTTGTGAATCTGTACCATTTTGACATGCCGGTAAAGCTGCAGGAGCTGGGCGGCTGGGAAAACAGAAAGGTGGTGGATTATTATAAAGAATATGCCTGGACCTGCTTTAACTTATTCGGAGATCTGGTGAAACACTGGTTTACCTTTAATGAGCCCATCGTCCATGTGGAATGCGGATATCTGCAGGGCTATCACTATCCCTGCAAGGTGGATCCCAAAGCTGCTGTTTCGGTTGCTTATCATACAGCCCTGGCCAGCGCTTTAGCAGTGAAAGAATATCACAGCATGAAGAAGGGAGGAAAGATCGGGATCGTATTAAACCTGACCCCGGCTTATCCCAGAAGCTCCCATCCAGAGGATGAGAAGGCGGCAAAGATTGCTGAGCTGTTCCAGAATAGGAGTTTCCTGGATCCTGCCGTTAAGGGAACGTATGATCCGGAGCTGGTTGCCCTCGTAGAAAAGCACGGATTGCTGCCGGAGGTTTCTAAGGAGGACTTAGAGATCATCCGTCAAAATACGGTGGATTTTCTGGGAATAAACTACTATCATCCGTTCCGTGTCTGTGCAAAGGCCAGTATTCCCAATCCGGCAGCTCCGTTTACACCGGAATATTATTTTGATATCTATGATATGCCTGGCAAACGGATGAATCCATACAGGGGATGGGAAATCTATCCCAGAGGCTTATATGACATTGCAGTCAATATCCGTGACAACTACGGGAACATTGAATGGATGGTCACAGAAAATGGCATGGGTGTGGAAAATGAGGGACGTTTTAAGACAGACGGTATGATACAGGATGATTACCGCATTGAGTTCTATGAGGAGCATTTGACCTGGCTTCATAAAGGGATAGAAGAAGGAAGCAATTGCATTGGATATCATGTGTGGACCTTTGTGGACTGCTGGTCATGGCTCAATGCTTATAAGAACCGTTACGGGCTTGTGGAGCTGGATTTGGAAACCCAGAAAAGGACCATAAAAAAGTCGGGTTATTGGTATCAGGAACTGCTTAATAACAACGGTTTTGAAACGGGCAAATAGGAGAGACATATGGAAGTAAGTCAAAAACTGAATGTAGAGGCTAAGGAATTCTTTAATGCCCTGGCGTCCTCGGTTGCCTATGATATCAGCCAGGCCACAGGGAAAAAGGTAAATCCAGACCAGATTTATTCCGGTTTTCGTTATAAAAAGAAAATGAAAAATAAAATGGGACAGGAAAACCATGTGGATGTGGTGATCAAGCAGTTTGTCTCTCCAAACTGCTATGAGGCAAGCTTCCGCACCTCTCATGGAACAAATGTTATATTTTACGAGATCGAAGATAGTAAAGACGGAAACATTATGGTACACTACAGGGAGGGATTTGAGGGGGAGAGTACTTCCTACTCCTTAAACTATAAGATTGTCTCCTGGTTTTATCAAAAAGGTTCCAAAAAAAGGGTTTCCAGGATGCTTTCATCCATGGAAAGCTTCATTAAGGGACAGAGGACAAAAGAGAATTAAAGGTGATAAGAGGTGATACAATGGGGACTCCGAAATATCAAAAAATAAAACAGGACCTTATGGAAGAAATTAAGGACGCGTCTGTCAATACCCCTATTGCATCAGAACGGGAACTGGCCGGACGGTATAATGCCAGCCGGATGACCGTGCGCAACGCTTTAAATGAACTGGTGGAAGAGGGAGTATTATACAGAGATAAAAATAAAGGAACTTTTGTTGCAGACCAGAGGCTTATGAAAAAAAATACATCTGCAGAGACTCTGAATAAGCCAATGGATGATACTTATGATTACAATGTGATCTATTTCAGTTCCTGTTTTTCCGATGAAAAGGTCGCTTCCTGTCTGGAAATCGGATCTGAAGACCGGATGATCCGGATCGTGCGCCTAAACCGGAAGAATGGAAAGCCTGTAAGTGTTGAAGAAATCTATTTGATCCAAAGTCTGATCAATGACAATGATTACAACAACTTAAATAAGCTTTTGGATCTGAAAGGATACATTGATGAGGGATCGGTTACGCAGAAGTTTCTTCCTATCATAGTGCCTGTAAAATATATTAATCTGCTTCACGTAAAGCTGAATACTCCGATTATTTTGGTTGAGAGCACCATTGTAAGCAAAAGCGGCAGCCCGGTCGTGTATATCAGAGAATTTAACAACCCAATTGAAAAAATAATTGAGATAACCACATAGTTGAAATACCCGCAGTATACCATAATCCCCCCAAAATAGGCAGGAAAGAGGAAAAATCCTGCGGGTATACCATTATGCCCATAAGCTGGGCAGGAAAGTGGAAAGGTAATTAATCATGGGAAGACTTGGTATCTCCCTTTATCCGGAGCACTCCACTCCGGAACGGGATAAGGAATATATTCAGCTGGCTGGTAAATACGGGTTTCAGCGTATTTTTACCTGCTTGTTGAGCGTGGGGAATAAAAATAAAGATGAGATGATCCATGAATTTAGGGATATGATAGATACGGCCCATGAATATGGTATGGAAGTCATTCTGGATGTGGCACCACCTGTGTTTGAAGCACTGGGGGCTTCCTATGATAATCTGGCTCCCTTTAAAGAAATGCATGCAGATGGGATCCGGCTGGATATAGGCTTTGACGGCATGAAAGAAGCTGCAATGAGCTATAACTGTGAGGGGCTGAAGATCGAGCTGAACGCCAGTACCGATCCAAGCTATGTGTCAAATATCATGAATCATCATCCGGTACCGGAAAGAATCATTACCTGCCACAACTTTTATCCTCAGAAATATACGGGAATCAGTCTGGAGCATTTTGATTACTGCAACCGGGAAATGAAAAAGCACGGCCTTAAGGTTGCGGCCTTTGTATCCAGCAACAATGGGAATACTTTTGGCCCCTGGCCTGTGAATGAGGGGTTGTGTACTCTGGAGATGCACCGGGGCCTGCCTGTGGATGCCCAGGTACGGCATCTGCTTGCAACCCGTATGGTAGATGATGTGATCATAGCCAATGCCTATGCTTCTGAAGAGGAGTTAAAGGCTTGTGCCTCAGTGATTCCGGGAAAACTGATGTTTGGCCTTTGCCTGGAAAAGGAGCTGACGGAAACAGAGCGGGAGATTCTTTACTTTGACCGGCAGCATGTGATCAGAGGCGATATCAGTGAATATATGATACGGTCCACCTGGCCGAGAGTCGTCTTTGCTGACAAGTCGGTACCTCCTGCCAATACCCGGGATTTAAAACGTGGGGATGTTGTAATTTTAAATGACGGTTATTCCCGTTATAAGGGAGAGCTGCATGTTGTCTTAAAGGATATGCCTAATGACGGAAGAAAGAATGTGATCGGCCATATTCCTGATTATGAACTGGTACTGCTTGATTACATTAAACCCTGGAAGTTGTTCGGTTTTACAGAAGTATCATTTGCATGATTCATGCAGCTTATCTGGGCACCGGTAACGGGGTTACCACTTTTCCACTTGTTGCATGGATTATTTCTTTAAACGGGATTGTCTGGGGGGGAACTCTGGCGGTTATGGGCATCATGCTTTCCATTACCCTTGGTTATACCATAGCAAAATCCTATGATGTAAACAAGGTTGCCGGTGCTATTGTTTCACTTGCGGCGTATCTTATGGGGTTGCCTCAAAGCGCCAGCACTTCCACCACACTTACTTTGAGTGATGTGCTGCCTTCTAAATTCGCTCGTACTTACTGCAGTCAATATGGCTGTTGCCTTTGCTATATGGGCGCCATTTATTATTGCCGCTAATGGTGTAGACTCTCCATCAGATAACTGATAAAAAGAGGTGGAAAGTCAAAGACAGTCCTGTTAATGAGAAAAACGGCGTACATCTGATATAATTCAGGTATGCGCCGTTTTTTGTATATAATCAAAGACCAGTAGGAATGCCCATAATTCTTAAAATAGTGAGCACTTCAACTGTTTTCCTGAAACACAAGCCTGCGAATGGCCCAGGCAACTCCATCCTCTGCATTGGATTTGGTATGGTATTTTGCTGCATCCCGAATGCAGGACATGGCATTATCCATGGCGACAGTCCATCCAAATTCCGGTGTGAACATGGACAGATCATTGTCACTGTCTCCAAGCACCATCACATCCTTAAGAAGGATTCCCTTTTGCTCTGCGTATGCTTTCAAAACCAGCCCTTTTTGGGCAGCCTGATTGGTCAGCTCAATATTGTCGGGGAAAGAGGAGGCTGCAGCCAGATCCGGATAGTCTGAGAAGATTTCTTTTAATTCTGAAGCCTTTTGGACAGGAAGCCCGTTACTGCATATCTTAAATACATCACTGTCCTCAGGAAGCTCTTTAAGAGAAGTAATAAAGGTCGTGGATTCCATCCGCATTTGCACGGCAGCTTCCAGTTCTTTTGAAATGTGAGCAGAAGAGCTGAATTTCTTTTTTAAGAAGGAGTATATCTCGTTTAACTTCCGCTCTTTTGGGGTAGTGGTATACCGCCCGCCGGAAGTCAGTATATCCATATCTGCCTGTTGCTCTGTAAGGATCCGATTAATGTCTACAAGATTCTGAGAGGTAAGAGGAATCTCACTCAGTATTTCACCATCCTGACTGTATACGGCAGCCCCGCTTAAGCAGATATAGCTGCATGTGATATCGCAGGCATCCATAACGGCCTTAGCTTCTTGATAATCACGTCCGCTGCAGATTAAAAATTCTATGCCCGCGCGCTCAAGCCTGCGGATTGCATCTACATTGGCTTTTGAGATATTGGTCTGAGGGTTTAAAAGGGTGCCGTCCATATCGGAGGCGATCAGTCGGATGCTCATAGCAAGTAATCTCCTTTGTCTGGTTATGTATTCATGTTCTCATACTTAGCTTATCTTAAATTTGTCTGTTCGTCAATGAAGAGGGGCCAGGAAGCCCTAATTTCATCAGTTTTCCTATCTTTTATCAGGTTTCTTCCCCTCCTTTTTACAAACCTTACATATGATGTTTCAACAATGCCGGGCGTTTCATCTTTTCGCAGCACCGGAACAAAATGTTTTTAATGCCGTATGTTCTAAGGGGATGACACCCGTCCCTCCGGCAAAAGACGGACAAGGGAGTATGCCTTGTTTTTTCTTGTTTTGCCTCAATTAATACAATAATTTTCACAATTATTCTAAGGTTGATAATTCTGTATATCTAAATGATATCTATTAAAATTTAAAATAGATGTCTATTTTTGTATGTTTTGCACTTAAAAATATGAATTTTGAAAGAAAACATATTGACAACTTGGCTGCCAAGTGATATTCTAATGCCAACAACTTGGCTGCCAAGTTAAAAGCGATGAAAAATACTTAAAGAGGAGGAGAATATGGATAAATTGAAAATGATGCATATTGGAATCTCAAAAGGTGATGTTGGAAGGTATGTTTTTTTACCGGGGAGCCCGGAGAGGGCAGAAAAGATTGCCGCTCATTTTGACAATCCAAGGGAAATTGCATATAACCGTGAGTTCAGAACCTTTGTTGGGGAACTTGATGGAACGAGAGTGGCAGTTACCAGTACCGGAATCGGAGGACCTTCTGCCGCCATTGCCATGGAGGAGCTTTATCAGTGCGGTGCGGATACCATGCTTCGCATCGGTTCCGGCGCTTCAACTTCAGAGAAGGTGAAGACAGGGGACATCGTGATTCCCAATGGAGCAATCCGGATGGAAGGCGTCGGCAATCATTATTTGCCGGTGGAATTCCCTGCGGTTCCGGACTATTCCATGATAAAAGAGCTGGAGGCTGCATCTGGACGGCTGAATATGCCCTATAATGTGGGAGTTACCATTACAAAAGCCTCCTTTTACAGTCAGACTCAGCCGGAGAAAAAGCCGGTAAAGGATGAGATCCTTCATAAATGGAGTGCTTACGAGGCAGGCGGTGCCACCTCTACAAGCATGGAATGCTCCACCCTGTTTCTGGTAGCAGCCAGCTTAGGAATACGGGCAGCTTCCGTTTTAGTAAGCGCCACAGATTATAAGAACTCCCCGGAAAAGGACAGAGTACCGCTTACGGAATTGGAAAACAGAGTGATTCTGGTTGGCATTGAGGCAATGAGAGCCATAATAAAAAATGATTTGGTGGGGTGATTGGTATGATGGATTATAATAAGCTGCCGCTACTGGAGGAAGATATTTCAGAGAACCTGGTGATTCCGAACTACGTTAAAATTTATGATATTATTTTTAATTTAATAGTAGAAGGAGTGATCAAAGCAGGAGATGTTGTTCCAAGTGAAAATAAGCTGGCTAATTACTGGAAAGTCAGCCGCGGCACGGTCAGAATGGCTATGAGAAAGCTAGAAGAGGATGGATACATAAATAAGACCCAGGGGAAGCAGGCGGTAGTTTCGACACATGCGCTGCAATATAAGGATGGATTCCAGTGGTTGTTTAACCCGTGCATTGAGAACTGCGTGGATACCATTGATGAGATTAAGATTTCCGCCCAGTACCAGCCCTGCGGTGTTTACGTTGCTCATGAGCTGGGGTATAAAAAGCCGGGAGATTTAATGATTTTTACCAGTACGGATTATTTTTCCAACGGGCGCCAGGTGGCAAATACGGTCACGATTTTTGATGCGGAATATATGGAGAAATTCCAGTTGGATCTGAATGACATTGAAAAGATGAAGGAGTTCAGCACTTATGGTCTGTATCGACTGGCAAAGCACGCAAAGACTGTGTTCAATGTGCTGAATGCAGATGCGGATTCCTATATTGCAGGCATTAATAAAAATGAGCCGGTCATTATTGTGGAAGAGATCCTGGTAGAAGAGGGGGATAAGCAGCTCAGCTATGCCAAGCACCAGCTTCTCGGAAGTATGTACCGTTTCTCTATGGAACGCAAGTCTCATATGTAATTGAAAAAGAGCAGACTGGTTAAGGGTCTTTTAAAAGCACGGAAAGCTCTTTTCAAATATACTGAAAAACAAACTCAAGTAACGCAGCAACAGAAAGGAGAAAGGAATGAAAAAAACGTTTCAATTGATTCTTACAGGGGTACTTGCCTGCGCCATGCTCACCGCATGCGGCAAAGCAAATGACAGCGTACAGACGACTGCCGGAAAACAGGAGCAAACAGAGGGGACGGATACAGCAAACGGAGAGAAGACTCCGGAAAAGCCGTTAAAGGCCGTGTATCTGGTAAACGGAAACCTGGGGGACAAAGGCTTTTATGACTCAGCGGCCAGCGGCCTTTACCGTATGAGAGATGAACTGGGGGCCGACATCAAGGTGGTTGAAATGGGACGCGACGAGACCAGCTATGAAGGACATTTCACAGACGTTTCCGAGCAGGATTGGGATGTCATCATTGCAGGTACCTGGTCCGTGAAAGAGGTGGCGCAAAATACGGCCGCACAGTATCCTGATAAAAAATATATTTTCTTTGACAGCGATGTGGACCGGACGATTGTTGCTGACGGAAATATGATGGGCATTACATACAATTCAAACCAGGGTTCTTTCTTAGCTGGTGTCCTGGCTGCCCAGATGCTTGATTCCGGAGACGCAAAGATCGATGCTTCCAAGAGAACCTTAGGCTTTATCGGTTCCATGGATGTGGCAAATATCAATGACTTTCTGGTAGGATATCTGGAAGGCGTGAAATACGTAGATCCAAACATCAAGGTGATCCCTTCCTATGTGGGTTCCTTTGAAGATGTTCCAAAATGTCTTGAAATGACCACCCAGTTATACAATCAGGGCGCACAGATCGTATATGCGCCGGCATCTCAAAGTATTCTCGGAGCAGCTACTGCGGCAAACAACGTTGACAAATACTTAATCGCCTGTGACCAGGATCTGTATACCCAGTTAAAGGATACGAATCCTGAGATCGCAAAGAACATTTTGACATCAACCCTGAAAAATGTGGGAGATTCCCTTGTAACAGCAGTCAAAGGCCTTATGGACAACTCCATGACCTGTGAAGAGACATATGCTCTTGGCCTTGACAGCGGTGCAGTAGGTCTGGCTCAGAATGATAATTTTAACACCATTGTACCTGAGGATATTAAGAAGAAACTTGATGAAGTAAAGGACAAGATCATCAAGGGTGATATTACGGTAGGAAGCGCTATGAAAATGACGACGGAAGAAGTCTCCGCATTACGTGACAGCATGAAATAAGCCTGTTATAGAAACCATAAGACACCGGTAATCCATAGGGCAGCAGCAAACTATATGGTCGACTTTGCTGCTGCCCTTTCCAACAGGATTTTTAAGGAGTAATAAGGATGGAAGAGAAAAAAGAAGTATTGCGGATGGAAAATATTGTTAAAGTATACTCCAATGGCGTAATGGCGAATAAGGGGATCCACTTCTCTGTACTAGCCGGAGAAATCCATGCTTTGTCCGGTGAAAACGGAGCGGGTAAATCCACTTTAATGAAAATCATTTTTGGCGAAGAGCAGCCTACCTCAGGGGATATTTACGTCAATGGCGAAAAAACCATTATTTCTTCTCCTCAATCAGCGATCAGTCTGGGGATCGGAATGGTACACCAGCATTTTATGCTGGTTCCATCGCTCACGGTTGCGGAGAATGTCATTCTGGGCGTTGAACCAAGAAAAGGCTTGCTGATCAACAGGAAGAAAGCCCACAGGCAGGTAGAAGAGATGGCGGATAAATTCAACATGCAGGTGAACCCCAGGGTAAAGGTTGAAGATCTGACCGTTGGCCAAAAACAAAAGGTAGAGATACTGAAAGCATTGTTCCGGGGAGCGAAGATACTGATTTTAGATGAACCAACCGCAGTCCTGACCCCACAGGAAACCACCGAATTATTTGAGGAATTAAAGAGGCTTAAGAGCAATGGCTATACCATAATTTTCATTTCCCATAAGCTGAACGAAGTAAAAGAACTGTGTGACAGGATATCCATCATTCGCCAGGGAAGGTCTATGGGCCTGTATGATATGAAGGATGTAACGGAACAGGACATCTCCAACCTTATGGTGGGAAGGGACGTTATACTGAACATAGAGAAAAAACCGCCGGAGATCGGAGATCCCACCATCCGGGTAAAGGATTTAAGCATTTCCGGTGAGAACGGGAAAACTCATGTAAATAATGTATCTTTTCTTTTAAGAGAAGGGGAGATCCTCGGAATTGCAGGTGTAGAGGGTAACGGCCAGTCCGAGCTGGCGGAAGCTTTGACAGGGCTTCGAAAGTATAATACCGGTTCTATCGAGATGTGCGGCAAGGAGATTTCCGGTTGCAATATTAAAGATATCCGGGCACTTTCTGTTTCCCATATTCCGGAGGACCGCATGACCACCGGCGTGGCCCCTGCGCTGACCATCACGGAAAATACCCTTTCCGATAAAATTTCCCAGGAGAAGTTTTCAAAGCATGGGATCATCGACAAACGAAAGATAAAGCAATACGGGCTTGATATGGCAAAGGATTATCAGGTGCTGTGCAAAAATCCGGATGTCAGGATTGACAGCCTCTCCGGCGGCAATATCCAAAAGGCAGTCCTTGCCCGGGAACTGTCCAGCGATCCCAAGGTCATCATTGCCAACCAGCCTACCAGAGGCGTGGATGTGGGCGCAACTGAATTCATCCGTAAACGGCTGATCAAAATGAGAGACAATAAAAAATCCGTATTGCTCATCAGCTCAGATTTAAATGAAGTGCTGGGATTATCCGACAGCATCATTGTCATGCATGAAGGACAGATTGTGGCGTATTTCCCGGATGCAGGGATGATCAGCGAGCTTGAGCTTGGAAAATATATGCTTGGTATTGAAAAGCAGTCAGAAGCAGAGATAAAGGAGGCTTGTCATGGACAGTAATAAACGGATTCACTTAATCGTTGATATGGCAAAACTGATGATAGCAATTTTGGTGTCCTGCGGTCTTGTCACAGCGATTGTATTAGGAACAAGTTCTGAACCGATGAACGCCTTTTTCAGTTTTTTCATCGGTCCCTTTACCTCCTTCCGCCGCATCGGCAATATAGTGGAGGCAGCTTCCCCGCTAATGTTTACGGCCCTGGCCGTTATCCTGATTTTTGGAGCAGGACAGTTTTCCATGATCGCAGAGGGCGCTTTTTTCATCGGAACCCTTGGTGCAATGATGGTTGCGACCTCTGTTCCCCTTCCGACCGGCATTCATTCCGCGGTGGCATTGCTGGCAGCGGCAGCTATGGGCGCTGTCGTAGCTCTGATTCCTGCGCTGTTAAAAATGAAATGGCAGGTTTCAGAAGTGGTGACCTCACTGATGCTAAACTATATCGTCCAGTTTTTTGCCATCTATATGGTAAGCTACTATTTTCGTGAGATCAGCAGTTCAAGCCTTGCTTCCATTGCATTTCTGGATACTTCCCTGCTGCCGGTAATCATAGGGGGCACCAGGATCCATGCTGGAATTATCCTTGCGGTTATCCTCTGCCTGCTCATTTATTTTCTGCTCTTCCGTACTACCTTTGGAATGAAGTTAAGAATTGTGGGAAACAATCCGAAGTTTGCAAACTATTCGGGGATAAAGGTCACCGGCATCATGGTGGCCTCCCAGGTAATTGCCGGTGCCCTGGCAGGAATGGGCGGAGGCGCGGAACTTTTGGGCATGTATACCCGTTTTAAATGGACCTCGAGTCCGGGATACGGGTGGACCGGAATTGCGGTCGCTTTACTAGCCAGAAACAATCCCCTCCTTGTGCCTCTTGCGGCTCTATTTATGGGGTATCTGAATGTAGGCGCAAACATTATGGCAAGAAACAGTGATGTCAGCAGTGAAGTGGTAAAGATCATCCAGGGGGTCATGATCCTGATGATTGCAGCCGAGGCTTTGCTTAAGAAATGGAAGCAGAGAATGATCGTAGAGGCTGCAAAGGCAGAAACTGGAATGAAACACCCTGCGGGTATACCACTATGTCCAAAAAGCTTGGACGGTAATAATGAAAGGAGATGTAGTAAATGATTGATTATTCATTTATCGTTGATTTCCTTTTTATGTGGATTCGTGTGGCAACTCCTATTTTACTTACTTCTTTGGGCGCAGTGATCTGCGAAAGAACGGGAGTGGTCAATCTTGGATTAGATGGGATCATGCTCATTTCGGCTCTCTTTGGTGTTCTGGGAAGTGCATGGGGAGGTAATCTGTTTTGGGGGCTTGCGGCAGGTGTTGGTGCGGCCTTAATTGTAAGCGGAGTTTTCGCATACTTCCATCTGATGTTAAAGGCTAACGCTGTTTTGTGCGGTACGGCAGTTAACACCATAGCCGGCGGGCTTACGGTCTTTGTGCTCCAGCTTGCAACAGGGGAAAAAGGGTCCAGTTCATCCTTAAAGAGCTTTAGCTTTCCCGCAGTCAACATCCCTATTATAAAGGAAATTCCTGTACTTGGAGATATTTTATCCGGCCACAATGTGATCACCTACTTCGCCTTTCTCATGGTGATTGTGATCTCAGTCTTTTTATACCGTACCCCGATGGGACTTCGTATGAGGGCCGTAGGGGAAAATCCCAGCGCAGCTTCCAGCGTAGGGCAGAATGTAGTTAAGATCCGGTTTCTGGCTATTTTATTATGCGGTGTTATGGCGGGAATGGGAGGAATGTATTTATCCATGGGTTACTTATCCATGTTTACCAGGGATATGGTAGCCGGGCGCGGGTTTATCGCTCTTGCGGCCTGTGCCATGGGACAGGCAAACCCGGTGGGAGCCTTAATCTCTTCCATGGTATTTTCCTTCTTTGACGGCCTTTCCAATATCCTGCAGCTTTTGCAGATTCCATCAGAATTTGTACAGATGCTGCCTTACGGGGCGACCATTTTAGGTCTGACCGTTTACTCCATTCAAAAGCAACGGCAAAAAAATATGAAAAATAAGGAGATACAGCAAAATGTCATTAAATAAAGATGAAAAAACTCTTGGTAAAAGACAGTACCACATCCATTTGAGTCCCGGAGATATCGGCGACTATGTTTTGCTTCCTGGCGATCCGGCCCGTTCCGACCGAGTGGCGAAATATCTGGAAGATGCCCGGCTGGTAGCCAATAACCGGGAGCACCGTACCTTTACAGGATACTATAAGGGGGTAAAGGTTTCTGTTACATCAACGGGAATGGGCTGCCCGTCAGCTGCCATTGCAGCGGAAGAGCTGATCAATATCGGAGCAAAATGCTTAATCCGCATTGGCAGCAGCGCAGCCCTGCAGGAAGGGATTAAAATCGGGGATTTGATGATTTCCACCGCTTCCATGAAAAATGAAGGAACCTCCAGATTTTACGTGCCGGATTGTTTCCCTGCGGTCCCGGACTTTGACTTGACAAGAATGTTGATTGACACGGCAAAGGATATGAAAGATGATATTTCCGGCAGTCTCTATTATGGAATCAATGCCAGCGACGATGCGTTTTACGGCGAAACAGAGGAATGGATCGGGAAATTATCTAAGCTTGGCTGCTTAAATGTTGAGATGGAAAGCTCCGCCCTTTATACGGTCTGCCACCGACGGAAGGTAAGAGGGGCCATGATCAGTGCCGTATCCGGCAATATTGTTACAGGCGACGTAATTTATGAAACCGAGAATACAGGTCTGGCAGCAGGCTGGGATGATGAGATTCGGGTTGTTTTAGAGGCGATTTACCGCTTTGAACAGGAGAACCGGTAAGGGTATCCCTTTATGCCCAGAAGGCATGGGCAGATAATAGGAAACACCCTAAGGGTATCCCTTTATGCCCAGAAGGCATGGGCAGATAATAGGAAAAGACAGGAGAGAGCAGGACATGCAGGAAAAAAAGATGATGCATTTGAACATTACCAAAGATCAGGTAGGACAATATGTATTCTTGCCTGGAAGCGTGGAGCGGGCAGCCAAAATAGCAGCCTATTTTGATAATCCCGTTAAAATAGCCCATCACAGAGAGTATCTTACATATACGGGAACCCTGGCAGGAGTGCCTGTTTCCGTCACCAGCACAGGAATCGGAGGACCTTCTTCGGCCATTGCGGTAGAAGAATTGTATGAATGCGGCGCTCACACCATGATGAGGATCGGCTCCTGTGCTTCTACCTCCCCAAAGGTTAAGGTGGGGGATGTTGTCATTCCCAACGGAGCAGTGAGGATGGAGGGAACAGGGATTCATTATCTTCCTGAGGAATTCCCCGCTGTTCCGGACTATGAGATGGTAAAAGAACTGGAAGCTGCGGCAAAAAAGCTAGACATTCCTTATAATATCGGAGTGACTATCTCAAAGGACTCCTTTTACACGGAAGTGTCCCCTGAGACAAAGCCGGTGTATTATGAGTTAAAAAATAAATGGGAAGCTTATGAAAAGGGTGGGGCCACCAATTCCAGCATGGAGTGCGCAACGCTGTTTCTGGTAGCTGCCTCCCTTGACATCAGAATGTCATCTGTCATGATCAGTGCGACCAATTACAAAAGTTATAGCAATGACGATAAGGATTATCCCAGGGAATGGGAAGACAGGGCGATCCAGGTGGGAATAGAAGCAATGACACAGATTATTAAAAAGGACATGGCAGACCGTTAAAAAGATGCTGTAAGCGGATGCTCATGTATGATGCAGACATTTTGTAAGCAGAGAGCGGGACTGCCGACCCCTGCTATAATAGAAGTAATTAATTTTTAGCGATTTTGTAAGCAATTGGAAAGGAAGCATAACGGATGAAACATATTATAGTGGATTGCGATACGGGTATCGATGATTCAATAGCCATATTATATGCCTTAAAAAATAAAAAGCTTTATGTAGAGGGTTTTACCACTGTGTACGGAAACACATCCTCCATGCAGGCGGCGGAAAACACACTGCGGCTAATTAAACTGGCTGAATGCGGCTATGACGTTCCGGTAATCGTGGGGGCAAACCAGAGCATGACTGGTATCGCAGAGCCTTACCCCATTCATATTCATGGAGACAATGGGATCGGCAACGTTGAATTGCCGGAATCAGAGCAAAAGCCTTTGAACGAGAAGGCTTCGGACTTTATTATAAGAAAGGCGGAGGAACTTCGCGGGGATTTAACCATTGTTGCCTTGGGACGTCTGACTAATATAGCCGCAGCTCTGGAAAAGGATCCAAGGCTTCCACATAAAATTAAGCATTTGGTAATCATGGGAGGAGCCTTCCATAAGCCTGGCAATATCAGCGCATATGCGGAAGCGAATATATATGGGGATGCGAAAGCCGCGGATCTTGTATTCCGGGCAGGCTTTCCCGCGACCGTGGTAGGTCTTGATGTTACAATGGAAACATTTATATCCGCTCAGGATATTTCCCTGCTGGGCAAGTATTGCAGGGAAGAGAACCGGAAGATTGTACAGTATATGCAGTCCGCGCTGGAATACTATTTCCAGTTCAGCAACCAATCCATGGGGTGTCAGGAGCGGTGCGTGGTTCATGATCCGCTGGCCATGGTGATTGCCGGGGATCCGTCAATCGGTGAGTACCGTATGGTAAGAGCTGCGGTAGAGTATGAAAATGAAGAGTTCCGGGGCATGATTAAGAGAGATGAAGATTTTATTCCGGTGTATGATCATGATGAAATCCAATACTGTGTCCGTGTGGATTCCGATCTGGCGGTCAGGAAGCTGCTGTCAGTATTTTAAAGGTCATAAAAGAAGGAAAAATGGAGGTTTTTATGGACAGTGTAGAAATGATGGGGTATATCGATCATACCCGGTTAAAGGCGACAACCACCTGGGAGGAAATCAGGGAATTATGCGATGAGGCTGTGGCCCGTCACACGGCATCCGTATGCATTCCGCCTTCTTATGTCATGAGGGTAAGAAACGCTTATGAGAAACTTAATATCTGTACAGTCATTGGATTCCCCCTGGGATATGCAGCAAAGGAAGCAAAAGTGGCTGAAACAAAACAGGCTCTGATGGAAGGAGCCAATGAGATCGACATGGTGATAAACCTGGGGGATGTAAAAAACGGAGATTTTGATAAGGTAAAGGATGAAATCACCGAGCTTAAAAAAACCGTTGGAAGCGGCCGCATATTAAAGGTAATCATAGAAACCTGCTATTTGACTGAGAATGAAAAAGTAGAATTGTGCCGGTGCGTAACAGAGGGAGGTGCTGATTTTATCAAGACCTCTACTGGCTTTGGGTCTGGCGGAGCAAAACCGGAAGACATTGAATTATTTAAAAAGCATATCGGATCAAATGTCAGGATAAAGGCGTCAGGCGGTATAAAAAACAGGACTGAAATAGAAGCATTTATCGCCCAGGGATGCCAGCGCATTGGAACTAGTTCTGCCATGGCTTCTGAATAGGTATCTGCCTTCCAATCTTTACCGGGAACCCGGCCTTTCACTGACGGTGAGAGGGCAGGGATCCCGGATATTCCAATCATACAAGATTTTTCTTCATTCTGCAAAATCCTGCAAAAATTTCAAGTTTACAGCCTCATAGACAAATTCTTTCAAAATAATGAATATGGTAGAATGTTTTGCGGTATTTATGGTATAATCATAGCCAGATAATAATAAGCCCATTTGAGGTGCAAGGTATAAAGGAAAGAATCTTTTAACCTTGAGTATGTGAATCTACTGGATATGCAAGTATATCCCCTTGATTCATTAGGAGACAAAATATGAAACCACATGCATTTGCGGTCTGTGCATATAAGGATTCGCCATATCTTGAAGCCTGCCTCCGTTCCCTTTTAAAACAAAGCGTTAATTCGGAGGTTATAATTTGCACATCAACGCCCAGCCCTTACATTGAAAAAATGGCGGACAAGTACGGAGTCCCGCTGTTTGTGCGGTATGGGAAAAGCAATATACGGGAAGACTGGAACTTTGCCTATAACCAGGCTTCTGCCCGTTTTGTTACCATCGCCCACCAGGATGATTTATACCGGAAGGATTATGTGAAGAAACTTCTGGAATGTTATGAAAAATACCCGGATATGACACTGTTTACAGGTGGATATACGGTAATCAGGGGAAACCAGCCCGCTGTTTTTGAAAAAGTGGAGTTTATCAAACGCTTTCTTAGGCTTCCTTTGCGTTACCGGCGTATCAGCCACTTAACCTGGGTCAAAAAAAGCGTTTTGATGTTCGGCAATTCCATCTGCTGTCCTGCGTGTGCATATAATAAGGAAAGATTAGGTGAGTCTCTTTTTAACTCTCCCTATCAGTTTGCATTGGATTGGGATACGCTTTATCAGTTAGCCGGACTGCCGGGACGTTTTATTAGCGTAGAAAAACCGATCCTGTATTACAGGGTTCACGGAGAGGCCACGACAAAGGCCTGTATAGCGGACAACAGCCGTCTCCGGGAAGAAGCCCATATGTTTTCAAAGATGTGGCCGGGTCCGGTTGTAAAGGTGCTGATGCACTTTTACCGTAAGGCTTATAAAGAGTATGAATAAATGAACATTTGGAGGATGAAGTGATGAAGGTAGTTTTATTAGCGGGAGGTTTTGGCAGCAGGATCAGTGAGCAGAGCCATTTGAAACCAAAGCCGATGATTGAGATCGGGGAAAAGCCTATTTTGTGGCATATCATGAAGTATTATTCCCAATATGGCTTTCACGATTTTGTTATTTGCCTTGGATATAAGCAGTATGTTGTAAAAGAATTTTTTGCAGATTATTTTCTGCATACATCAGATGTGACCTTTGATCTTGCCAATAATAAGATGGAGGTACATAACAATTATGCGGAGCCATGGAAGGTGACCCTGGTGGATACGGGGTTAAATACCATGACCGGCGGACGTATTAAGCGCATCCAGCCTTACATCGGCAATGAACCCTTTATGATGACCTATGGAGACGGAGTATGCGATGTGGATTTGAAGGGTTTATTAAAATTCCATCAGGATCATGGAAAGACTGCTACCATGACTACCGTCAATATCGCCCAGCTAAAAGGGGTTTTGGATATTGACGAAGGCGATGTGGTCCGTTCATTCCGGGAGAAGGACGAAGCGGATAATAGCCTGATCAACGGGGGATTCATGGTCTTAAATCCTGAGATCTTTTCTTATTTAAAGGATGATACCACCGTATTTGAAAAAGAACCATTGCAGAGCCTGGCGGCAGAAGGTCAGCTTATGAGCTTCCATCACAATGGCTTCTGGCAGTGTATGGATACTCAGCGGGAAATGAAGAAGCTGGAAGATTTGTGGCAATCCGGACAGGCGCCATGGAAAATTTGGGAGAAATAACATGACAAGCTGGACAAGTATTAAGTGGAGTGAATTCTGCGATTTTTATAAAGGAAAAAAGGTTCTGATCACAGGGCATACAGGCTTTAAGGGAAGCTGGCTCAGCCGGCTCCTTGTAAATGCCGGTGCATCGGTGACGGGGTATTCCCTGATGCCTTCCACTGACCCGAACCTGTTTGAAGTAATTGGGCTTTCTAAAACCGTTAATTCCATAATCGGGGACATCCGGGATTTGGAGCATCTAAAAAAGGTATTTTTACAGGAGGAGCCGGAAATCGTGTTTCACCTGGCCGCCCAGCCAATTGTCAGGGACTCCTATAAGGATCCGGTCTACACCTATGAGACGAACGTCATGGGTACGGTCAACATACTGGAATGCATTCGCCTGACCCCTTCGGTCAAATCCTTTTTAAATGTTACAACGGATAAAGTGTATGAAAATAAGGAATGGGAGTACGGATACCGGGAAAACGATCCATTAGACGGCTATGATCCTTATTCCAACAGCAAATCATGTTCTGAACTGGTGACCCACAGCTATGCCAAGTCCTTTTTTTCCGACGGACGTGTAGCCATATCCACATCCCGTGCCGGCAATGTGATCGGAGGCGGAGATTTTGCCAATGACAGAATCATTCCGGACTGCATTCGGGCAGCAGAGGCAGGGCACGACATCATCGTGAGAAATCCCCATTCAACAAGGCCGTATCAGCATGTGCTGGAGCCTCTGGCCATTTATATGACGATTGCGATGAAGCAGTATAAGGATTCTAAGATCCAGGGATATTATAACGTAGGACCGGATGACAGAGACTGCGTGACCACAGGTGAGCTGGCGGATCTGTTCTGCGAGGCCTGGGGGAAGGGAATAAAGTGGATAGACAAGTTTGAAGGAGGCCCTCATGAAGCCAACTTCTTAAAGCTGGACTGTTCCAAGATCAAAAGGGTTTTTGACTGGCGTCCCAGATATGAGGTAAAGGAAGCTGTGGAAAAAACCGTGAAATGGACTAAGGCCTATTTGGAAGAAGCAGACATGCTTACGTACATGGACATGCAGATAAAAGAATTTTTCAATTAAAATAAGTTTGAGAGGAAGCACCCTCCGGGTATACCTTTGCACCCGATGCCCGGTAGTACGAGGCACGCTGTAAAGCGGGGGGGCTCTGCTCGATAAACAATAGCTAGAAAGAGGAAAAATAGAATGTTTGAGAACAAGACAGAAAAAATGGCGCGGGAGGAGATCCTTTCTCTGGTAAAGGAATACTGCAGCACCTACCACAATCAGAAAGATCCGTTTAAAGAAGGAGACCGCATTTCATATGCCTCCCGTGTGTACGATCATCAGGAAATGGTGAACCTGGTAGACAGCTCTCTGGAGTTCTGGCTTACATCCGGGCGGTATACCGATGAATTCGAAAAAAAGCTGGCGGAATATTTAAAAGTCAGGTTCTGCTCCCTTGTGAATTCCGGTTCATCAGCGAATCTGCTGGCATTTATGACCCTTACATCACCGCTTTTAAAGGAACGCCAGATAAAGCGCGGTGATGAAGTGATCACAGTAGCAGCCGGATTTCCAACCACTGTGACTCCAATGATCCAGTATGGTGCCGTTCCCGTATTTGTGGACGTTACCATACCCCAATATAACATTGATGTGAATATGCTTGAGGCTGCGCTCTCAGAAAAGACTAAGGCTGTTATGATCGCCCATACCCTGGGAAATCCCTTTGACCTTTCTGCTGTTAAGGCATTTTGCGACAAGCATCAGCTGTGGCTCGTAGAAGATAATTGCGATGCCCTTGGAACAACTTACACCATAAACGGGGAAGAGCGTTTCTCCGGAACCATCGGTGATATAGGAACTTCAAGCTTTTATCCGCCTCACCATATGACAATGGGAGAGGGCGGTGCGGTTTATACAAATAACTCACTGTTAAATAAAATAATCCGCTCATTCCGTGATTGGGGCCGGGATTGTGTGTGTCCTTCCGGGCGTGACAACTTATGCGGACACCGGTTTGACCGCCAGTACGGCGAGCTTCCGGTAGGTTATGACCATAAATATGTTTATTCCCATTTTGGCTACAATTTAAAAGCCACTGACATGCAGGCAGCTATCGGTTGTGCCCAGCTTGATAAGTTTCCATCCTTTGTAGAGAGGCGGCGTCATAATTTTGATCGTCTTCATAAGGGCCTGGAAGAGGTTTCTCACAAGCTGATCCTTCCGGAGGCATGTCCGGACTCCAAGCCAAGCTGGTTCGGCTTTTTAATAACCTGCAAAGAAGGAGTGAGCCGGAATCAGGTGGTACAGTATGTGGAATCGAGAGGCGTTCAGACAAGAATGCTCTTTGCCGGTAATTTGACAAAGCACCCATGCTTTGACCAGATGAGAGCGTCCGGGGAAGGATACCGGATCGCCCAGCGGCTGACCAATACCGACCGGATCATGGAAGATACCTTCTGGGTAGGAGTATATCCGGGAATGACGGATGAGATGATCGATTATATGGCGAAGACCATTAAGGAGGCGCTGAGCCAGTAAGGGTTTTATACCTCTACGCTCCAAGAGCATGGGCAGGAAAGAGGAAACACCCTGCAAGTATACCTTTATGCCCAGAAAATTCGGGCAGGAAAGAGGAAACATGAAGGAATACGATTTAACGGAGGTACATCAGGCGAACCTGGCTATTTTAAAGGAAATTGACCGTATCTGCCGGAAATACAAGATCAAATATCTTCTGGACGCAGGAACGCTTTTAGGCGCGGTAAGGCATAAAGGCTTCATTCCCTGGGATGACGATGCGGATGTGGCATTTACTCGGTCCAATTATGATGCCTTTTTAAAGGTAGTGCGCCGGGAGCTTCCGGAAGAGATGGAACTTCTTGAACCAAAGGATTTTAGAGGCGGGACGGCTTTTTATGATTTTACAACGAGAATCATCTATAAAAACAGCCGGACACATGAGGACTCAGAAGAGATGCGGTTTTATGAAGGAAAATTAAACCATCTGTGGGTGGACTTATTCACCATTGATGAGCTTCCGGAAGGCAAGGCAGCTTCTGCCTGTACCCGCCTTCTTCATACTGTGATCTATGGAATGGCTATGGGTCACCGATACCGGTTGGATTATAAAAAGTACAGCCTGGTCAATAAAATCGTGATAGGCACGCTTGCTTCTTTGGGGAAGCTGATTCCAATGAAAACCTTGAGTAAGCTGCAGCGTATGATTGCGGTCAAAGATCAGAAGGGAAAGAGCCGCCTTAGGTATTACAGCAATTATCAGCCGGATTATCTCTATGTGACGCTTAAGAAGGAATGGTGTGAAGAAACTGTGGACCTGGAATTTGAAGATACCAGACTGATGGCGCCAAAAGGCTGGCATGAGGTTCTTACCTGGATTTACGGTGATTATAAGAAGCTTCCGCCGGAGGAAAAACGGGTACCATCCCATTCCAGCACCGAAATTAAAATATATCATTAGAATGCAGTTTATTAACAGAGAAGTCAGTAATTATGATTGCATGGGATACAATGACAGGGCGGGATTCATACGAATCCCGCCCTCGTTTTTCATTTACAAGCTATTCAAGGAGTTTAACTCCTATTGCTGGTTTAAATATTCCTTTGCATCTTTAAAGAAACTGAAAATAATGAGGAGTATGATAATTCCTATAGGAAATGCTGCGATGATGGAAACCGTCTGCAGATTGGCCATGGAATTCCTGGAAAATATAAGCGCGATAGGAAACAGCATTAGAAGCACGGACCAGAACAGCTTTACGCGTTTATCCGGTTCGGCGTCCTCGGGAAGCTCCTTATAAGAGTAGGTGGAAGCAACCAGGGCCAGGGCATCAAAGCTGGTTGCGTAAAAAGCCACCATGGTAACTGCCAGAAGGATCAGCCCCAGCTTTGCAAACGGCAAGGTTTCAAGGATTGCCATAATTGTCTGGTACAAGTCTCCTGTGGAAGCATAAATGCCCATTACATCCAGCACACCCTTTGTCTGAAGGGCAAGGCTGTAATTTCCTAATATAATAAAGGAAGTAAAGGTTCCTGAGATTCCAAAGACATATCCCCCGAGAATGGTCTGCTTTATGGTGCGCCCTTTACTGATGGCTCCGATAAAGAAAGGAGTGGCTACGCACCAAACCATCCAGTAAGCCCAATAAAAGATGGTCCAGTTCTGAGGGAAGGAGGAGGTCCGCAGGGCATCGGTCCAGGTGGACAGGCTAATAAAGTTCTGCGTCAGGTTTCCTACTGCTGTGATCCCTGTTTCAATGGTATATCTGGCTTCCTTACCTCCGATCAGCACATAGAGAAGCAAGCCGAAAAACAAATATGTACAGGAAGCAGCCAGTTTTGCAATGCCCTTCATGCCAAAATAAACCGTAATGGTGTAAACGATACATATAATGACCAGGATTGCAATGGACAATAATTTGGAATCCGGCAGTCCGGTTACCCTGCTGATCGCCATGGAAAGAAGGGGAGTTGCCAGAGAAAATGTGGTTGCAGTACCTGCCAGTAGGGCAAATACGGCAATTAAATCGATGAGTTTTCCGCATAGGCCGTCTACATGCTTTCCTAAAAGAGGGCGGCAGGCTTCCGAGTATTTTTGTTTTGTCCGTTTTTTAACATGAAGCATGAAGCCGAATGCTGCAGCCAATATCATATAAAAGCTCCAGGGGATAGGGCCCCAGTGAAACAGCGGGTAGGTGGAGGCCCAGTCCTGCATAGCACCCAGATCCGCAATATGAGGTTCCCCTGCATAGAGGATCCATTCACAAAGGGAATAGAAGAGGATATCAGCAGCCAGACCGGCTGTAAACATCATAGTACCCCATTTAAAATTTGAATATTGGGGTTTTTCCAAGTTTCCAAGCTTTATGGTACCGTATTTGGAAAATGCGATATACAGGGAGCAAAGGAAGGTAAAAAGCCCGATGATAAGATAGTAGCTTCCCAGCTCATTTCCTAAAAAAGAACGGATAGCAGCCAGTGTATCCGCAGACTTGCTGGGATATATGATAAAAACTAGGCATAAAAGTATGATACTAATAAAAGGAATCAGAGTCGTTATCCAATCCAGCTTTTTAAACAAAGCCTTTTTCTCATTGTGGTCCATGTACATAGCCTCCTAAAGTGTTCAAAAAAATAAATATAGTATTGATATTGAACATAATACCATGGATAACCAGAAAATGCAAGAATTAAATAAGAGGATTTAGAAAATGCATAGAGAGGGGAGGTGGAGCCGCTGGTGTGAACAGGATAGGCTGGCTCATGAGCATATGAGCTTTTAGTCTATTTATGCACTAAGAAAAATACATGGAAAACAAGGTAAAACAAGGATTTCATACCAGTAAAAACACTAACGTATTTGTGAAGATTTTCTGACATTTTGCTAAAACCACTACAAAAAAAGTATTACATCCGATATAATGTTAGATGTTCAATAAGGAGGAGATTATGATGAAGAACAAAGCTCTATTGATATGTGCGATGTCGGTAATGTTGCTGACCGGATGCACGGAAAGTCACATTCTTAAATCCACAGCTCCGGCAGAGCCCGTCTTTGAAACTCAGCAGGGGATTGTTCTGGATTGGGTTCAGATTGGTAATGATATGGATGAAGAGTTCGTGAACAACGAAGAATATCCTATGGCGTTAAGTGTTAATTACAAGGTAGAACGGGAGACGAAAAGCATTGATTTGACATTGCTTGTGAAGGATGGAACCACACCAGAGGAAGCAGTCATATTTGCGAATGCAGCAGTTCGGCATTTAGGCGACGAGGTCGCTATGCAGGATTTTTCCTATGAAAAATCAAGCGATACCTCTTATGGCGGATTTTTCAAGGACTATGATTTGCACCTTATTGTTATGCCGGATTATAAGATGAATGAACAACAGTATTGGCTGGTAGATATGGACATCCCTAAGGGATCTGATGAGAAGATTGTACCAAAGGAAGGTGCAGTAATCACAGAGGCCACCGTTGAGAATGAGGAGACAGATACTGAAAGCTCGGAGTCAGATCAATAGATTTTTAACACAGGTATTTAAAAACATGGATGAGGAATCGGTCTGTAGACCGCTCCTCAGCCATGTTTTTTTGTTCCTCTTTTGTATGTTTATTATGGATCAACCGCCAATCCACTGTGGTAGGAATAATTGCCAAGCTCCTTTAAAAGCTTATTGTGATCCAGGTTATCTAGTGGAACCGGCGAGGTCAGTTCTTCGTTCAGCAGAAAAAACACATCATTGCATTTAACCATGGACTGATGGAAGAGCTCGGGAAAAGACGCCTGGGATGCAAGGCGGCGGTTCCAGGGATTACACCAGGTTTCATGGTTTAAATTCATGGTGACGACGGGATCCGGCGGGATGTCCGTAACCAGCTTCCGGGAAGCAAGGTGCGTACGCAAGAAAAGAGATTCCATAAATTCAATGCTGTTTTTCTTGCGGCTGGAAGGATCGGCCAGAGTTCGACATCCTAAGCGCATAGCCAGGATGGAACGGGATACCATCTGGGATGTAACACGGAAATTATTCCGGTAGTTTAAAGGATAGTAGGCCTCATTGATGCATACGGACAAAAAGCCGGAGATGAACTGCAATTCCTGGCCGTTTAAACAAATGGTGGCTGCCTGGTTGAACTGAGATGGTTTTTTCTTTTTGTATTTCATCAATAGCAATGCATCTATATCATTTTCCAGCATGGCATGAAGCCCATGATGATAGTTGCTGGAGTTTTTTATATCGTATTCGATTCGGCCGTACACGTAAGGGTGGCAGATGGAGTCCCCGATGTAATGGCAGAAATAACCGCTCATATAAGAAATGGCCTGCTCTCTCTGCTGCTTGGATTCGATCTGGGATAAGTGGTTTAAGCAGGAAACAAAAAAATCATGTACATGGTTTTCGTGCATATAGGAACCTACGTTGCGGTAATCCCGGTGGCGGAGAATGGGAATATTATAAAAAAACATATCCGGTCCCTGGAGGCCGAGCTGGTAAAGCCATCGGTACTTGGAGATTATACGTTTTAAAGGGGTGTTAGGCATGTCATTGAAAACCTTGACTCCTAGCAGGTAGTGAGTGGTAAAACCAGGCATATTGTTCACCTCGCATTTATTTGCAGTTCGTAGTGCAGGCGGAGAAAGACGCAGTGCAGCCTGCGGGTCGGCAGTGTAGACCGTGAGTCGGCAGTGTAGACCGTGAGTCCGTAGTGCAGACCGTGAGTCGGCAGCGCAGCCTGTGAGTCGGCAGTGCAGACCGTGAGTCCGTAGTGCAGCCCGCGAGTCCGCAGTGCAGCTCGCGAATCCTGTGGATTCGTTCGCTCACGGGCTTTCGCCCTATGAATTAGAACACAAAAAAATTTTCTTACGTGCGAGCACGACGAAAATTTTTTTGTGTTCTAATTCGCACTGCTCATTGCTTATATGGAGATTATACCATACCAGATTTAATTTTGTGTGAAAATCATTGGAAATTTTCATACTACCCGGGTGGGTCGAATAAGTGTTAAAGAGAGCGTTCAGGAGCTGATCCTATGATACATCGTATACATGAAATGGTGTGGGGGCCGTGGCTTTTGGTTTTGTTTTTGGGAACCGGAGTCTTTTTTACGGTAAAGTCGGGGTTTTTTCAGATAAGAAAATTCCCATTTTGGTGGAAGCATACCATTGGAAGCATACAGGAGGATGAGGGAGAAGAAAAAGGGGAAGTGACTAAATTCCAGACAGCCTGTACGGCTTTGGCAGCTACCATTGGGACTGGTAATATCGCCGGTGTGGCTACCGCACTTACAGCCGGCGGACCTGGTGCTATATTCTGGATGTGGGTCTCTGCCGGGATCGGTATGATGACAGGCTATGCGGAGACCATGCTGGGGATCCGTTACCGTTACCGGGATCGGAACGGCGCCTGGATCTGCGGGCCTATGGTTTATTTGGAAAGGGGGCTTAAGCTTCCCGTACTTGGCATGCTATACAGCTTTCTTTGTATCATGGTTTCTCTTGGAATGGGAAGCATGGTGCAGTCCAATTCCATTGCGGAAACTCTTGAGTATTCCTTTGGCATACCGCCGGTTCCCATCGGGATCGTGCTGACTGGAACCGTATTATTGGTGGTACTTGGAGGGATAGCAAGAATCGCCTTTGTTTCCGAGCGGCTTATTCCTATCTCGGCCGGCGCCTATATGCTGTTTTCCATGGTTGTGATCATGTCCTGTTACGATCAGATCCCATATATTTTTCAATGTATTTTTCAGGATGCCTTTCGCCCGGTTTCTGCTTTTTCAGGAGTTGCAGGCTATCAAATAAGCAAAAGCCTGCAATACGGCATATCCAGAGGAGTATTTTCCAATGAGGCAGGGCTTGGGAGCATGGCGGTCCTTCATGGCGCAGCAGAGGATACGACTCCAGAGCAGCAGGGAATGTGGGCCATGTTTGAGGTGTTTTTTGACACCATTTTGATCTGCACCATGACCGCCTTTGTGATCCTGTGCATGACGGAAGGAGATGCAGCCGGCTCAGGCTATGACGGAGCGGCTCTCACCGCCTTTTGTTTTTCAAAACGTTTGGGATTACTTGGGGAATATGTGGTATCAGGAGCCATGCTGATATTTGCTTTTGCTACCATCATTGCATGGTATTATCTGGGACGTCAAGCAGCCATATATCTGGCTGAGCGTTTAAAAGAACGCAATACTCTTTACATACTGCAGCGCATTTTAAGGGGAAAGGTTTATACCCTGCTCTATCTGGGGGCCGTGTTCCTTGGGTGTCTGGCAAAGCTTGAGACAGTGTGGGAATTTTCAGATATCTGGAATGGACTGATGGCGCTTCCTAACATCATTGCTATTATTTTCCTGATGAAGGAGGTAACGGTTCCGGGAAACGCAGAAGAGTGGGCATTGAAATACACCCGCCGGTAAATGGGGAAGGGGCCTGACCCAAATAGCGGTCAGACCCCTTTATGATGAATTAGTTGCAAGCAAATGGTCAGCAGTCTCCTGTATAGTAGGAGACAATGCTCATATAATCCTTTGGAGCCGGAATCTCCAGTGAAAGACTCAGGAAGTTTTTATTTTCTCTGTACCGGTGAAGCAGCTCGTTCTGGAGTCCATAGTGTTTGTTGATATTTTCTTTTCTACCGTCAGGGTACAGCAAATTAACTGCATCACTGCACGCATTTACAGTTTGTAAAAAGTTATCCATATTCAAGATATTCAGTTTTATCATTACAAACCCTCCATTATAAAGACAGTGATTATTAAGTGACAGCAAAAATTTTATAATAAAAAGATTGCCCTATTACCTTTACAGGTATCATTATAGTGCAATCTTTATTGAATAAATATATTATTTCTGCCTTTTTATATCATTTTCCTGCCATTTGCGGCGGTATTCCAGGGGTGTGCAGCCGATATACTCCCGAAAGACCTTTCCAAAGTAGCTGCTGCTTCCTAATCCACAGGCATGGCTTATATAGGTAATCGTTTCCTTGCTGTCTGACAGCATATGGCAAGCTGATTGTAAACGGTAGTTTTTAATATATTCCACCGGTGTCATGTGCAGGCAATCGTGGAACACCCGGAAGCATTCGCGTTCGCTGGAATAAGCGGCGGCGGCAATCTCTGGTATAGAAATTTTTTCTGCATAATGCTCATGGATATATACCATCATCGATTTTATTTTATCATTTGTTTTGTTGGAATGCCCTTTTTCTTTCAATAGAGGACGCGCTATGTCGAAAAGCCGGATCCATATGTCAGATAACGTTTCCCGAAGTTTGATCTCATATCCGAAGTTATTTTCGGAAAGGTGAAAAGATTCCCGAATAGTATCTAAAACCATTGCCTGTTCCGGATCATCAGGATATAAGGCGATAATTTCTGCCTGCGGGGCTGTGGTAATCGGCGTAACGTATTTTTGCTCTATCCGGCTGCCGTGTTGGCCAGCTATGAAAGAGGGGTCAAAAAGATGGAGGAACTGAATGTTTTTTTCTGATTCCGCTTGCGGCCTTGCCATGTGAAGCACATTGGAATTGACCATTCCGCCGGAACCTGCGGGAAATATCATGGTTCCTTTGGGCGTACAATATTCCATTCTTCCGCTCTCCATATAAAACAACTCCACGGGTTTGTGCCAATGCCATGGAACAAAACGCCCTATAAATTTGTCCAATTGGGAGCAGGAGGCAATATATGGGAAGTCTTGTGCATAATCAGGTAATAATTCCTCTTTGCTTCCTGTATGGAATTCTATTCTATAAATGTTCCTCAATGATCGTATTCCCCCTTCGCTGTAATAGAAACAAGTGACATTAGATTACATTTACAAAGTTTTAGTAAAATAGTAGCGTTTTCCTGTCACAGGATATTCTTCCAGTGCGAACACACTCTTATATCCGTGCTTTTCATAGAAGGCAGGCGCCTGAAAACTGAATGTATCCAGAAATGCGTATCTGCACCCCCGTTCCTTTGCTGTTTCTTCGGCTTGATTTAGAAGCTTACTGCCAATATTTTGACCCCGTAAGTCTTCCCTGACCCATAAATATTTGACAAACAACCAGTTGCCGTGTGTATTCCCGATCAGTCCACCGGCTTTTTCTCCTGTCTCTTCCTGCAAATAAATTCCTAAATCTCTTGGGTTCTTGTCCTCAATTCTGGGTAGATTATAGTTTAATAAGCCCTGGTAAATGATTTCCTCATCTTGTTCTTTAATTTTATCAGTTATTTCAAAGTTCATTTTAATCGTTTTCTCCTTATGGCTTATATAAGTTTTCGTTTGCATTTATCATATCATATCACGCAGCACAATTCCACAGTCCATATCAGGCCTTGATTGAAACAATTCCTTTATATAGTGAAAAGATCAGACCTAAATTAAGCAAAAATTATCAAGAATTTATTTTCGAAAGAGTATATAATGATAATATGTTTTTGGAAAGGAGCAGGTATATGGATTATCATTCAAAAGTGGGGGACTCGCTTAAATATATCGAGGAAAACTTAAATGGTAAGATTGATCTAGATGATCTTGCAAAAAGAGCCTATCTGTCAAAATATCACTATCATAGAATTTTTCACAAAGTATCAGGAGAATCCGTTACCAGATACATCACCAGAAGGCGGATGGAAAAGGCAGCAGGAGATCTTGCCCGGACAGACAGGCCGATTATCGATATCGCCCTGGAATATCAATACGCTTCTCAGGAATCCTTTTCAAGGGCTTTTTTAAAGATTTATGGACTGACGCCGGGAAAATACCGGAAAAGGTATAGCGTCAATTCCGATCATATGATTGATTTGAGCTGCCGTTCCAGCAAAATCATGAACATGGCCGCATAATAATCCAGGAGGTTTCTATGAACAATCTTATCCCAATGGTTATAGAACAGACAGCCCGGGGAGAGCGGTCCTATGACATATTTTCCAGGCTGCTGAACGACCGTATTATCATGCTGAACGGCACTGTGACCAATGACACGGCGAGCCTGATTATAGCACAGATGCTTTTTCTGGAATCCGCTGACCCTAATAAGGATATTCACTTATATATCAACAGCCCCGGAGGCTCTGTAACAGATGGGTTCGCTATTATGGATACCATGAATAACATCAAATGTGATGTTTCCACCATAAGTATCGGCCAATCGGGAAGCGCGGCTTCCTTGCTTCTGGCATCAGGGACAAAGGGAAAACGATTTGCTCTTAAAAACAGTGAAATTCTGATCCATCAGCCGTCTATATCCGGCGGGCTGCAGGGGCAGGCTACGGATATTAAAATCCATAGTGACTGGCTTGAAAGAACAAAGAAAAAACTCAATGAAATATACAGCGAACTGACCGGCCAGCCGTTAAAAAAAATTGAGGAAGATATGGAACGGGATCGTTATATGACGGCTGTGGAGGCAAAGGAGTATGGTTTAATTGATGAAATTTTATTATGCCGCAGGTGATACCGGAACATTGACACAAGAACCCGCTTACGGAAGGTCTGACAAGGCAGCCGTAAGCGGGTTTTATTAAGCAGGAATCTGCAGCTATGCATCGATCATTTTTACTTTTTCATTCCGTCCCATCAATTCATAGTATTTACGCCATTCTTCAACCGACTGTAAGGGTATCTTAATGCCATAAACTTCAGTGAAATCTTTAATATTCTCCTTTTTTAATGGAAAATAATATTCCTTATCCTGGTTCACGATAACAAATCCGGCCATTGCATCAATATCAACGCCATCAACATGAAACTCCAAAAAACATTTTGTTTTGTATTTGGCGTTTGGATTAGGCTGTTTCATATCACCCAAAGATAATAATACATCTTTTACTGTTTCCGCATCGTCTTCGGCAATCATAATATCTATATCATGAAACTCAGATGCAATTCCTTTAAAGTATAACAGCAAAGAGGCTCCAATGGCCCATGTAACATCTTTGTGATTTAATTCTTCTGCGATACGCGCTAATACCGTCAGCTTGTGCTTTATATCGTCCATTTCGTCACCCCGCTAATATATATTTATAGATTCAACCGCTGTTTAATGTTTCAACCTTCGATCTTGTATATCAGAAATCAAAAGTATTATATAGGAAAATACTGAATTATCATAATATAATATCAAAATATGAAGGAAAAAGCAAATCATTATGATAAGATTATGCCGGCAGCCAAATGTTCCTCTGCCTTGTGCAGATATTGTATCTACGATTATGTTAGGGTATACTATTATCTCAATCTTTTAGCAGAATAAAGGTGGTATAAGTATAAAATTTTAGTTTAAGCGAAACCTATGTATCAATGGTAAAATAATAGAAACCGTCAGAAGTTTACTGACTTCAAAAGGATTGTTATAATTTTAACCAAGATTATAAAATATAGAAAAATAAAGGAGGTGATGCCATATGTCAAACGTTGATAGAGTACCCAATAGATTAATCAATGAAAAATCTCCCTATTTACTTCAGCATGCATACAACCCGGTGGAATGGTTTCCTTGGGGAGAAGAGGCTTTTTCCAAGGCGGAAGCAGAAGATAAGCCCATCTTTTTATCTATTGGGTATAGCTAACTCCGGTTGAATATGTGCACTTGTCACTGGTGTCATGTCATGGCTCATGAGTCTTTTGAAGACCAGGAGGCGGCGGATGTTCTTAACAAATTTTATGTGGCGATAAAGGTGGACAGGGAAGAGCGGCCGGATATTGATTCGGTATATATGTCAGTCTGCCAGGCTCTCACCGGTTCCGGTGGGTGGCCATTAACGATCATTATGACGCCGGAACAAAAACCATTTTATGCCGGGACCTATCTGCCTAAATTTTCAAGATGGGGATCTGCCGGTCTTCTGGATGTTTTGACCTCTATCCGGAAGCTTTGGGAAAATGAGAAACATAAGCTTCTGGAAGCGGGAGATGAGATTACCGGATATTTAAACAAGGAAGGGACATCTGTTAATAATGAGGGCAAGGAACCGGATAAAGAATTGTTTCTTTCAGCCTCAAGCCTGTTAAAAAGGTCTTTTGATAAGAACTGGGGAGGCTTTGGAAGGGCGCCTAAATTTCCCATGCCTCATAATCTGCTTTTCCTTTTAAGGCATTACTTTTATGAAAAAGATAAAGATGCTCTTCTTGCTGCGGAAAAGACCCTCAGGCAGATGTACCGGGGTGGAATATACGACCACATTGGAGGCGGTTTCTCCCGTTATTCTACAGATGAAATGTGGCTGGTACCCCATTTTGAAAAAATGCTGTACGACAATGCGCTTTTGCTGTATGCCTACACGGAAGCCTATGCCATGACAGGGGACAGCCTTTATGCCAGGGTATCCCGGGGAATCCTTCGTTACGTAAGGGACGTGCTGACTGATGAGCAGGGTGGATTTTACTGCGGTCAGGACGCTGACAGCGAAGGAGTGGAAGGAAAGTTTTATACGTTTCAGAAGGAAGAGATCGAACAGATTCTTAACGGCGATGCAGATGAATTCTGTAATTGGTTTGGAATTTCGGAACAAGGTAATTTTGAGGGAAAGAATATTCCAAATCTCATTGGAAATGAAAATTACGGTGCTGGCAGTGATAGATTAGAGAATCTGTGTAAAAAGCTTTATGATTACCGGATAACACGCACATCCCTTCATACGGATGATAAGATATTGACTTCATGGAACGGACTTATGATCGGGGCACTTGCAAAATCATATGAGGTACTGGGAGATGCCTGGTGCCTTGATGCAGCAAAGAATGCGCAGGCGTTTATAGAGAAGAATTTGACCTCTGAAAAGGGAAGGCTCTTTATCCGTTACCGGGAGGGACAGGCAGTTCACGACGGACAGCTTGATGATTACGCGTTTTATGCCTTTGGCCTGCTGGAGTTATATGAGGCATCCTTTGATGTCAAATATCTTCATATTGCCGCTGAGATATCTGAAAAGATGCTTGAACTGTTTTTCGATGAAGTTCAGGGAGGGTTTTATATGTATGCCCATGACAGGGATAAACTCATAAGCCGTCCGAAGGAGCTTTACGATGGTGCTCTTCCTTCAGGAAATTCCGTTGCCGCATATGTAATAAGCAGGCTCTATCACCTGACCGGGAAAATCAAATGGCAGAACGTTCTGGAAAAACAGGTATCTTACCTGACGCAAGAGGTGGAAAGAAGCCCTGCAAACTATTGCTTTTCTCTGCTTGCATTTCAAAGCATCCTTTATCCATCTACGGAAATTGTATGTGTTTCCGCTGAGGATTCTATATTAACAGAGCTTCAGAGCTTACAAAGAAGCCGGAAGCCTGATATCAGCGTGATTTTAAAAACTCCTATGAATGAGGAAGCCCTGTCAGAGGCAGCTCCGTTCACAGCAGATTATCCGGTTCCTTCTGAAGACAGCAAATATTATGTATGCCGCAATGGGGCGTGCATGAAGCCTGTAGAAGGCATGGATGAGTTAAAAGAAGTGCTGGAATCCCTGTAGCCTGAAAATGGGCTGTTAAATTAAATTGTTATGTCAGCTTATATAATAAAATAGTGTTTTGGGCAGAAGATGAGCTTTGAAAATGGATTAAAAACCAATCAAAGCTCATTTTTGCGTGCTATTTTAAGTAATATTATTTTTTTATAGTCCCTTTGTCTTATCCTCTATTTTACATACATAAAAACCACAAGCTCCCATATAAATAAGTAAGTAATTTACAATAAGGGAGGTAGTTTGTATGTGCACGGCATTTACCTTAAGATCCCGTCAAGGGGAAACCTTTTTTGGAAGGAATATGGATTTTTCTTATGATATTAAGCCTCATCTTTACATAATTCCAAAGAATTATGAATGGGATAATTCATTAAATATGGAGAAAATCAAGGATATCTACTGCTTTATCGGCATCGGACAGGAACTGGATGGGGATTTTGGATTTTTTGACGGAGTCAATGAGATGGGGTTTGCTGCTGCGGCTCTTTATTTTGCAGGCTATGCCCAATATGATACCATGCTGGATTTAAGGGACAGGGAACAAATTGCATCCATTGATTTCCTTCATTATATTTTAGGAAGATGCGCAGATATCGATGATTTACGGCAATTACTGAAGAATCTCTCAATCGTAGGAGTAGAGGATCCGGTGACACAGACTGTGGCCCCTTTGCATTGGATGGCGGTAGACCGCAGCGGGGAATGTGTTGTCATAGAGCAGACGGAAAGAGGGATGGAAGTAATGGAAAATCCCATTGGCGTTATGGCTAACAGTCCCGATTTTCACTGGCATAAGACGAACCTGAGAAATTACATGGAGGCTTCTCCCTATCAGACCGAGGAGGCCATCTGGGGGAATGACCGACTGACTCCATTTGGACAGGCGGGAGGTACCCAGATTCTGCCGGGAGGATATACTTCTCCGGAGCGCTTTGTCAGGACCGCTTATTTAAAATCATTTATTCCAACACCTCAAAGCCGGATGGAAGCGGTTATTTCATGCTTTCATGTCATGGAGAGCGTTACCATTCCGAAAGGAGCAGTCATAACAAGCCGGAATTCTTATGATTACACCAAATATACAGCCTTCATCAATACAGCGACCTGTGAATATTTTTTCAAGACTTATGACAATATACAGGTAGGAATGGCAAGTCTTTTTGAGAATTACTTACAATCCCCGGAGCTTGTGAATCTGGGGGGACTATAGAAGAAGGCCGGTATCGTCAAACAACTGGTTGATGGCATTGTAGAAGAAGCTGTGCCTGCCACTCTGCTCACCCTCCATCAAGTTTTACATTGATTATTGACAATAGCATGACCAAATAAAAAGGCGTATTACATGGCTGATCCTTAGAACCAGTCATGCAATACGCTTTTCAAAAAGTTGTTTCAAAAAGGGAGGAGAGCTGATAATAAATTACCAGCTCGAGTATTATGAAAAAAATCTTATAAGCAATTTGTATTTTATGTTTTAAGTATAACCATGAAACATGAAGAAATCATGTTGTTTATGTAAAAGGTTTTTGAATGAAATTTAAACAAAGTATGAACGATAGGATATATATAGGACTGAATTCAAATGGGACTATACAAATATAGGAGTATTTGATAAAATATAGCCATATGCGGAATCTGACGCAATAAATATCTTAAAGGTATACCTTTATGCCCAAAGAGTATGGGCAGGAAAGCAGAAAGGGAAAAAATATGAAAAATCCGGTTATTACGATTACAATGGATAACGGTGATGTGATGAAAGCAGAACTTTATCCGGAGATTGCACCAAACACAGTAAATAATTTTATCAGTTTAATTAAAAAAGGTTTTTATGACGGACTGATCTTCCACAGGGTTATCAATGGGTTTATGATCCAGGGCGGATGTCCGGAAGGAAGCGGAATGGGAGGTCCAGGCTATTCCATTAAAGGAGAATTCAGCCAGAACGGCGTAACCAATGCATTTAAGCATTCTGAGGGAGTGCTTTCCATGGCAAGAGCCATGAACCCCAATTCTGCCGGTTCCCAGTTTTTCATTATGCACAAGGCATCTCCCCATTTGGATGGCTCCTATGCTGCATTTGGTAAGATCACGGAAGGCATGGATATTGTGAACAAAATTGCTGATGTGAAGACCGATTACAATGACCGCCCCATGAAAGAGCAGAAGATCCAGTCCATGACAGTGGAAACCTTTGGGGAAGAATATCCGGAACCGGAGACCTGCTAAGGCAATGACCTGGGATCGGGATATTATAGTAGAAGGAAAGATTTTCCAGGTTACCATATCCGATGATCATGAGGCCCTGCGTTCTGCTTTTGCGGAAGGCAGGGCCGTTGTTGGTTTATGGGACCGGGAACGAACGGACCAGAACCTTGCCCCTGCCGCCTATGTTGTAGAGGATCTTCAGGATCTTGATGATGTGTTTTTAGAGCGGGTCATCAGGAGAAGAGAGGGACTTCCGTGGAATATTGCTAATACCCAGCGCTTGACGATCCGGGAATTCGTTCCCCAGGACTATGTCTCTATACCAGATGAGCCTGAGGCTGGGAAGTCGGGCTTCCTGTTTTCAACGAAAGAAATCCTGAAGGATTACATCGGTCATCAATACGGCTTTTATGAGTACGGTATTTGGGCCGTAGTTGACCATGACAAAGGGAAGCTTGTGGGAAAGGCGGGGATATCAAACTTAGAGATTACCGGGCAGGAGGAGTTTTTAAGGGCTATAAAAAAGAATGATACCCCGGTGGAACTGGGATATCACATTTTTTCCCCATACAGGCAGCAGGGATATGGAACGGAAGCCTGTAAAGCCATTCTTTCCTACACTGCCCTGGCTGTTTCAGAGAAGATTTATGCAAGGATCGACGAACGGAACTTAGCGTCAATCAAGCTGGCTGAAGATCTGGGGTTCCGGCTTATTGCCCGAACACGTAGCGGATCAGTTCCACGGCTGTGTCTGTATGAGTGGAATTGCTCATGACGGTAAGAATCGGTTCATCGATGATAAGGCCGGTTTTATCGCAGAAATCCGTGCTGTCGATGAGAAGACCGCAGGCCGTGCTTTCGCCGGTTTCCTGATTGGTTACAAAATAAAGGTGCTCCTTTACCTTGTCGTAGACGTCTGCAGGGAGGATTTCCTTTAAGTCAACAAATCCGCCCATTTCACCGAAGTGGTCTATGGTTTCCGGTTTTCCGATCATAACATCCAGACTCTTACTGGATATCATGGCGGTTATTTTGGCTAATTGTGCATAGGTAAATTCATTCATGGAGGATTCGTCAAAGGTCGGAGACATGGAGTAGTCCACCTCGATCTTTGCATCCTCTTTAAGGTCAATATACTGACGGAAGCCCTGGTTAAAGTAATCATCAACAGAATCGGTTTCACCGGCGGGGCTGCTGTTAAAAATGACGCAGGAGAGAGCAGTTTCAAACCGGTTGTTGTATATGGCTGAACCGATGGAAGAGATAAAAATCACGGCCACAACGGCAATGATGATGGGGATCTTGTAATATTCCCAGATGTACCAGAGCCTGTCTTTCACACTCATATTTTTCAGCTTGTCCCGTTCCTCACGCATAGAGTCTTTGAGGGTTTTGTCTTCGTATGGGGTCATGTTTTACGCCTCTTTCTTTATTATTAAAGATACTTGTCTAATTATATCACACAACCATGGATTTTCATTAAAATAAAAATAAAATTTTGGTGAAATAAGAAAGAATGTTTGCTTTTTAAGGGTAAATCCTATATAATATCTTTTAATGCCACTATGAAAAGGGGAAGAACGTATGTTTTCTGGTTTTTTTAATTATGATAACCCGGTATGGCGGTTTATCGGTAAATTTGGAGATCTGATTATTTTAAATATCCTATGGCTGATATGCAGCATTCCTATTTTTACCATAGGAGCTTCTACCACAGCTGTATATTATGTAACCCTGAAGCTTGCAAGAGATGACGATGGGTATACCATCCGTTCTTTTTTTAAGTCATTTAAAGAAAACTTTAAGCAATCTACGATCATCTGGCTGATCCTTCTGGTTGTAGGATTGATCCTTGGAGTTGACTTGTACTTCTTTACCAGATTGTTTACAGGTTCCGGGTCCTTTCGGACCGTGATGCTTACCGTGTTCCTGGCAATGGTTCTAATCTATGCGGCTGTCTTTACGTATATTTTTCCACTTCAGGCCAGATTTTTCAATACGGTAAAACGAACCTTTTTCAACGCCTTTTTTATGTCCCTGCGCCATTTATTCCGCACCATTGGTATGATTGCCATTGACGGAGCTTTGCTGGCGGCTGCATTCCTGCTAATGGTACCTCCAATGCTGATGATATTCATGCTGTTTGGCTTTCCGCTGCTGGCATTTATTAACTCCTATATCCTGGCTCCCGTGTTTAATCAGTATATTCCAAAAGAGGAAGAGGAGAAAGGGGACGAGCTTAAGCCGCTGTTTGCAGATGAGGAAGAGCCTGTAAGCAGCATTTTGATGGCAAAAGGGGACGAGCATCAGGAAGAGATGCCTGAGAACGAAGAGATAGAGATGAAAGAAACACATGACGGGCAGGAATAATTCCTGCTGGCAGCCGGACAGGGATCCCCATGTATCCTTTCCGGCTGCTTTTTTGTATATGAGCTTGGATACTTTTATGTGGAGTTCATACTATGGACACCATATGGACACAAAAAAACGGTATACTTAATAATTGTGAAAAGGAAATGCCTTGGAGGTGGAATATGACTGAAGAAGAGTATCTCTGTTTTATCCAGCCCTATGAGGATGCGCTTAAAAACATTCGTGTGAGAGTGGATGTGCTGAATAATGACTACAGGAGAAAAAACCAGAATTACCCCATCCATCATATCCAGTACAGAATTAAGCAAAAGGAAAGCATTGAAAACAAGCTGGATAAGAACGGATATGAGGCAAGCGTTGATTCGGCCAGAAACTATCTGACGGATGTTGCCGGTATCCGGGTCATCTGCTATTTTATCACGGATATCTATGCCATTGTCAGCCTGTTAAAGAAGCAGTCGGATATTGTGATCATAAAGGAAAGTGATTATATTGCTAATCCAAAGCCCAATGGATATAGAAGCTTCCATATAGTTTTTGGAGTTCCGGTCTATCACACCGATGGTATGGAATATTACCCGGTAGAAATACAGCTGCGCACAATGTCCATGGACTTATGGGCCAGTATGGAGCATCGGATCTGCTATAAGGGGGAAGAGAGGGAACAGGCAGCAGAGGAATTTAAAAAGTATGCCATTGCCTTAAGGCGGATGGAGGATGAGATGGAAGAATTTCTCTGAGTTAAAAATAAGAGAAGGCATGTTCCAGAGCTATGAGTTTCATGCATAGCTTTGGAACATGCCTTTTTGTTATATGCGGTATGACTGTCTTAATGAATGACCAGTGTGGGCATTAAACATATTTCCTTTTGCTTTGTTTCTTTTTTCTTGTCCTGTCTGGCCGCTTCTTTCATGATGTTCCAGGCCTTTATTCCAAGCTCTTCCACGTCCTGGTTCACACTTGATATTTCTATTCCGAATAAATAATCAGACAGCAGATTGTCATAGCTTACTATGGCATAATCTTCGGGAACATGGATACCCTGCTCTGAAAAGTATCTTAGAATGCCAAGGGTCATCATGTCATTGCATACAAATATGGCGGTGCAGTCCGTGTCAAGGACTTGCTTTGCGGCTTCATATCCGCCTTCTATGCGGTAGTTTGCTGGAATGATATACTCTTTCGGTACCTTGATTCCATATTCCGTCATTGCATTCCGGTATCCGTGTATACGGGAAAGAGAGTTGTTGGAAATGAAAGTATTGCAGATACAGGCAATCTTTCTGTGGCCTTTCTCCAATAGATACTTGGTTGCAATATAAGAACCTTCTACATTATCAAAATATATTTTATTACATGAAAATGAATCGAATATGCGGTCGACCATTACAAATGGAAGATTAAGCTGTAATAATTTCTGCTCGATGATATCCTGATGAAGATAGGATTCATTGGAAATTACCACAAATATTCCGTCGATCCCTTTTGCCGCCAGAAGGTCAATTAAAATCATGTCTCCTTCAAATGTATCGTTGGAGTTGACGATAATCAATGAATATCCTTCCGCTCTGAGCTGCAATTCTAAAGTTTTTGATAATTTGGAAAAAAAAGGGTTTTCTATATCAGGGATCAGAAGCCCGAATGTATTGTTTTTTCTGGTTACCAGACTGCGTGCCGCCGCATTTGGGATATATTGGTTATCATCAGCAATCTGCAGGATAAGATTTTTCTTATGTTCAGAAATTCTATTTGGCCTGTTGTTTAAAACCAGGGATACACTGCTTGGAGAAACTCCCGCTAATCTGGCTATTTCTTTTATTGTTATGGACATAGTATTTGACCTCTGGTGTATTGTTGATATGAACAATAATACCGTATTTTACATAAAAAAGCAACTTATATATGATAAAACGATTTATCATTCTTGTTTTTTGTCTTGACATGAATAAAAAACAATGATAATATGAATTTACAAGATTGATAAAACGTTTTATCAAGTACAAATCCGCATTACTAACAAAACTAGATAATTTAGATTTCGGAAAGGTGAGGCAGAAATGAGAATCGGAGTTGTAGGCAGCATCAATATGGATATGACTGTTACAGCACAGCGGATACCGGGAAAAGGGGAAACAATTACAGGCGATACCATTTCCTATATTCCGGGAGGAAAAGGTGCAAATCAGGCGGTTGCGGCCGCGAGATTAGGTGCGGATGTAACGATGTTTGGCTGTGTGGGAAGCGATGACCATGGAAAAGTTCTGATTGAGAACCTGAAAAATGAAGGTATTCATACAGATTATATAAAAGTACGTGAAAATCAGGTGACAGGGCTGGCTGTCATAACGGTAGCGGAAAGCGATAACTGTATTATCGTTTTAGCAGGAGCAAATAATACGGTAGATATTGAGTATATTGACGGCATCAAAGAAAAGTTATTAACGTGCGACATTGTATTATTGCAGCAGGAGATTTTACAGGAAACCGTGGAATATGTCATTGGCTTATGTGCAAATCATGGAGTAAAGGTCATATTAAACCCGGCACCGGCCAGAGAGATAAAAAGAGAACTGGTAGAGCTGGTTGATTATATTACTCCAAATGAGCATGAAGCCAGGATCATATTTGGAGATATGGCTGATACTAAGTCTTTATTAAGACAATATCCGGAAAAGCTCATTATTACCCAAGGGGAAAAAGGAGTCATTTACCTCAATCATGAAAAAGAAGCAGTGGCTTTACCGGCAAGAAAATCCAATGTAGTTGATACTACGGGAGCAGGGGATACATTTAACGGCGCATTTGCCGTAGCACTTGGATTATACGATAACATGGAAACGGCGCTGACGTTTGCAGTCCTGGCTTCCGGTTTGTCGGTAGAGCGGTTTGGTGCCCAGGGCGGTATGCCGAAACTTAAAGATGTGATCAGAGAGCTGGAAGGCCAGTCTGGCAGTTGTAATGCAGGTGATAGTTATGGGATTGGAGGAAAACCATGAAGAGAAATGGAATATTAAACAGCAGCATCTCAAGCGTCCTTTCTTCCATGGGGCATACAAATTCGATTTGTATCGGAGATTGTGGACTGCCTATACCAGATGAGACAAAACGGATTGATTTAGCTTTGCGTTTTAATATTCCTTCATTCCTGGAAACTTTAGATGCGGTTACTGATGATATGGCAGTGGAATCTTACATTTTGGCGGAGGAAATGAAAGATCATAATCCGGAGATGCTGGAAAACATACGAGGCATGATGAAAAAAAAGTTTCCGGATGCAGTGGAATGCTTTACATCCCATGAAAATCTGAAAGATCAGACAAAAACGTGTAAGGCTGTCATAAGAACCGGTGAAATAACTGCGTTTGCAAACATTATATTGGTGTCAGCCTGCATTTTTGCAGCCCAGGGTTAAGGGCAGGGAGAAGAGCTATGCAAATTGAGATGAAAGGAATCTGTAAATCGTTTAGTGATCATGCTGTACTGACTGATGCCGGTTTCAGCCTGGAAAGCGGCGAGGTCCATGCACTGATGGGTGAAAACGGGGCTGGAAAATCCACTCTCATGAAGATACTGACAGGTATCTATGAGAAAGATTCCGGAACGGTATTGATCGATGGAGAAGAGGTTGTTTATAAAACACCGAAAGAAGCGGAACATGCAGGTATTATCCTGATCCATCAGGAACTGAATGTACTTTTTGACCTGACAGTAGAGGAAAATCTCTTCCTGGGGAAGGAGATAACAACTCGTAGAGGAATCTGCAATAAAAAAGAAATGCAAAAACAGGCAGAAACCATTCTGGAAAAATTAGGGGTTAAAATACCTGTGAAGAAAAGGATGGCAGAGCTGGCGGTAGGGCAGCAGCAGATGATAGAAATCTGCAGGGCGCTTATGAGCGAGGCAAAGGTGATCATTATGGATGAGCCTACAGCGGCACTTACGGCCAGTGAAACGGAAATTCTTTTTAAGGTAATAAAAAAGTTGCAGAAAGACGGAGTTTCCATCATTTATATTTCCCATCGCATGGAGGAGATATTTGAGCTGTGTGACAGGATTACAGTTTTAAGAGACGGGCAGTATGTGGGAACAAAAGAAACCCAAAATACCAATGAAAAAGACATCGTAAAAATGATGATTGGACGTGAGATTGGGGAACGGTATCCAGAAAGAAAGAGTTCTATTGGAAAAGAAATATTAAGGGTATCGGGTCTTACAAAACATGGAATATATGAAAATGTAAGTTTTTCAGTAAAAGAAGGCGAAGTGCTTGGTGTGTCCGGCCTCATGGGCGCAGGGCGTACGGAAGTCATGAGGTCTATATTTGGAAATATGCAGCATGATGGAGGCGACATCTTTATTGATGGCACAAAATGTACCATAGACAATCCGGCTGCAGCCATAAAATATGGAATCGGCTTTATTACGGAAGACAGAAAAACCGAGGGGCTTATGCTGGAAGACAGCATAAAAAACAATATATCCCTGACAAATCTGGCCTCCATATCTGACCGGTATCATGTAATCAATAAAGGGAAAGAAAAAAGTTTAGCCGAAAATGCAATTAAAGAACTGAAAATACGCTGTTTCCATCAGTCTCAGGAATGTGGAAAATTAAGCGGTGGAAACCAGCAAAAGGTCGTGTTTGCCAAATGGGTATATACCAACCCCAGAATATTGATCCTTGATGAGCCAACAAGAGGAGTAGATGTAGGCGCAAAGAAAGAGATCTATAACATTATTAATGAACTGGCAGCAAAGGGAGTCGCAATCATTATGGTTTCTTCCGAACTTCCGGAAATTCTGGGAATGAGTGACCGGATTATGATAATCAGGGAAGGCACAGTCCGCGGTATCCTTAATAAGGAAGAAGCGAATCAGGAAAAAATCATGACTCTTGCAACAGGAGGGACACTGTGATGAAAGAAAAGAAACAGAAATGGTTCAATTATATGGGAGATTATGGCGCACTGATTTCTCTGGTTCTTATAGTGGCACTGATCAGTATCATAAGTCCAGAATTTCGTACGTCCGGCAATTTTCTCTCACTTTTAAGACAGTCTTCCATAAATGGTTTTATCGCCTTTGGTATGACCTTTGTTATACTAACAGGTGCCATAGATTTATCAGTTGGTTCCGTTCTGGCGTTGTCAACGGCACTTTGTGCAGGAATGATAACTTCAGGAGTTCCGGCAGGAGCTGCTATGCTTGCCTCCTTGCTGATCGGAGCATTTCTTGGACTGATAAGCGGTGCGCTGGTGACCAGAGGAAGATTACAACCGTTTATAGCTACGCTGATAACAATGACCGCATACCGGGGGCTGACCATGATTTACACCAATGGAAAGCCCATATCCAGGCTGGGTGAGAGCATGCTTTTAAAATCAATTGGAAAAGGCGATGTTTTTGGAATTCCGGTACCGGTTATATTATTGATACTTATGTTCACATTTTTTTGGTTCCTGCTTACAAAAACCACATTTGGACGCCATATCTATGCAACCGGAAGTAACTGGAAAGCAGCCGAACTGGCTGGCGTCAACATACGTAAAACAAAGATCATAGCTTATGTCATATCCGGCGTCATGGCCGCTTTGTCAGGTCTTATTCTTTTATCCCGTCTTAATTCGGCTCAGCCTACGCTGGGGTCCGGTTATGAACTGGATGCCATTGCTTCTGTCGCTCTCGGCGGAACCAGTATGAGCGGTGGCCGGGGCAAGATATACGGCACATTTATCGGAGTACTCATAATAGCAGTATTAAACAACAGTCTTAACATACTTGGCGTATCCTCGTATTACCAGGATGTGATCAAAGGATTGGTGATTCTGACAGCCGTTCTGTCAGACAGAAAACGGTAAAAATAAAAAGGAGGGAATATAAAATGAAAAAATTTAAAAAAGTGGCATCATTGGTAATTGTTATGGCCTTAGGGGCAAGTGCGTTAGTTGGATGCAGCGCAGGAGGCGGTGAGAAGAAAGAAGGCGGCAGTCTGGCAGGCAGCGGTCAGACAGTCGGATTTTCTGTTTCAACGCTTAATAATCCATTTTTCGTGACGTTATCAGACGGAGCAAAAAATGCTGCTAAAGAGAAAGGAATTCAGCTTACAGTGGTAGATGCAGGTGATGACAGCGCAAAGCAGATCAGCGATATTGAAGATTTAATATCAAAAAATATCAAAGTTCTGATTGTAAATCCAGTGGATTCCGATGCGGTAGCATCAGCAGTAGAATCAGCCACGAAAAAGGGAATTAAAGTCATAGCGGTTGACCGCGCGGTAAATGGAGCCGAGGTAGAGTGCCAGATTGCCTCTGATAATGTGGCTGGTGCAAGAATGGCGGCAGAATACTTGAAAGAGCTGGTTGGCGATGGAGCAAAGGTTGCTGAACTGGAAGGCGTGCCGGGAGCATCTGCTGCCATTGACCGCGGGCAGGGATTCCACGAAGTGGCAGACAAGGATTTAAAAGTGGTTTCCAGCCAGACAGCCAATTTTAACAGAGCGGAAGGCTTATCTGTTATGGAGAATATCCTCCAGGCCGATGGTGATATAAAAGGAGTGTTTGCTCACAATGATGAGATGGCATTAGGCGCTGTTGAAGCAATTGCATCAACCGGAAAAGATATCAAGGTAGTTGGCTTTGACGCTACGGATGATGCGAGAAAAGCGGTGGAAGACGGTACAATGGCAGCGACAGTCGCACAGCAGCCGGAACTGATGGGAAAGACAGCTGTTGAAACTGCTATTTCAATCATGGAAGGAAAAAGTGTTGAGAAGTCCATACCGGTGGAAGTTACGCTGATCAAGAAATAAAAACTTAAGTCCAGCCAGATTATCCGTATAAGATAATCTGGCTGGATTTTTTTTGTATGCAGCAAACCACAGATATCCAAGCCATAAAAACTAGTGTAACCGTCAGACGGCGGGCAGGAGAGACTTTGGGCCAGGGAAATCCTATGGAATCAAGAAGGTAAGAATATTATAGATTTCAGACAGAATATTAAATAGATTTCCGAATTCTGTTTTAGTACTATAATACTATCATTATATACGAAAAGGAGACCACTGTATCGGAGCTGGAAGAAGCAAGCGATACATTTCTTGCGAACGGCATCATACCCTTTGCTCTTGCCAATGGGCCAAATTGGACAGGTTCCATGTATTTTCAGTATCTGGCAGCCAGGAAAGGCGGTCCGGAACCATTTCGGAATGCATGTGACGGCAGCGGTAGCTTTGAGGAAGAGTGCTTAACTGGCTCCTGGAATACAGCGGTCTTTAAGACTGACAGTGAAGAGGGCGGAAGTGATTTTTACAGCAAGGTGGGATGGTTTGGTTTCCCTGCCGTTGATGGTTGGTCTGCGGATGTTTCCATTCTATGCGGAACCCTGGGTCAGTACTTAAATCCAAGCGTTGCCAATGCCCATCTGGATGGAAACCAGGAGGTTTTCGGCCTTACCATAACTCCTAAAGAGGCAAACAAGAAGATGCAGGAGGCACAGGCGGAAGTTCTTTCCGGTGAAAAATAAGGGATAATGCGGTTCGCTGACAAAGGGCTTCCCCATTAACAAACACAGATCCTATCTGTAGGTAACGGGTATCTGAATGGAGCTCCTGCCTTCGAACGGGAAATGAACCATTTCTTAAGCCAGAAGGATCCCAGAATCAGAATCGTGGAGGAAGCTGACGGCACTTACCTGGAGATGGAAGCGGAAAAAGAACTGTTTGAAATCAAAACAGAGATCATAGGCACGGAAAAACTTGGGATGGTGCGGATCGTGGAAGCTCCTTATGAAGATCCTAAAGGAGATCCCATTGTCCTTAATACGGATTATTTGGGACTTCCCAGAAAAACCTTCCCGATGGTCGGTTCTTTGGAAAATTTAAAGGAAGGATATAACCGGATAAAGGTGTGGGGAAGGTAAAGGATTCGTCATCAAACATATATATTTTTTTACATAGCCGTTTGTTCTAACAGGAGCAAACGGCTAATCCCATTGTTTATGAAAATTTAACAATGAAAGAGGCATATTAAGGAATAAACCTCTTGTACTTTTTCTTGTTTCGTTATATACTAAATACTGTATACAAAAAAATAAAAAAATACAATCCTAAGAGATAAAAAGTGAGGGATGTTTGCCTATGATAAGACATCTGGGATTAAAAGCATATGGTAAGATTAATCTGGGACTTGATGTTTTAAGAAAACGGGAAGACGGATACCATGAGGTACGAATGATCATGCAGACCGTAGGCCTTTATGATAAGATTGATATTTACTTAAAAGAGACTCCGGGAATTGAGGTAGTGACAAATCTCTATTATCTTCCAGTGAATGAAAACAACCTGGTTTATAAAGCAGCCAGGCTTCTGATGGAGGAGTTTCATATTATTCACGGAATCCGCATTCACTTAAATAAATTCATACCGGTTTCTGCAGGTATGGCCGGCGGCAGCAGCGATGCGGCGACGGTACTGTTCGGAGTGAACAAGATGTTCCAGCTAGGCCTGACAAGAGAAGAACTGATGGAACGGGGGGTGAAGATCGGAGCGGATGTTCCCTATTGTTTGATGAGAGGAACTGCGCTGAGCGAAGGAATCGGGGAAATTTTAACGCCTCTTCCCGATATGCCCCAGTGCCAGGTGCTCATAGCAAAGCCTGGGGTCAGCGTATCCACGAAGTTCGTTTATGAGCATCTGGATTTACCCGGCTTACGGCGAGAGGATCACCCGGATATTGACGGCATGATCGAAGCCATTTCGAACCACAACATATACCAGGTGTCGGAACGCCTGGGAAATGTGCTTGAAACAGTTACGATACCGGAATATCCGGTGATTGCACAGATTAAAGACAAAATGATAGAATTGGGAGCAGTGAACGCCTTAATGAGCGGAAGCGGCCCTACGGTTTTTGGCATTTTTACAAGCCCAAAAGCCGCAGAAAGGGCTTATGAGGAATTGAGGTATGGCGAGGCAAAGAGCCTTGCAAAACAGGTTTATCTGACGAACTTTTATAATACCAGGGAGGTTACAAATGAGCAATGATTTAAAGGTTAATATGAATGAATATCTGCCCCTTCGGGACGTAGTCTTTAACACGCTGCGCCAGGCAATTTTAAAAGGGGAACTGGCACCGGGAGAGCGCCTTATGGAGATCCAGCTTGCGGAACGTCTTGGAGTCAGCCGTACGCCTATCCGGGAAGCCATACGGAAACTGGAACTGGAAGGGCTTGTATTAATGATACCCAGAAAGGGAGCCGAGGTTGCTAAGATTTCGGAGAAGAGCTTAAGGGATGTATTGGAGGTCCGCAGATCCTTAGAGGAGCTTGCGATAGAACTGGCCTGCCAGCGTATGACCCCGGAGGCCGTAGAGGAGCTTGAAAAAAAGCAGGAAGAATTTAAAGAGGCTGTGGAACAGGGCAATCCAATGGAGATTGCGGAGACGGATGAAGCTTATCATGATGTGATTTATAAAGGTACCTGCAATGACAGGCTGGTGCAGATGATCAACAATTTAAGAGAGCAGATGTACCGTTACCGTTTGGAATACATTAAGGACGAGGATAAACGCCAGATCCTTTTGCTGGAACATGACAACATATTGAAGGCGGTCAGACAGCGGAAGGTTCAGGAAGCAAAAGAAGCAATGCGGGAGCATATTGATAACCAGGAGATCACCGTATCAAAGAATATCAAGGAACAGGAATAAGAAGAGAGGTATTTTATGACGTTTAAGGAGAAATATCTGGCCGGTGAGATAGAATTTGAAGCCATTGATGATTTTATTGAAGAGTGGAATATCAGCAGTACGCCCGAAACCCTTGCCCGGTTTCTCGGCCTCAATGAAGAAGAAGAAGATGTGTGGATCGAAGAGAGTGATGAAGCCTTAAAGGAACTTCTGGACAGGAGATAGGCCCACGGCAGTCATACCATTTTGCCCAAAAACGAGGGCAGAAAATTGCAAAAGATAAACAGAATTGGAAAAATTATTAAATAAATATAACCTTTCTTGACAAGGTGACAACGTGTCATTATAATAAGTGGCATGTTGTCACCTTTTCGTGTGTTCGGAGGATTCACATGGGAAAAGAGAAAGGAGAGATGAAAAGATGCCAACGGAACGGTTTTATAATCTTCCGGCAGGAAAAAGGAAAACCATCCGCGATGCAGCAGTGGAGGAATTTACTAGGGTGCCGTTTGAAAAGGCTTCTATTAATAAAATAATCCAGGCTGCAGGAATATCAAGAGGAAGCTTTTATACTTATTTTGAAGATAAGCGTGATGTTCTTAGATATATTTTCGAAGATGCAGCTGAAAATTTTCAGAATAGCTGGGTGGATTACGCGGAAAAAAATAATGGTGATTTATGGAAAACGGCCGAAACGTTTTTACAATACAGCATATCCAATACAAAGGAAAATGTTCTGCAGCTGATTAAGAACATTGCTGATAGTGAGACAATGTTTGGTGCGACTCATCAGCTATGCCAGGAAAATTCCAAAAGCCAGCAAGAGCTGCAGAAGATGATGTACCGTGCCATCGATACCTCTGATTTTAAAGATCAGAGTATGGAAACCTTTGGGAAACTGGTATCCATGATTTTCTTAGAACTTGCTCATTGTATGGGCTGGTACTATCACCATCGGGAAGATGAAGAAAAAATTAAGAAAATTTTCCTGGAAAAATTAGAAATTCTGCAATATGGAATTCGTAAACAATCATTACAATCTTAATATGGCCAAATAAGGAGTTATTATGACGAAGAAAAAGATATTCATCATTGCAGGAGCGGTTGTAATTGTGGCAGCCGTGGCAGGACTGATTCTTCCAAGGGTACTGGAAGGAAAAAAGGAGGAGCTTGTGGCGGAGGTACCGCCGGCTGTAACTGTAGAAAAGCCTGAAATCAGGACCATTGAGTTAAGCAATGAACTGATCGGAACGATTGAACCGGACAGTATCGTGCATGTTACGCCTCTTGGGGCAGGAGAAATTACAAGTGTAGGAGTTAAGACCGGCGATATGGTATCCGCGGGCCAGCTTCTCTGTGTCATCGACACAAAACAGGTGGAAAGCTCACGGATCACTTCAGAAACCGCCAGAATTACTTATGAAGACGCTAAGAAGAATCTGGATCGTTATTCCGTTCTTTATGCCGCCGGCGATGTGGCGGAAGCAGATTATCAGTCTCTGGTCGATAAAGTGGAGATGGCAAGGCTTCAATATGAGAATGCCAAAATTGCATATAAGATCCAGATGGAAAGCAGCCAGGTGACGGCGCCTATAGCAGGACGTGTGGAAAGTTTTAACATCAGCTTACATGATATGGTCTCACCTCAGACCACTCTTTGCGTTATTTCAGGGGAAGGCGGGAAATCCCTGACCTTTTATGTTTCGGAGCGTATTGTAGGAGGACTGAAGACAGGAGATTCCATAAGGGTAGAAAAGAATGGCACCGATCATACGGCGGCCATAACGGAAGTAAGTACAATGATTGATCAGGCAAGCGGCTTATTCAAGGTAAAGGCTTCCATACCTGATGGAGATGCCCTGGCTACTGGGACTTCTGTCAAGCTTTACGTAATCGCCCAAAGGGCAGAGAATGTCCTTACAGTTCCGGTTGACAGCGTTTATTATGAGGGCGGGAACCCGTTCATTTATACATATACAGATGGATCGCTTAAGAAAAATGCGGTAACCGTAGGGCTGGCAGACAATGAGTATACTGAGATCCAAAGTGGTATTGCTGCTGCTGATCAGGTAGTGACCACATGGACCAGTGAATTGTATGAGGGGTCTAAGGTTACTATTGCAGGCGGATATGATAATGAATCTCAGGCAGAAGAAGACACGGCAGAAGAAACTGGAACAGAACCTTCCGGTCCGGCACAGTAAGGGGGCGGTAATATGGGAATCACAAAAAGTGTTTTAAAGCGACCCGTAACCACCGTCTTAGCTATATTATGCTTGATTGTATTTGGTCTGTCCTCTGTTTTGTCTTCTAAAATGGAGCTGACACCGGAAATGAACTTCCCCATGCTGTTGATCAGCAGCGTTTATGCAGGGGCGAACCCGGAAGATGTAAACGATCTGGTCACCAGGCCGGTGGAAGATGCCGTAGGCACCCTGTCAGGCATTAAGAATGTCCAGTCCAGCTCCCAGGAGAATGTTTCCATCGTGCTTCTGGAGTATGAATATGGTACGGATATGAATAAGGCGTATTCGGATCTGAAAAAGAAAATGGATAATGTAGAGCTTCCAGACGACGTGGAAACTCCCAGCGTTATGGAATTCAATATTAATGACATGCCTGTGGTTACTTTGGCAGTTAAGGACCCATCCCAAAATAATCTTTATAACTATGTAAACGATAAAATCGTGCCGGAATTTGAAAAGATTTCATCCGTTGCAAGCATAGGTGTAAGCGGAGGTCAGAAAGGCTATGTTAGTGTCCGTCTGATTCCGGAGAAGATGAACCAGTATCATCTTACTATGAATTCCATCAGCCAGGCCATCAAAGCGGCTGATTTTACATACCCGGCAGGAAGTACCGGAGTGGGAAAGCGTGATTTATCTGTCAGTACCGGTGTAGAAGTAGGAAACATAGAAAGCCTTAAAAAGATCCCTGTAGTGGCTGGCGAGGGAAAGACCATTTATATGGAGGACATTGCCGTTATTTCGGAAACCTCTGAAAAGCAGGAAGCCATCGGCCGGTATAATGGAGAAGATACCATTACCTTATCCATTAATAAACAGCAGAAAAACAGTGCGGTGGATGTCTCCAAAGCTGTGTCAAAGACCGTTGAAACTTTGCAAAGAGAATACCCCAACCTGGATATCGTAGTTGTTGATGATACCAGTGACCAGATTACATCAGCCCTTAACAGTGTTAAGGATACCATGGTCATGGCGGTTATTATTTCCATGATTATTATTTTCCTTTTCTTTGGAGATATTAAGGCATCCCTCATTGTAGGAAGTTCCATTCCGGTATCCATTCTGGTTTCACTTATCTTAATGGCGGCCATGGGCTTTTCCCTGAACGTTATCACCATGAGCAGTATCGTTCTTGGTGTAGGTATGATGGTGGATAACTCAATCGTAGTTTTGGAGAGCTGTTTCCGCTCCCAAAAGGGCACCGGGTTCCGGGAATACATGCAGGCAGCGTTAGAAGGAACGGGAGTTGTGCTGCAGTCCATTCTTGGAGGAACCATTACCACCTGTGTCGTATTTATCCCTCTGGCACTTTTGGAAGGCCTTACAGGCCAGCTCTTTAAGCCGTTGGGCTATACGATTGTATTCTGTATGCTGGCATCACTGCTTTCGGCCATCACCATTGTTCCTCTGTGCTACAGCAGGTTCCGGCCTGTTGAAAAGCAGAATTCTCCTATGGGAGGAATTGTAAAAGCGATGCAGAATGGCTACCGAAAGATTGTAGACCGGTTGCTTAACAGACGTGCGCTGGTTATGATCGTGTCAGTTCTGCTTTTGATCGCGTCTTTTGCCCTGGCTACCAAGCTTGGGTTTGAGCTGATGCCCGAGGTGGACCAGGGAACGATCACCGTTTCTGCAGAGATGAAACCTGGGCTTAAGTTGGAAGAGGCGGATAAAATCCTAAAGAAGCTGGAAGATATTGTTACCAGTGAGGAGGATTTAAAGTCCTATATGGTAAACTATGGAGGGAGCGGCCTAAGCTTTACCGGAGGTAAAAAAGGAACCTTAACCGCTTACTTAAAGGATGACCGTAAGCTGTCCACCAAGGAGGTTGTAAACAAGTGGAAAAAGGAGATGAACCAACTTGCTGACTGCAATGTTACCGTTGAGTCCACCTCCTCCATGAGCCAGATGAGCAGCAGTAATGATTTTGAGGTAATCCTTCAAAGCTCCCAGCTGGATAAACTAAAAACCGTTTCAAACCAAATGGTGGCAGAGTTGATCGAAAACCCGCAGCTCATCAAAGTCCATTCGGACCTGGAGAATGCAGCGCCTGTATTAAAAGTCCGGGTTGATCCCATAAAGGCAGCGGCAGAAGGCGTTGTCCCAGCCAGTGTGGGCAGCTTATTAAACAACATGCTGAGTGGTACAAAGGCATCTACCATGGAAGTGGCAGGCCAGGAAGTTGATATTAAAGTGGAATATCCAAAAGATTCTTATGATACTCTTGATAAAGTAGAGGGCATCATGGTACCAAACAACTATGGCGGCTCTGCGGCGCTTACGGATATTGCGGATATCGGCTATGAAGACAGTCCTTCCTCAATCAGCAGGAAGAACAAACAATACGTGGTTACCATTACAGGCTCCTTTACCGATGTAGTAAAGACGAAAAAGGATAAAGAAGCGGCAAAAAAAGATATTGATGAAAAGATAGTAAATAAGTATTTGAATGATATCGTTACAAGGGCAAAGAACAGTGAGGATGAGTCTATGCAGGAGGAGTTCACCAGCTTGTTTAAAGCAATCGCTACGGCTATATTCCTGATCTTCATCGTCATGGCTGCCCAGTTTGAATCTCCAAAGTTCTCCCTGATGGTCATGACTACGATTCCTTTCAGCTTAATCGGGTCCTTTGGATTCCTGGCGGCCGCAGGAGTTGCTATCAGTATGCCATCCCTCCTTGGCTTTTTGATGCTTATCGGTACGGTGGTAAACTCCGGAATCCTTTATGTGGATACGGTGAACCAGTACCGTTCGACCATGGATAAGCGCACCGCTCTGATTGAAGCTGGAGCTACCAGGCTACGTCCCATTCTCATGACAACGCTCACCACAGTGGTGTCCATGGTACCTATGGCAATGGCGATCGGAAAGAATGGAGAAACCATGCAGGGCCTTGCATTAGTAAACGTGGGCGGTTTGACGGCTTCCACCATTCTGTCGCTGCTCATGCTTCCAGTATATTATTCTATTATGAGCGGTAAAACGGATAAGAATTTATTACCGGATTAAGAGACAGCAGGGAGCCGGACCTTCGTAAACTCCGGTTCCCTTTTGGAAGAAAGTGGATTTCATGTTTTAAACAGGATATGATAAGATAATGACAGGTAAACAGCATAAAAATCCCAGTTAAGGAGGATTCAGGATGAGAAAATGGAAACAGATCAGCGCATTTTGCCTTGCGGCAGCGCTTACTGTCTCCGGACCGGCGGCCACAGCTTGGGCCGGAAGCCCGGAGTTTGCAAGAACCCCAGAGGAGTGGTCAAAGCTCCGGGACAATGTGATGGAATATGATGAACTGGCAGGCCTGATCCGTGAATATAATGTGACGGTTCAGAAAAACCAGCTGGATATTAATGATAAGAAAAAGGATGACCGGATTACCAGTGACCAGAATGCCCAGTATTACCGGGATGCCGCAAGCGATTACAGAAACATGATTACCGGAGATGACCCGGTGTCTGATGCAAGCGGTGCGGCCAGCGCCAACAGTGCGGAAGCCATGGCAGATAACAATGTAGAGGATTTGCAGGTATATCAGCTTACCTATGAGCAGGAGGAAGCCAATCTGGTAGCAACGGCCCAGTCTTCCATGATCACCTTTTTTCAGCAGAGATATGAGCTGGAAAGTGCAAAGAGCAGCCTGGAGTTTGCAGAGGCTGCATACCAGTCCGCACTGGTAAGACAAAGTGCAGGAATGGCTACCCAGGCCGATGTACTGGGTGCTTTAGAGAGTGTTCAGAGCACACAGACTTCCATTGATAAGCTGACATCTTCTGTTGAGGAGACTAGACAGAAGCTTTGTGTTATGCTGGGCTGGAAATACAACGACTCACCGGATATTTTGGAAATTCCGGCTGTGAATATGGAACGCATTGCAGCCATGAACCCGGACACAGATAAGGATTCTGCCCTGGGCAACAGCTATACCTTAAAAATTAATAAGAGGAAGCTGGAAAATGCCGTGGGGGATATTACAAAGCAGACCTTAAACCGGACAATAACAAGCAATGAGCAGAATATCGGTTCCGATTTAACAAAACGCTACCGGGCGGTTCTTCAGGCAAAAGCAGCGTATGACCAGGCAGGTGCAGAATTTGCTCTGGAAAGTAAAAATATGGATACTGCCCAGAGGAAATATGACCTGGGATCCTTAAGCAAACTGGATTATTTAAAGCAAAAAAATGCATATGACACGAAGAATCTCGCTATAAAGACAGCAGAGCTTGCCCTGTTTCAGGCGGTTCAAAATTATGATAATGCGGTAAACGGACTGGCTTCGACAGGAGGTTTATAAGATATGAGAAAGAAAGGCTACTTATCTGCCTGTATGGCAGTGACTCTTACACTCACCGCTGCCCTGCCGGTTTATGGGGCAGCAGGACCCGGCAGTACGAGTATAACAATTCCTGATGGGATGGGAGAAGAAACCTGGAACAGGCTTAACGATCAGACCATTGAATTTGATGAGCTTTCCGATCTGGTAAGGTATTTTAATCCTGATGTACAGAACATAGCAGATTCGGCAGGAAATGAGTTAAGCAACCAGCAGTATGTATATGACGAAATGAGACGGTATATCCGGGATCTCAATGACGATGCACAGGCGATGAAAGATTCAGGAGCCACAGGCAGCGAGGAAGGGATGATGGTATACTTGACCTTAAAAGGCACGGCAAAGGCCCTGGGCGGTAATGCGGAGAAGATGAATAACGGAATCAAACGCATTGACTCAGGAATTAGGAAAAATGTTGACCGCTATTCAAGGACCTTCTCTTCTGCCGCAGATCAGATCATGATTGGCTATAACAGTGCCCTGGCCAATCGGGCCGTGGTTCAAAAGGCTCTGGATTTAAGTATATCAGGTTACGAAGCCCAATCAATAAGTTTTAAACAGGGCTTGGCGACGGAAGCAGATGTTCTGGAAGCCAATAAAGGAGTCCTGGCAGCCCAGGCGGCTCTTGACCAGCTTGACAACACCATCGACGGTTTGAAACGATCTCTTTGCCTGATGACCGGCTATCCAGCGGATGGATCAGTTCAGATCGGTGAAATCCCCCAACTGGACCTTTCCGTTATCGGGGCACTGGACCTGACAGCGGATACAGCAAAGGCGATTGGAAATAATTACGATCTGATTGAAAAACGCCACGGAGGTTCTAACAAGACCACTACCGGTATAAAGAATAAGGATGCCGGTATTTCAGAGGCTGAGCAGAACCTTACGGTTACCATGCAGTCCTATTACCAGGAGATCCTTCAGTCTAAATCCACCTATGACGCCGCCTCCACCGCTTATGAAAAGGCAGTGCTGGAAAAGCAAAAAGCTGACCGCTCCTATCAGCTGGGCATGCTGAGCAAGATAAACTATTTGCAGGCCCAGATGGCATTTTCACAGGCAGAGGGAGAAAAGCAAACCGCTTATAACACCTTATATCAGGCTTATAGTACCTACCAGTGGGCGGTTAACGGGATTGTAACGGCTTCTGAACAGTAGGCTCCGCTTTCTTGGAAAGCAGATCAACCAGCTTGAAACGGATATGGATCTTCGGAGCTTCCCGGCTGATTATCTGATAATCAGCTTCATCTATGGAACTTTTTAATATTGCTTTGGAAGCATCCGGTACAACCGCATACGTAGAATCTGTGAAACATAGCGGAGGATAAAGGACGCACCACCAGTTGCGTCCTTTTCCTTCGCCTATTTTTACCCGGACGGCCTCATAATTGCCGCAGGGGAATACCATGTCTCCATAGGTTTTGGTGGGAAAGTAACAATTGGTCAGTTCCATATGTGCGGGATAATCATATCCCAGTTTTTTCATGTAGTGTTCCGCTTTTTTCTCAAGGCTGTCCGTATGGGTGAGAACAAAGTCTTTTGTTTCCTCAAGGGATGCATTTTCTCCAAGGTCCTCATATATTGAATTGAGCAGCATGGTGCGAACTTTTAATTTCAGGGTTTGGTCTTCTGTGCTGTCGCTGTTTGCTAATACGTGAAAACGCAGGATTTCCGGTGCGATCCGTGCGGCCAGTGCTTCATCCTTTTGCCTTCCGTCTGACAGGGTAAGCAAAAATGCGATCAGAAGACAGGTAATACATAAAAATAAATCGTGTCTCTGTTTCATAGGGGTTCCTCCTTTTTTCTGGAATCTATTTGTAATTGTAACCATATGTGCTATAATATAAACACTGTAAAATTGAGAAATTAATGAGGAGAGTAAAATGGATAGAAAAACTGCGGTTGTACTATTCGGCGGCCAGTCATCAGAGCATATTGTATCCTGTATGTCAGTGGTCAATGTTATTAACCATATTAATAGAGAGAAATACGATGTAGTTTTAATTGGAATCACAGAAGAAGGCCGTTGGATAAAAACGGATTCTGTAGAAGATATAGAAAAAGGCACATGGAAAGATGGTTCGGTTTCAGCAGTGATCTCTCCTGATGCAACCATGTGCGGTGTTATTCTGATGGACGGGGAAAAGACAGAGATCGTCAGGGTTGATGTGGTATTCCCAGTGCTCCATGGATTATTTGGAGAGGATGGAACCGTTCAAGGGCTTTTGGAGCTGGCGGGGATTCCATATGTGGGCTGCGGGGTGCTGGCCTCTGCTATTTCCATGGATAAATTATATACAAAGATCGTTGCAGATGATCTGGGGATTACCCAGGCGGCCTATGTACCGGTAATGCGCCATGATTTAAAGGATATAGAGGCGGTTGTAGGAAGGGTAGAGGAGAAGTTCTCTTACCCAGTGTTTGTAAAGCCCTCCAATGCAGGCTCTTCCAAGGGAGTAAGCCGTGCGGGTGACAGGAAAGAGCTAATGGAGGCTTTGGCAGAAGCTGCAAACCATGACCGTAAGATTCTGGTAGAAGAGATGATTGTCGGACGGGAAATCGAATGTGCCGTATTCGGTGGCGGAAATGCACCGGTGGAAGCTTCCGGAGTAGGGGAGATCCTTGCGGCAGCGGAGTTCTATGATTTTGATGCGAAGTATAACAACTCTGATTCCAGAACGGTTGTTGACCCGGTTCTGCCGGAGGGGGCTACAGACCGGGTAAGAGAAGCTGCTATGGCCATTTTCCAGGCAGTAGACGGCTATGGCCTTGCAAGAGTTGACTTTTTTGTGAAAAAGGATGGCAGTGTGGTATTCAATGAGATCAATACCATGCCCGGATTTACGGCGATCAGCATGTATCCCATGCTCTGGGAATCGGCTGGAATGAATAAGGATCAATTGGTCGACCGGCTGATGGAGCATGCAATGGACCGTTACAGGATATAGGAGGAACGCCCTGTTGGCAGACATTTATGTCAAAAGCAGGCGGGAAAGAGGAATATAAATGGCAGACAGAAATTCACCTATAGGAGTATTTGATTCAGGTGTAGGCGGACTGACAGTTGCTCGTGAGATCATGCGGCAGATGCCGGATGAAAGAATCGTATATTTTGGTGATACTGCAAGGGTGCCTTATGGCAGCAAATCCTGCAGCACAGTGATTCGTTTTACCAGACAGATCATCCGCTTTCTCATGACCCAGGATGTAAAGGCAATCGTGATTGCCTGTAATACCGCAACCGCCTGCGCTCTAGAGGCGGTAGAAAAGGAAGTGGACATTCCTGTCGTAGGCGTGATCCATGCAGGAGCGAGAACCGCCATAGAGTCAACGAAAAACGGGAAGATCGGTATCATCGGGACAGAAGGAACCATACGAAGCGGAGTATATACCAGAGTGATGAAGGAAATGAGAGAAGATATTGAAGTGACCGGAAAACCATGCCCCCTTTTGGTTCCGTTGGTGGAAGAAGGGCTTTTGCACGATTCCGTAACCGATGAAATCGCTTCCAGATACTTAAGTGAATTAAAGGGAAAATATATTGACACACTGGTACTGGGCTGTACCCATTATCCCCTTCTCCGTTCTACAGTGGGAAGGCTCATGGGACCGGAAGTGACTTTGGTAAACCCTGCATATGAAACTGCATTGGAGTTAAAACAGATTTTGGACGAAAATGGCCTATTATGCGGAAAGGAAAGCAGTGATCTGGAAAAATACCGCTTCTATGTCAGCGACTTGGCAGAAAAGTTTACCAGCTTTGCCGCCTCCATCCTTCCGGGACAGGTAAAAGAGACAAAACAAATCAATATCGAGGAGTACTAAAGGAGTTTTATTATGACAAGAGATGTTCTCATCAGCATCAGCGGGATGCAGATTGCAGAAGACGACAGCAATTCTGTCGAGATGATAACAGCCGGCGATTATTTTTTAAAAAACGGCAAGCACTACATTCTGTATGACGAGATCCAGGAAGATACAGGGGGAGTGACCAAAAACACCATTAAGATCCATCAGTCCGGACTGGATATCATCAAACGCGGCAGTTCCAGCGTTCATATGACATTTGAAAAGGATAAAAAAAACATGTCCTGCTATGCCACGCCAATCGGAGAATTAATGATCGGGATCAACACAAAGGATATTCAGATTAATGAGGAAGAGGACAGCTTAAAGGTGAGGGTGGCCTATTCCCTTGATATCAATTACCAGCATGTTTCGGAATGCAACATTGTGCTGGATATTCACTCCAAAGCTACAGCGGATTTTCGTCTCTTAAATTAAAAAAGACATATGCCGGTTCACAATTGGCAGTATGCCTTTTTCAGTCATTCTAGTGAATGGATTCTTTTAGCAGAGGGATCGCTCCATATTTGCCTAAAAGATAGTCCTTGGAAAAACTGGCGTCAGACCGGACCTTTATGTCTGCTAAGGTGTAGAGCCTGGATTCATGATATTCATTCATATCTACAAAAGCCACTTCATCCCGTCGGAACTGCTGGTTATTTAAGATGGAGATATCATAGGTCGTGAAAAGAATCTGTATGTTTAAATTTTTGTCCTTCTGGAAAGTATCAATAAAAAACTTTGTAACAGACGGATGGAATTCATTTGATATGTTATCAATAATCAGAACACCGCCCTCCTGGGACAGATGATAAACCTGAATGAATAATTGAAGGTATTTCATAGTGCCCAAGGAAACCTTTGTGTAGTCCATATATTGTATTCGGTACTCGCCGGTTTCCCGGGATTTTACCCGGTATCCAAGCTTGGGGATTCCCTTTTCAATAATAAGTTCTTCTGCCGGGATTCCCAGCTTTCTTAGCTGTCTCAAGGCATAATTAAGGGCCTCCGGGTTTTCAAGGGCTTTGTATGCCCTTCCATCCATGACCAGATGGCCCGCAAGCTGGAATGGTTCAAGAAAATCACAATAATATGCGATCCGCTTCGAAAAAAAAGACTCAAAAGGCTCCATGAATGCCGTGATCTCGGGTATATCCAGGCATGTTAAAATAGAACAGAATAACCGGTCCTCATGAGGACGGATCCCTGACTTCTGCCGTAACACTTTTTCATATTGGCGTCCGATGGTAATCTCATCGGCATTCCGTGTGAATACCACATGGTTATCCACAGCCAGGTTTTCCGTGAGAACTTTCTTGTTCAGGACAGAGAAGCCATATTCATAGACTCGTTGTCCGCTGATAAAGGTAAGCTCCATTTCCGTGGGCTGGGTGTTGACTTTCTCATCCAGGAATGGAAGAATTTTATCCAAAGAGCTGATCTGTAAGAGTGACATAAAATGTTTTCTGGGAATGTCCTCCATTGAAAAAAGCTGCCAGAAAATAAAAGAGTGAAAACTGGTAAAAGCGAGAAAAATATTGGTTTTTCCACTGGAATTTGCTCCATATATGGCCAGAGTTTTAAGCAGTTTCTTGTTGCAGGCCATTACCAGATGATTTGGATGTTCCTTGTAATTAACCGCTTTCATATCAATAAAAGTTTCATCCAGAAAGGAACGGAAGTTTTTAAAACGAAAAGAAATTATCATGGTATTTTATCCTCCTTTCCGAGATTATACTGTAAAAAAATGTAAAAATAAACAATAATACAAAAAAAGTTGTTTACCATGTGATAATTTCATCCAGAATCTGCTGCTGCTCCTGGCTGGAACGGGTGAGATATATCCTGGTAGTTTCAATGCTTTCATGCCCCATTAAATCCGCCAAAAGAGAAATATCGTTAAAACAGGCCAAAAAGTTTTTGGCAAAACGGTGGCGGAAGGAATGAGGATAAACCGTGTCAGTATCTATTCCATAGCGCTTGGCCAGATGTTTCAGCTGAAAATTGATTCCCCGCGGGGTGATCAGACGTCCTTCTTTGTTTAAAAAGAGGAAACCGCTTCGTTTACCCTGGCTTTGACACCATTCCAGCGCCTCTACACATAGAGAATCCGGGAAATAGATTCGGCGTACCTTTCCGCCCTTGGAATAAAGGTCCAAATACCCCAGGTTTAAATGTTCTACCTTGATTTGAATCAATTCACTGACCCTGGCACCTGTTGCTGCCAGAAAGCGGACAATAAAATACCAGAAATAATTTTTCTCTTCTTTTAATTTCTCTTTAAAGAGCTCATAATCCTCATTTGAAATAACGGTATCCAGGAACGTTTTTTGCTGGACTTTTACCGAAGGAAGATGGTAAGAGGCGACTAAAATATATTCCTCTCCATTGGTATCCGCCAGAAAACGGGAAAAGTGATTCATGGCATAGATCCGCTGGTTGACGGTTGCCGGCCGGTAGCGGGTGATCAGATAGCTTTTATAACGCTGAAGGCTCTCCGGCGTGATTTCCTTATACATACTGTAAAATAACCGGACGCTGCCAGCATAGGCCGTAATGGTATTATTTGATAAATTCTTTTTCTTCAAAAATTTCTTAAAATCATTCAGCAATTCTTCATTTAACATAATATCCTACCAATTCACAATTTGATTGACAATTTGCTTTTGTTCCGTACTGCTCCGGTGAAGATAGATCCTTGTGGTTTCGATGCTTTCATGTCCTAAAATATCCGAAAGCATGGAAATGTCCCCGCAGCATTCAATGAAATTCTTGGCAAAGCGGTGGCGGAAGGAATGGGGATAAACCACTTTGGGATCCAAATCATAGAGGACGGTAAACTTTTTCAGCTGGCCACGGATTCCGGCAGGCGTGATCGGATCTCCATAACGGTTTAAGAATACGTATCCGCTTACACGGTCAATCTGGCGCAGCCATTTTAAAGCATCGTCCCGGAGACTTTTGGGTATGTAGATTCTTCTTATTTTATTGTCCTTCGAGTAAATATCCATATAACCGCGTTTTACGTGCTCTACTTTAATCTGAACCAGCTCGCTGACCCGGACGCCTGTAGCTGCCATAAAACGTATGACAAAATAATACAGCATGTTTCCGGAACGTATCAGACATTTTTTTAAGTACTCGTAATCTGCCTGACTGATAACGTTTTCCAGAAATGTTTTCTGCTGAACCCGGATCATCAGCATTTTCGATGAAGAGAGCTGTAAAGATTCTGTGTAACAATTAAGAGCCCTGATTCTTAAGTTGACGGTCTGGGGTTTGTAATGCTCCATAAGGTAACATTTATAAAGCATGAGATTATCATGGCTGATCACATGATATAACCCAAGAAATTGTTTTACTGCAAATAAATATACGTGAACGGTATTGGAGGACATGTTGTTGAACTCCAGGTAGTCACGAAAATCATCAAGGCTTTGCTCGACGACACTTTTGTTTTCAGCTTCTGAACTAGTTACTGCGTATTCTTTTACCATGTCTTTATTCTCCTTGTAGGTTGATGCAAAAACAGTTTAGCATAAGTATATAGGTGTTTCGAAAAATAATCAAGAAAAATTCGAAAAAACTGTAATAAATATTGAAAAAACACGTGTAATTGGCCTGTTGCTTACGATAATTTCCAATATTAGAAGTATAATTACCTCGTAATGCAATTGGGAATTTCGAAAAATATTTCAAAAAGAAAAAAAGGAGAGTGCATTAATTATGAGAAAGCAGACCAAATTAGTTGCTGTATTATCTACAGCAGCGCTGCTGGCTTTAGGTGCTTCTATGTCCTCTTTCGCAGCAACCGGCTGGCAGGAAGAGAATGGAACATGGGTGTACTATGACAAGAGCGGAGACTTAGAAACTGAGAAGTGGGAAAAATCAGGAGATAACTGGTTCTACTTAAACGAAGACGGCGAGATGGCTACCGATGTTGTTGTTGAATACAGTGACAACTACTACTATGTAGATGAGAACGGTGCAATGGTAACCAATCAGTGGGTTTCCGTAGAAAATGACGATTATGACGGCGGCGATGATGACGATGAAGAACCAATGAATCACTGGTACTACTTCGGATCAAACGGTAAAGCTTTTAAGAGCTCCAGTAACGGAAACAGCGCTTCTTTCAAGACAGTCAACGGAAAGAAATATGTCTTTGATGATGAAGGCAAGATGCTGTATGGCTGGATTGACGACAGCGGAGAAAGAGTAACTGGTGATGACAAATGGCGTGATGGTATTTACTATTGCGGCGATGAAAATGATGGTGCTCAGAGAGTTGGCGAGTGGGCGTATCTGGATATCGTGGATAATAGCTACGACAGCGCTGTAGATCCTGGTGTTTCCAGCGACAACTTGTTTGATGATGAAGATCAGACCCGTTATTTCTATTTCAAGACCAATGGTAAAAAGATGACCGACGAAAAAGGTAAGACCATTAATGGTAAGAAATACAGCTTTGATGAGCATGGCCGTATGAATGCTGAATGGGTTAACTGGGAAGCTACACCTACCGAGGCGAAAGCAACAGACAGCACTGCTACTGACTCTCAGGGAGGTGCTAAATACACCAGAGGATTCAGATATTATGGAAGCCCTGAAGATGGCGCCAGAGTAACCAAGGGCTGGTTCCAGGTTGTACCTGATTCTTATCTGAATAAGGATGATTATGATGATGATGAAACTAACTGGTACTATTCTGATAAGGATGGTAAATTAGTTGCATCTGAAATCAAGACCATTAATGGCAAGAAATATGCGTTTGATTCCTATGGCGTCATGAAGGATGGCCTGGTTGCTATTAAGTTTGTTGGCACCAGTACAACTGACATTGCTGATGTTGCAGGTGATGACGACTTGGCGAATTACAACTTTGATACAGAAGATGAATTCAAAGATAATGTATCTGGTTTGTATACGGATGCAGAATACAGAATGTACTACTTTGGCGGCGGAGATGACGGTGCTATGAAGACCGGCAAGCAGAATGTCAGCATTGACGGAGATTCCTTCCAGTTCTTATTCAATAAGTCCGGAAGCTCCAAGGGACAGGGTAAATTTGGTGTTGATAGTGACAAATATTACCTTGGAGGCATGCTGTTAAAGGCTGATAAGGACGACAAGTATTCTGTAGTTAAGGCTACGACAGAAGATGGAGAATATAAAGAACTCAAACTTCTGACAACAGAGAAGTTCTTAGATGAAGTGGAATATGAGAAAGTAAGCAAAAAGGGATATTCCGAGTACTATGAGGTTAAGGCTGGAGATAAGACAGAAGGCAATAAGACTGTAACATATAGACTGGTTAATACCTCTGGTAGTGTTCAGAAGAGCAAGAGCAAAGCAAAAGACGGCGATGATCGTTGCTACAAAGTAGAAAGCAACAAAGAAATCACAGCTGTATTTGTAGAGGATTAATTTATCATTGAATGAAGTAATTTCAGTTGCTTTTCTGGGGCCGCTGTACCATTGTTGAGAGATCAATCTGGGGCAGCGGCCCCGTTTTTATGAGGAATTTCATATAAAAATGCCGCATCCTGACAGTGATTTCGTCAGGAAGCGGCATTTTCAGATTTATAGGGATTTTTTAGCTGATATATGACTTCAACATCCACAGAAGCTTCTGGTATTCGGCCAGATATCCATTAAATTGATCTGCGGTTGCGCCATCATTATCGTCATCGGCCAGCTTGACGATTTCCTTTGTATCCCGGATCCAGTATTCTACATCCGAAATCAGGTTTTTAATGGTTTCATCTGAGGAGATAGGAACGTCCTCCAGCTCTTTTACGGAAGAGAGGGCCAGTGCTTTCTTTAAGCTGGCTACTGGTGAACCGCCCAAAGCCAGCAGCCGCTCCGCCACATCATCCATGATCTGGGCGGTCTGGTCATACAGCTCTTCTAGCTTTGCATGGAGTGTGAAGAAGCTGCGGCCTTTTACATACCAGTGAAGGTTATGAAGTTTCATATACATGACCTGCTGATTGGCCAGATACTCATTAAGTTTCTCAAATAAATTCTTGCTCATTACAATCCTCCTTTTCTTAACTGTTTATCATGTTTTCATAGTTGGAAGCAACAGCCTTCCAGTCAATTACATTGAAAAATGCTTTAATATAGTCAGCTCTGAGATTCTTATATTTTAAGTAGTAGGCGTGTTCCCATACGTCTATGCCAAGAATTGGAACAAATCCTCCGCCTTCCATGAGTGGGTTATCCTGATTGGCACTGGCGGAAAGGACCAGCTTGCCATCCCGGTTTGCCGACAGCCAGCCCCAGCCGGATCCGAACTGTCCGGCAGCCAGGCCGCTTAACTGATTCTGAAAGTCGGAAAAACTGCCAAAAGTCTTTTCCAGTGCATCCTTAAGGAGGCCAACTGGCTGCCCTCCGCCGTTAGGGCTCATAGTGGAAAAATACAGGTTATGATTGTAAAAGCCACCGCCGTTGTTTCGTATGGCCTTTCTGAGAGCCTCGTCGGAAATGTTGTCAAGGGAGGACAGGAGAGCGGTAATTTCTTTGTCTTCGACACCGGCCTTTTGGGCCGCGTCATTTAAATTTTTAGTATATGCTGCGTGATGCTTGGAATAATGTGTCTCCATTGTGAGAGCGTCAATGTGGGGTTCTAAAGCGTCATATGCGTAAGGTAATTGTATTTGATTAAACATAATAGTTCTCCTTTCGTTTCTAATTATGTTACATATGGAAAAGTTTCTCTTATGAGGAGGTTAGTGTTAACTAACTACCTTGTAGCTTGATTGTATCTTATGCCTGCAGTTTTGTCAATAGGTTTTTTAAAATTAAATTGAAATCAATCATAATAGTAATATTTGCAAAGAAAATGCTTTAAGATTGAGAATAATATAAGATTTAAACTAAATGAAAAGATAATTGCGATCTATATTTTTATATTAAAAACAAGCCATTATTGATAAAAATTTTCAAATAGGAGTAATAATATCTGCCTTTGAATACCGTAAAACGATTCGTATTCCTTCCTAATATATAGGAAGCAGGCCAGATTATTTTCATGATTCCATTTTCCGCGAAGAATTGACCAGAACCGGCCAGATACTGCTTTATGGCTGAAGAATTACCATTTTTCAACAAAAAATGCCGGAGTACGACTTTAGTCGTGCTCCGGCATTCTGCACAGATCTTTTTATGATACAGATCACTTTCTAAAAAACGAGTATTAATGTATTGACTAATACAGGAACCAGATATCTTACTTTCCGCTCTTTTTAAACCTGTCCAAGAATTTTTTCTTTTTCGGTGCCGGTGGAACCGCTTTGCCCCGAAGGCTCTTGATCTCGGTTATGTAGATACCGCTTACCACAACCTTAGCTTCTGTTTTGACCGGAAGCACTTCGAATACCTTGGCGTCAGCGATCAGTGTCATGACCTTTGGGCCAACCTTTGCTTTTACAATGGGCAGCTTTGTGCGGCGCATATACCATGGGGTTTGTTCATACACGATCTTAGGAAGCCCTGCATCTTTTAGCTTCATTTTCTTTTTATCGATTACCAGCATGGATACGGACTGTGCCGCAGCTTCCAGTGCCTGCTGCTGTTCCACCTGGCGCTTTTCCAGCTTTCTTCCGAGAAAATAAAGGACTGCCATGGCCACGGCTGCGATAAAAAGAATCACTAATAATACGTTTAAAAATGTGCTCACCGGGAATACCTCCAATAGTTCATTTTGTAAATTGGGCCTATCTGCAATAGTATAACACATTTTATTGAAGATTACAAGTAAAAAATGCTTGACACCTTGACAATGCCATGTTATTATGGAATGTGCACTATTGTGGATTTGTGTGCCTTAACGGCATATTTATGCCCAAAAACAGAAACGATTAGAAAGAAAACAGGGGTGAAACGTCAATGGAGAAAAGCAGAATGCGTCCGGTCCCAGCCGGTAAGAGCCTGAGAATGAGCTTCTCAAGACAAAAAGAAGTGCTTGAGATGCCAAACCTGATTGAGATTCAAAAGAATTCCTATCAGTGGTTCCTTGATGAAGGATTAAAGGAAGTCTTTGAAGACATCTCTCCGATTGCAGACTTTGCAGGACACTTAAGTCTTGAGTTTGTCAACTTTACATTATGTAAGGATGACATCAAGTACACAATAGAAGAATGCAAGGAAAGAGATGCAACTTATGCGGCTCCTTTAAAGGTAAAGGTAAGGCTTTGCAATAAAGATAAAGATGAGATTAATGAACATGAGATCTTCATGGGTGATCTTCCGCTTATGACAGATACCGGTTCCTTTGTGATCAACGGTGCCGAGCGAGTTATTGTTAGCCAGTTGGTACGTTCCCCAGGTATATATTATGGTATAGAACATGACAAGGTAGGGAAAGAGCTATATGCCTGTACGGTGATCCCAAACAGGGGTGCATGGCTGGAGTATGAAACAGACTCCAACGACATTTTCTACGTTCGTGTGGACAGAACCAGAAAGGTTCCGGTTACCGTGCTGATCCGTGCCCTGGGCTTTGGCACCAACGCGGAAATTATTGAACTGTTCGGTGAAGAACCAAAATTATTAGCCAGCTTTGGTAAGGATACGTCCGATAACTACCAGGATGGCTTATTGGAGTTATATAAGAAGATCCGCCCAGGTGAACCTTTATCTGTTGATAGTGCTGAAAGTTTGTTAAATAGTATGTTCTTTGACCCCAGAAGATACGATCTCGCAAAGGTCGGAAGATATAAATTCAATAAAAAGCTTCATTTTAAAAACCGTATTGCAGGCCATGTCCTTGCAGAGGATGTGGTTGACACCACAACCGGTGAAATTTTAGCAGAGGCTGGAAGCACAGTAGACAAGCAGCTTGCAAACGATATTCAGAATGCGGCTGTTCCTTTCGTATGGCTGGAGGGAGTGGAGCGTAAGCAAAAGGTCCTTTCCAACTTAATGGTTGATCTGGCTTCTTTTGTAAACTTTGATCCGAAGGAAGCGGGTATTACAGAGTTAGTATTCTATCCTGCTCTTGAAAAAATTCTGGCAGAAGCTGGAAGCGAGGATGAAGAGGCCCTTAAAAAAGCCCTTCACAGAAATATAAATGAACTGATTCCTAAGCATATCACGAAGGAAGATATTTTAGCTTCCATCAATTACAATATGCACCTGGAAGAAGAAGTGGGAATGGCTGATGATATTGACCATTTAGGAAATCGTAGAATCCGTGCCGTTGGTGAGCTTTTACAGAACCAGTACCGCATCGGTCTTTCCAGAATGGAGCGTGTGGTCAGGGAACGAATGACAACACAGGATATGGATGGCATTACGCCTCAGTCATTGATTAACATTAAGCCTGTCACAGCAGCAGTAAAGGAATTCTTTGGAAGTTCCCAGCTGTCACAGTTCATGGATCAGAACAACCCGCTGGCAGAGCTGACCCATAAGAGACGTTTATCCGCATTGGGACCTGGCGGTCTTTCCAGAGACCGAGCAGGATTTGAGGTTCGAGACGTTCACTATACCCATTATGGACGTATGTGCCCGATTGAGACCCCGGAAGGTCCTAACATCGGTCTGATCAACTCCCTCGCTACTTATGCAAGGGTAAACCAGTACGGATTTGTAGAGGCTCCTTACCGCGTAGTGGATAAGACCAATGCCCAGAATCCGGTAGTTACTGATGAGGTTGTTTACCTGACTGCTGACGAAGAAGACAATTTTGTGGTTGCACAGGCGAATGAGCCGCTTGATGATGACGGCCATTTCGTTCATAAGAATATTTCCGGACGTTTCCGTGAAGAAACTTCCGAATTCCAGAGGAAAAACATTGATCTTATGGACGTTTCTCCGAAGATGGTATTTTCCGTTGCAACTGCCATGATTCCTTTCCTTGAAAACGACGATGCAAACCGTGCCCTCATGGGATCAAACATGCAGCGCCAGGCCGTGCCTCTGCTCACAACAGAGACCCCAGTCGTAGGAACCGGTATGGAATCCAAAGCAGCGGTAGACTCCGGTGTTTGTGTAGTTGCCAGAAATACCGGTGTTGTGGAACGTTCCGCTTCCAATGAAATCATCATTAAGAGAGATTCCGACGGCGGAAAAGATGTTTACCGCCTGACTAAATTTAAAAGAAGCAACCAGTCTAACTGTTATAACCAGAAGCCAATTGTATATAAGGGCAACCATGTGGAAAAGGGAGAAGTTATTGCAGACGGCCCATCCACTCAGAACGGCGAGATCGCTCTTGGTAAGAACCCTCTGATCGGCTTCATGACCTGGGAGGGCTACAACTACGAGGATGCGGTTCTCTTAAGTGAGAAGCTGGTACAGGAAGATGTTTATACCTCTGTTCATATTGAGGAATATGAGGCCGAAGCCCGTGACACCAAGTTAGGGCCGGAAGAGATCACAAGAGATGTTCCCGGAGTTGGCGAGGATGCCTTAAAGGATCTTGATGAGAGAGGAATCATAAGAATCGGTGCGGAAGTTCGTGCCGGTGATATTCTGGTAGGTAAGGTAACTCCTAAGGGTGAGACCGAGCTGACCGCAGAGGAACGTCTGTTACGTGCCATCTTTGGTGAGAAGGCAAGAGAAGTCCGCGATACTTCCTTAAAGGTACCGCACGGTGCTTACGGTATTATCGTAGATGCAAAAGTATTTACAAGAGAAAACGGTGATGAACTTTCCCCAGGTGTAAACCAGACCGTCCGCATTTACATTGCCCAGAAGAGAAAAATCTCTGTTGGTGATAAGATGGCCGGCCGCCACGGTAACAAGGGTGTTGTTTCCCGCGTACTTCCTGTAGAAGATATGCCGTTCCTTCCCAATGGCCGTCCGTTGGATATCGTATTAAACCCTCTGGGCGTGCCATCACGTATGAACATCGGACAGGTGCTTGAGATCCACTTAAGCCTTGCAGCAAGGGCGCTTGGATTTAATGTATCCACTCCGGTATTTGACGGTGCAAACGAGATTGACATTATGGATACCCTGGATGTGGCCAACGACTACGTAAACATGGATTGGGAGGATTTCCAGGATAAGTATGAAGATACCTTAAAGCCTGAGGTTATCCGGTATCTGGGTGATCACCTGGAACACAAGGAATTGTGGAAGGGTGTTCCGATTAACCGTGACGGTAAGGTCCGCCTTCGTGACGGACGTACCGGCGAGTTCTTTGACAGCGCGGTTACTATCGGCCACATGCATTATCTGAAGCTTCACCATCTGGTTGACGATAAGATCCATGCCCGTTCCACAGGTCCTTACTCTCTGGTTACCCAGCAGCCTCTCGGCGGTAAAGCCCAGTTCGGCGGCCAGCGTTTCGGAGAGATGGAGGTTTGGGCCCTGGAGGCTTATGGCGCTTCCTACACGCTGCAGGAGATCATGACCGTGAAATCCGATGACGTGGTAGGCCGTGTAAAGACCTATGAGGCCATCATTAAGGGTGATAATATTCCTGAACCGGGAATTCCGGAATCCTTCAAGGTATTGCTAAAAGAGCTTCAGTCACTGGCACTGGATGTAAGAGTGCTGCGTGATGACAATACAGAGGTTCAGATTGCGGAAAGCACCGACTATGAAGAAACAGATTTAAGGTCTATCATTGAGGGCGACAGACGTTACCGGGATGAAGAGTCCTTTGGCAACTTCGGTTACCAGAAGCAGGAATTTAAGGATGCAGAACTGGTAAGCGTGGAAGAAGAGGAATATGAGGATACAGAAGCAGACGGTATCGACGATTCTTTAGAGGAGTTCGATGACGCAGAATTTGAAGATTCAGACGAAGAATAATTGAAGGGAGAACCGCTCATGCCTGAAAACAATGAAACTTACCACCCAATGACATTTGATGCCATAAAGATCGGTTTGGCATCTCCGGAGAAGATTCTGGAATGGTCCCATGGTGAGGTGAAAAAGCCTGAGACAATCAACTACAGAACCTTAAAGCCGGAAAAAGACGGTTTGTTCTGTGAACGGATCTTCGGACCCAGCAAGGACTGGGAATGCCATTGTGGTAAATATAAGAAAATCCGGTACAAAGGCGTTATCTGTGACCGATGCGGCGTTGAAGTTACCAAGGCCAGTGTCCGCAGAGAGCGCATGGGCCATATACAGCTTGCGGCTCCTGTTTCCCATATCTGGTATTTTAAGGGAATCCCCAGCCGTATGGGTCTGATCCTGGACATTTCCCCAAGAACCCTGGAAAAGGTGCTGTATTTTGCATCTTATGTGGTTCTTGATGCCGGCAATACGGGACTGCAGTATAAGCAGGTCTTATCGGAAAAAGAATACCGGGAAGAAATAGAAAAATACGGCTACGGCGCCTTCCGCGTAGGAATGGGAGCGGAAGCCATTCTGGAGCTGCTGCGGTCCATTGACCTTGAAAAGGACTCTGAGGAGTTAAAGAAAGGGTTAAAGGAAGCGACCGGACAGAAGCGTGCAAGAATTATCAAGAGGCTGGAGGTTGTGGAAGCATTCCGCAATTCCGGCAACTTGCCGGAGTGGATGATCATGACAGTGGTTCCGGTAATTCCGCCGGATATCCGTCCTATGGTGCAGCTTGATGGCGGCCGTTTTGCCACCTCCGACTTAAATGATTTATACAGAAGAATCATAAACCGTAACAATCGTCTTGCCCGTCTACTGGAGCTGGGAGCCCCGGACATCATTGTCCGCAACGAAAAGCGTATGCTTCAGGAAGCGGTGGATGCCCTTATTGACAACGGCAGAAGGGGAAGGCCGGTAACCGGACCGGGAAACCGTGCCTTAAAGTCTCTTTCCGATATGTTAAAGGGTAAACAGGGCCGTTTCCGTCAGAATCTTTTAGGAAAGCGTGTTGACTATTCCGGTCGTTCTGTTATCGTAGTTGGACCGGAGCTTAAGATATACCAATGCGGTCTGCCAAAAGAAATGGCCATCGAACTGTTTAAGCCTTTTGTTATGAAGGAGCTGGTTTCCAACGGAACCGCTCATAATATAAAGAATGCAAAAAAGATGGTAGAGCGTCTTCAGACAGAGGTTTGGGATGTCCTGGAAGATGTTATCAAGGAACATCCGGTTATGTTAAACCGTGCGCCTACCCTTCACAGACTTGGTATCCAGGCATTTGAGCCGATTCTGGTAGAAGGTAAAGCTATTAAGCTTCACCCCCTGGTTTGTACCGCATTCAACGCCGACTTTGACGGAGACCAGATGGCAGTCCATCTGCCTCTTTCCGTAGAGGCCCAGGCAGAATGCCGTTTCCTCCTGTTATCGCCTAACAACTTATTGAAGCCGTCAGACGGCGGTCCTGTGGCAGTTCCTTCTCAGGATATGGTTCTGGGTATTTACTACCTGACCCAGGAAAGACCAGGAGCAAAGGGCGAAGGAATGGTATTTAAGAGCGTGAATGAAGCCATACTCGCTTACGAAAACCAGGCTGTTACTCTTCATTCCAGAATTAAAGCCAGAGTGAGCAAGAAAATGGCAGATGGTACCATAAAGACCGGAGCCGTTGAATCAACTGTAGGCCGTTTCATCTTCAATGAGATCGTTCCTCAGGATCTTGGATTTGTTGACCGCTCTGTTCCAGGCAACGAGCTTTTGATGGAAGTTGACTTCCATGTAGGCAAGAAGCAGTTAAAGCAGATCCTTGAAAAGGTTATTAACGTTCATGGAGCAGTTCAGACTGCAGAAACCCTGGATGACATCAAGGCGATTGGTTATAAGTACTCTACCAGAGCCGCTATGACCGTATCCATTTCCGACATGACAGTGCCGGAGAGCAAACCGAAGCTGATTGCTGATGCACAGGCAACGGTTGACCAGATTGCAAAGAACTTCCGACGCGGGCTTATTACGGAGGAAGAACGTTATAAAGAAGTAATTGACACATGGAAAGTGACTGACGACCAGTTGACACATGACCTGCTGACCGGACTTGATAAATACAATAACATCTATATGATGGCCGACTCCGGAGCCCGTGGTTCTGATAAACAGATCAAACAGCTTGCAGGTATGCGTGGACTTATGGCAGATACCACAGGTCACACCATTGAACTTCCTATCAAGTCCAATTTCCGTGAAGGTCTTGACGTACTGGAGTACTTTATCTCCGCTCACGGTGCACGTAAAGGACTTTCCGATACGGCTCTCCGTACGGCTGACTCCGGTTACTTGACCAGACGTCTTGTAGACGTTTCCCAGGATATGATTATCCGTGAGATCGACTGCTGCGAAGGCAAAGATATTCCGTTTATGGAAATCAAAGCATTTACAGATGGTCAGGAAACCATTGAGGGCTTACAGGAGCGTCTCACAGGACGGTTCATTGCGGAAACCATTACAGATCCGGATACCGGAGAAGTGATCGTGAAGGCGAACCACATGTGTACACCGAAGCGTGCAGCTGCGGTTATGAACGTGTTAAAGAAGCTTGGCCGTGATTCCGTAAAGATCCGTACCGTATTAACCTGTAAATCCCATCTGGGTGTCTGCGCAAAATGTTACGGTGCCAACATGGCAACCGGACAGCCGGTTCAGGTAGGCGAAGCAGTCGGTATCATCGCTGCCCAGTCTATCGGTGAGCCAGGAACCCAGCTGACCATGCGTACCTTCCATACCGGCGGTGTTGCCGGTGGCGATATCACACAGGGTCTTCCCCGTGTCGAGGAGCTTTTTGAGGCTCGTAAGCCTAAGGGTCTTGCAATCATTGCAGAATTCGGCGGCGTAGTGGCCATTAAGGATACTAAGAAAAAGCGGGAGATCATTGTTACGGAGAACGAAACAGGCAATTCCAAGACCTATCTGATCCCTTACGGATCCAGAATCAAGGTTCAGGATGGCCAGGTGCTCGAGGCCGGCGATGAGCTGACGGAAGGTAGTGTGAACCCACACGATATCTTAAAGATCAAAGGCGTCCGCGCTGTCCAGGATTATATGATCCAGGAAGTACAGCGTGTATACCGCTTACAGGGTGTTGAGATCAATGATAAGCACGTTGAGATGATCGTAAGACAGATGCTTAAGAAGATAAAAATTGAGGAGAGCGGAGACAGTGATGTGCTTCCGGGAACCTCTATGGATGTTCTGGATTACAATGACTTAAATGAATCTCTTCTTGCAGAAGGAAAGAATCCGGCAGAAGGAAAACAGGTTATGCTTGGTATTACAAAAGCATCTCTGGCGACTGATTCCTTCTTATCTGCTGCTTCCTTCCAGGAGACCACAAAGGTTCTGACAGAAGCCGCAATTAACGGCAAAGTCGATCACTTAATTGGTCTGAAGGAGAACGTAATCATCGGTAAGCCGATTCCGGCAGGTACCGGTATGAAGCGTTACCGCACCATCGGACTGAATACAGATTCTGCTTTCGAGGGAGAGGATGAGATCAAGCTGTCAGAGGGAGAGGATGAAATCCTGCTGTCAGAAGATGAATTCAATGAGGCGGAAGAGGTTCTGGATATTGATGAGAACGAGATCGTTGAATAAGCAATGAGATAATCCTTAAATTGCAAAACCCGGAGCTGGAATTCCTAAAAAAATTCCAGCTCCGGGTTTCAACCATTGAATGTTCTTGTTTTTATGACATTTTGCTTTTTTTATTCGCTGGATGTGCATATTTCAAAAAAATCCTTGACAGAAAAATACAAAATGTATATAATAATTAGGCGTGCATTAACGCGTCATGTTTTTGTGCGTAAATTAAGCTGAAGATAACAGCAACCACAGACAATATCACAGGAGGTGAATGGAATGCCAACATTTAACCAGTTAGTAAGAAAGGGTAGACAGACAAGCGCAAAGAAATCTCAGGCACCAGCTCTGCAGAAGGGTTACAACTCTTTACAGAAGAGATCAACTGATATTTCTGCTCCACAGAAGAGGGGAGTCTGCACGGCAGTAAAAACTGCTACACCTAAAAAGCCTAACTCGGCTCTTAGAAAGATCGCCAGAGTACGTCTTTCTAATGGTATCGAAGTAACAAGTTACATCCCAGGTGAAGGTCATAACCTTCAGGAGCATAGCGTTGTTTTAATCCGTGGCGGTAGAGTAAAAGACTTACCAGGTACCAGATACCATATCGTTAGAGGTACACTTGATACCGCAGGAGTAGCTAACAGAAGACAGGCTCGTTCCAAATATGGTGCAAAGAGACCGAAAGAGAAAAAATAATTAGACCACACATTTGAATTTCTAGTGCCGGACTTTAGATATTGAACCTGTAGGTTGCAGGGTTATATATTATAGAAACCGAGCGCGAACGCAACTTGAATGTTTGTGAGTACCTAGGATCTAATGAATAGCCGATTAGTCGGTAAAGGCTGAACGGCCATATTAAGGAGGGAAGTAACGTGCCACGTAAAGGACATACACAAAAAAGAGACGTATTAGTGGATCCGCTTTACAATAACAAAGTTGTTACAAAGCTGATCAACAACATCATGTATGATGGTAAAAAGGGTGTTGCTCAGAAGATCGTATACGGTGCATTTACCCGTGTAGAAGAAAAGACCGGCAAACCAGCCGTTGAAGTATTCGAAGAGGCGATGAACAACATTATGCCTGTACTTGAAGTAAAGGCAAAACGTATCGGCGGAGCTACCTATCAGGTGCCGATCGAAGTAAGACCGGAGAGAAGACAGACTTTAGCCTTAAGATGGATTACTCTGTTCTCTCGTAAGAGAGGCGAAAAGACTCAGGAAGAAAGACTTGCTAATGAGATAATGGATGCTGCCAACAACACCGGTGCTGCTGTAAAGAAGAAAGAAGATATGCACAAGATGGCTGAGGCAAACAAGGCATTCTCTCACTACAGATTCTAATAGGAGGAAAAAGCTTTGGCTGGAAGAGAATATCCATTGGAAAGAACCAGAAATATTGGTATTATGGCCCACATCGATGCAGGTAAAACCACATTGACCGAGCGTATCCTCTATTATACTGGTGTAAACTACAAAATCGGTGATACTCATGAAGGTACTGCCACCATGGACTGGATGGAGCAGGAGCAGGAAAGAGGTATCACAATTACTTCAGCTGCTACAACCTGCCACTGGACCATGCATGAAAATTGCCAGGTGAAGCCGGGCGCTCCTGAGTATCGTATCAACATCATTGATACTCCAGGACACGTTGACTTTACAGTAGAGGTTGAGCGTTCCTTACGTGTACTGGATGGCGCTGTAGGCGTATTCTGTGCAAAGGGCGGTGTTGAACCACAGTCCGAGAACGTATGGCGTCAGGCTGATACCTACAACGTACCCCGTATGGCATTCATTAACAAGATGGATATCATGGGTGCAAATTTTTACGGCGCTGTTGAACAGATCAAAACCCGTCTGGGCAAGAATGCAATCTGCATTCAGCTGCCTATCGGTGCAGAAGATGAATTCAAGGGAATCATCGATTTGTTCGAAATGAAGGCTTATATCTTCAACGGTGACAAGGGCGATGATGTTTCCGTCATTGATATCCCAGAGGATCTGCAGGATGATGCAGAGCTTTACCGTGCCGAATTAGTTGAAAAAATCTGCGAGTTAGATGATGACTTAATGATGATGTACCTGGAAGGGGAAGAGCCTTCCGTAGATGAATTAAAGAAAGCATTAAGAACTGCAACCTGCAATTGCACGGCCATTCCTGTATGCTGCGGAAGCGCATATAGAAACAAGGGTGTTCAGAAGCTCCTTGATGCAGTTCTTGAATATATGCCTGCTCCTACTGACATTCCTTCTATTAAGGGTGTTGATATGGACGGCAATGAAATCGAGCGTCATTCTTCTGATGAAGAGCCATTTTCCGCTCTGGCATTTAAGATCATGACAGACCCGTTCGTTGGAAAGCTGGCATTCTTCCGCGTATATTCCGGTATTATGAATTCCGGTTCCTACGTGCTGAATGCAACCAAGGGCAAAAAAGAGCGTGTTGGACGTATCCTTCAGATGCATGCCAACAAGAGATCTGAGCTGGATAAAGTATATTCCGGTGATATCGCTGCTGCTGTTGGTTTTAAAGTAACAACAACCGGTGATACAATCTGTGATGATCAGCATCCGGTAATTCTGGAATCCATGGAATTCCCAGAGCCGGTTATCGATATCGCTATCGAGCCAAAGACCAAAGCTGGTCAGGGCAAGATGGGCGAAGCTTTAGCTAAGCTTGCAGAAGAAGATCCTACCTTCCGTGCAAAGACCAACCAGGAAACTGGCCAGGTTATTATTTCCGGTATGGGAGAGCTTCATCTGGAGATCATCGTAGACCGTCTGCTTCGCGAGTTCAACGTAGAAGCCAATGTAGGTGCTCCTCAGGTTGCTTATAAAGAGACATTTACAAAATTGGTTGAAGTTGACAGCAAGTATGCGAAACAGTCTGGTGGACGCGGTCAGTACGGACACTGTAAGGTTCGCTTTGAGCCGATGGATCCTAACGGCGAAGAGACCTTTAAATTCGAGTCTTCCGTTGTCGGCGGTGCAATTCCGAAGGAATACATTCCGGCAGTTGGCCAAGGTATCGAGGAAGCTACTAAGTCCGGTATTCTGGGCGGATTCCCGGTACTGGGTGTTAAGGCAAACGTATACGACGGTTCCTACCATGAGGTAGACTCCAGTGAAATGGCATTCCACATCGCTGGTTCCATGGCGTTTAAGGATGCTATGAATAAGGGCGGCGCCATTCTTCTTGAGCCGATCATGAAAGTAGAAGTAACCATGCCGGAGGATTATATGGGCGATGTTATCGGTGATATCAACTCCCGTCGTGGCCGTATCGAAGGTATGGAAGACATCGGCGGCGGAAAGATGGTAAAAGCATACGTTCCGTTAGCAGAGATGTTTGGTTATTCTACAGATTTACGTTCCAAAACACAGGGACGCGGTAACTACTCTATGTTCTTTGAGAAATATGAGCAGGTTCCGAAGAGTGTTCAGGAAAAAGTTCTTGCAGAGAAAAAGGGCAAATAATTCCTAACAGGTTCCACTGGGTTTCAGGCGTCTTTGACTGCCTGGAATCCATCAAATAGGCTTGAAAATAGTGCACAAATAGCATATAATAAAAAACAGCCTAACATAAAAATTAAGCTCAAAAAGAGCATAAATTAAGGAGGACGTTATAAAATGGCTAAAGCTAAGTTTGAAAGAAACAAAACCCATTGTAACATCGGTACTATTGGTCACGTTGACCACGGCAAAACTACTTTAACTGCTGCTATCACAAAGACTCTTCATGAAAGATTAGGTACTGGACAGGCAGTAGCTTTCGAGAATATCGATAAGGCTCCAGAAGAGAGAGAGCGTGGTATCACAATTTCTACTTCTCACGTTGAGTATGAGACAGAGAAGAGACACTATGCACACGTTGACTGCCCAGGACATGCTGACTACGTTAAGAACATGATCACTGGTGCTGCTCAGATGGACGGCGCTATCTTAGTTGTAGCTGCTACCGATGGTGTTATGGCTCAGACCAGAGAGCACATCCTGCTTTCCCGTCAGGTAGGCGTTCCTTACATCGTTGTATTCATGAACAAGTGCGATATGGTTGACGATGAAGAATTACTTGAATTAGTAGATATGGAAATCCGTGAGCTGTTAAACGAGTATGAATTCCCAGGCGATGATACACCAATCATCCAGGGTTCTGCTTTAAAGGCTCTTGAAGATCCTACCAGCTCTTGGGGCGACAAGGTTCTTGAATTAATGAAGGCAGTAGATGAGTGGATTCCAGATCCTGTACGTGAAACAGACAAGCCATTCTTAATGCCAGTTGAGGACGTTTTCTCCATCACAGGCCGTGGTACCGTTGCTACTGGTAGAGTAGAGCGTGGTACCTTACACGTATCTGATGAAGTTGAAATCGTTGGTATCCACGAAGAGACTCGTAAGGTTGTTGTAACCGGTATCGAGATGTTCCGTAAGCTGCTTGACGAAGCTCAGGCTGGTGATAACATCGGTGCATTACTTCGTGGTGTTCAGAGAACTGAAATCGAAAGAGGTCAGTGTCTGGTTAAGCCAGGTTCTGTAAAGTGCCACAAGAAGTTTACCGCTCAGGTTTACGTTTTAACAAAAGATGAAGGTGGACGTCATACTCCTTTCTTCAACAACTATAGACCTCAGTTCTACTTCAGAACAACTGACGTTACCGGCGTTTGCGATTTACCAGCTGGTACAGAGATGTGTATGCCTGGAGATAACGTAGAAATGTCTGTAGAGCTGATTCATCCGGTAGCTATGGAGCAGGGTCTTCGTTTCGCTATCCGTGAAGGCGGCCGTACAGTAGGTTCAGGTAGAGTTGCTACTATCGTTGAATAATTAAAAATTGAGAGCCGAGCCCTTTGATTATAAGGGGTTCGGCTTTTTCTTTTTGTCTTGCGGTACTAAAATGGTATTATGTTAATGAATCGAACTTTTGGACAACTTCATTTAATTATTAAACTCTATATAGGCTGATAAGGCTACGCTGAAGTTATGAAACAAATATTATGCAGCCGGGGCTTTTTTTATATTAGACATACGTATATTCAATTAGAATAATTTACTTAACAAGAGAGCCGGAAGCCGGGTAAATTCCAGTTACTGGCCAATAATTTACTGTTTAAAGTAGCGCCTTATCTTACCAGGACGAAGGCGCTCCTTTTTGTGTTTAAGAATGTGATAATTATCTTCTTTTTTGCAGTCAAGATGAAACTATAAAACAATTAAAGCTATTAACTGTGGAAATATATTTTCGCAGGATGCACAAATTCACACGATATTTGTTGTATATTTTACTAAAATTCTACATGTAAAAATGTTACTAATGTACAAATCGTATTATATTTGCTTGAAAAGGGACATAAGTCCTTTAGATAGTGAAAAGTAATTGCTATAATGTGAATATTTCAGGGGTAACAGAGATATAAGTCCTTTTTGTGTTGGATAAGACTTGAAATGAAAGAGGTAGGATGGATGAATAAAATTTTGGACATTGTAACATCAAAGAACCTGACTTATGAGCAGAAAGTCGTAGCCCTGGCTCATTCGGCGGAAAATAGTCTGGAGGTGCTCTCCATACCGGAGAAAACCCGTCATTACATGGAAACCGGTGCAATCTGCGATCTGGATGAAGGACACGCTCCTTACCGTCCCAGATATGTGATGCCGGACTATGAAAAAGCAGTAAAAAATGGCTGTGAATTTTTACAGCTTGAGGTGCCTAAAGACCTGGACGAAGTATTGCAGTTTTTGACAATCCTGTACCGCCACGTTCCCTCTATCACCAGCTATCCGGTTTATCTTGGTAATATTGATAAGCTGATAGAGCCGTTTCTTGAAGGGGTGACGGATGACGAAGCGGAAAAAAAGCTGAAGCTTTTCCTTGTTTATTTGGACCGGACCATAACCGATGGCTTCTGCCATGCTAATTTGGGGCCGGAAGAGACAAGAGCGGGCCGCCTGATTTTAAAAGTTGAAAAAGAGCTTCAAAATGCAGTTCCCAATTTAACAATGAAATATGATAAGGACATTACGCCTGATTCTTATGCAGAGCTTGCTCTTTACACCTCCCTGTACTGTGCAAACCCGGCGATCTGCAATCACAAGATGCACAAAAAAACTTACGGTGATTACGGAATATCAAGTTGTTATAATATCCTTCCCATTGGCGGAGGCTCCTACACTTTGTCGAGGATCGTCCTTCCCAGGCTTGCTGCGGAAGCAGTGGACAGAGAACAGTTTTTAACAGAACTATTGCCTGATTGCCTTTCCTGTATGGGAGACTATATGAATGAAAGGATCCGTTTCCTTGTAGAAGAATCCAATTTCTTTGAGACCTCTTTCCTCTCTAAGGAAGGCTTTATTTCCAGGGAAAAGTTCCTTGCTATGTTCGGAGTTGTTGGGTTGGCGGAATGCACCAACATGCTGATGGGAGATCCGGAGAAAACATATGGTCACGATGCAGAAGCAGATGACTTGGCAGAGCAGATCATGCAGGTGATTGCGGATTATGCAGGTACTGCAAATGCCTTATATTCAGAGGTTTTTGACAACCATTTTGCCCTTCATGCCCAGGTCGGCATTGATTCGGACCACGGCATTACCTCAGGTGTGAGGATCCCGGTAGGGATGGAGCCGGAGCTCATGTATGACCACCTTCGTCATAGTGCCAGATTCCACAAGTTTTTCCCAACTGGCTGCGCAGATATCTTCTCCTTTGATCCCACAGGTAGAAACAATCCGGCTGCCATGCTGGATATTGTAAAGGGAGCGTTTTCTCTGGGAGACAAATATATAAGCTTCTATGCTTCTGACAGCGATCTGGTCCGGATCACGGGCTATCTGGTCAAACGGAGTGAGATGGAAAAGTATTATGAAGGCGAAGCTGTACTCCAGAATACGGTGCATCTGGGCGGTGACAATTACCGCAATGCCCATCTTGAGAACCGGAAGGTAAGGGGGCTGCAGTGAGAGCCGCGATCAACAAAATGATCCCCTTAAGCGTAGTAGACGGGCCGGGCTGCCGGACTGCGGTGTTTGTCCAGGGCTGCAATATCGCCTGTGCTTACTGCCATAACCCGGAGACACAGAGGCTGTGCAATGGCTGCGGCGTTTGTGTCAGCCAGTGTCCGGCAAGAGCTTTATCCCTATCAGGGAAACATGTAATATGGGATGAGGCGGTCTGTACCCAGTGTGATCATTGCATATTGGTCTGTCCCAATTACGCATCTCCCAAGGTGCTGTATATAGAGGCTGTGGACGTATGGGAAAAGATTTCAAAGAATATACCGTTTATCCAGGGGATCACGGTATCCGGCGGCGAATGCAGCCTGTATCCGGAATTTCTCACAGAATTGTTCACGCTTGCAGGAAATGCCGGATTATCCTGTTTTCTGGACAGCAATGGCTGCGTGGATCTTACAAAGCATCCGGAGCTCATGGCTGTGACGGATAAAGTCATGCTGGATGTAAAAGCGTGGGACTCTAAGGTGTTTCACCGGCTGACAGGCGGAGATAATCGTATTGTTAAAAAGAATCTGAACTATCTGGCCCAGTCAGGTAAATTATATGAGGTAAGGCTCGTGTGTCTGGATGGGGAATCTTCTTCCGGTCTGGCAGAAGACAAAGATGTGGATATGGAGGAGGTCATCAGAGGCGTGGCCGCCGAAGTAACCCCTTATCTGGAGGATTTTAAGTTAAAGCTTATTACATTCCGCAATCATGGGGTAAGAAGCGAAATGGAACATCGTAAAAGCCCTACACAGGACCAGATGGAGAAATTAAAGGAACTGGCGGTTCAATGTGGGTTTAAAGAAATACAAATCGTATAGAATGAAAAATGGAGGAATCAGGTTATGATGAGAAAAGGTATTGTATTTGGTTTAACAGCGGCTATGGTGCTGTCACTTACGGCTTGCGGAGGCGGAAATGCGGAGACTACAAAAGCCCAGGAGGAGACTTCCGGAGGAAAGAGCAGCTTTTCCGTTGCAATGATAACGGATACAGGCGGAATCAATGACCAGTCCTTTAACCAGTCCGCATGGGAAGGCCTTACTGAGTTAAAGAACAAGACCGGTGCAGAGGTTAACTACATCGAGTCAAAGCAGGCATCAGATTTCGTAACGAATTTAGAGAGGCTGGGAGACAGCGGCGCCAATCTGTTATGGGGCGTAGGTTACGCCTGTGCCGATGCAGTGCTGGAGGCAGCCGGAAGCAATCCTGATATCCAGTATGCGATCATTGACAATGCTTATGAGGATACCCCTTCCAATGTGACTGGAGTTATGTTCCGTGCCCAGGAGCCATCCTTCCTGGTTGGATATGTGGCTGGACGTACCACACAGACCGGAAAAGTAGGTTTTGTAGGCGGAATCTCCTCAGGCTTAATCGACCAGTTCCAGTACGGCTATGAAGCCGGCGTAAAGTATGCGGCAAAAGAGCTTGGGAAAGATATTGATATTTCTGTGCAGTACGCAGAAAGCTTTAGTGATGCAGCCAAGGGAAAAGCCATTGCTGCAAGAATGTATTCTGATGGATGTGACGTGATCTACCACGCAGCTGGCGGTACAGGAACCGGTGTTATTGAGGCAGCAAAAGAAGCGGACAAGTGGGTAATCGGTGTAGACAGGGACCAGGCGTATCTGGCACCGGAAAACGTGTTGACATCTGCTCTTAAATTAGTTGGTAAAGCAGTACAGGAAGTATCAGAAGAAGCAATGAACGGCCAGGAGATTGGTGGTAAAACCCTTACCTTTGGCTTACAGGAAGACTGTGTGGGAATCCCTGAGGAGCATGGCAACATGCCGGAAGGTGTTTATGAGGATACCTTAAAGGTGCAGGATAAAATTAAGAACGGTGAACTGACACCGCCGACCACAAAAGAGGAATATGAAGCGTTCATCGCTAAATAGAAGAGAAAAAATTTTACACCGCAGGGATCGAAAGAGCCTGCGGTGTAAAACCGAAAGGAGAAAGCATTGACATGGTCACGGGAAACAGCGATTATGCGGTCCAGATGCACGGAATCACAAAAAGGTTCGGGGCATTTTACGCTTTGAAGGATATGAGTCTGGATGTTAAGAAGGGCAGCATTCATTCTCTTCTGGGTGAAAACGGTGCGGGGAAGTCGACGCTGATGAATGTACTGTACGGATTGTATCAGGCCGATGAGGGAGAAATCTTTATCAATGGGAAAAAGGTGGACATAAAAAATCCTAATGTGGCCATAGCAAACGGCATCGGCATGGTTCATCAGCATTTTATGCTGGTGGAGGATTTCACGGTCACACAGAATATTATTTTAGGAAATGAGACTACCTCCCGCGCAGGTATTGTAGATATGAAGAAGGCCAGGAAACAGATATTAGATATCGTGGAAAAATACGGGCTGGAAGTAGACCCGGATGCCAGAATCTGTGATATTTCCGTTGGTATGCAGCAGAGGGTTGAAATATTAAAAGCGTTGTACCGGGGAGCGGAACTATTAATCCTTGATGAGCCTACCGCCGTTTTGACCCCTCAGGAAATTGAAGATCTTCTCTCCATCATGCACAATCTGGTAGATGACGGAAAGGCGATTATCATCATCACTCATAAATTAAAGGAAATTAAAGCATCTTCCGATACCTGTACCATCATCCGCCGCGGCGAATACATTGATACGGTTCCGGTAGAGAAGGTTTCCGGACAAGAGCTGGCTGCGCTGATGGTGGGCCATGAAGTAAAGCTGGTGGTGGATAAGACTTCGGCAAAGCCGGGAGAAACGGTATTAGAAATCAAAGACCTTGTTGTGAAAAATGAGAGAAAGCTTGATGCAGTAAAGGGTTTAAACTTAAAGGTCCGTAAGGGAGAAATCGTGGGAATCGCCGGTATTGACGGAAACGGGCAGAAGGAGCTGGTGGAAGCGATCAGCAGCCTGGTTCCGGCAGAAAGGGGAAGCATTACGGTTTGTGGGAAACCTATCATCAACACAAATCCAAGGACGGTCATAGACAGCGGCGTCAGCATCATTCCTGAGGACCGGCAGAAAAGGGGCCTTGTCCTTGACTTCACTGTAAATGAGAACGCGGTATTGGAACGCTGCCGCAAAGAACCATTTTCCAGAAAAGGAATCTTAAATAAAAAGAAAATGGAAGAGTTTACCCAAACCCTCATCAAGGCGTATGATGTCCGGCCGGATGACTGCGGTTCCAGAAGGGTAGGGGAGCTTTCAGGCGGAAATCAGCAGAAGGTTATCATCGGACGTGAAGTCGCCATGAATCCGGATATACTGATTGCGGTACAGCCGACCAGAGGACTTGACGTAGGAGCCATTGAAACTGTGCATAAGACCCTGATCCGTGAAAGGGATAAAGGAAAAGCGGTGCTCTTGATCTCTTTTGAACTGGACGAGGTTATGAATGTTTCCGATACCATAGCGGTTATTTACGACGGAAAAATTCAAGATACGTTTCAGCAGGGAACCGTAGATGAAAATACGATTGGTCTATTAATGGCAGGAGGAAAGAATCATGGATAAAGCGATAAAGATATTAAAAAAACCATTAACAATGACATTGATCGCTGTTTTCTTTGGTTTTATCGTAGCGGGGATTATACTAGCGGCGGCGGGGTATCCGCCGGTTCATTCACTAGCCGTCTTGTTTGACGGAGTCTTTTCCAGTCCGAAACACATTTCCAATGTTATCATCAAAAGTACGCCTATCATTCTCACGGGAATCGGCGTTGCATTTGCGTTTAAGACCGGACTTTTTAACATCGGAGCCGAAGGACAGTTTATTATGGGATGTGTGGCATCTACCGTGGTCGGCATTCTGTTTGATTTTCCTCCGGTGATCCAGATTCCTCTCGTTGTCCTTGCTGGTGTGGCAGCCGGGGCAGTGTATGGAGGGATTGCAGGTTTCTTAAAGGCGAAGTTTGGCATTCATGAGGTTCTTACCAGTATCATGCTTAACTGGATTGCGCTTTATTTCTCTAATTATGTATGCTCCTTAAACCGGTTCCATAAGCCGGATACCATTGGAACGTACCCGATCAACCGTTCCGGTTATACGATGATTCTGGGAAATTACAAGACAACAGAGGCGGGAAAAGCGGCCCTTGCACAGAACGAATTTCTTCGCAGCACCGTTTTGAAAACAGATGTAAACGTTGGAATCATTATTGCAGTCATTCTGGCTGTGTTTATCTGGTTCCTTCTATATAAAACAGCTAAGGGATTTGAACTGAGAGCGGTAGGCTTTAATAAGAGCGCAGCGGAATTTTCTGGAATCTATGTAAACAGAAACATCCTGCACTCCATGCTTATATCCGGCGCGATCTGCGGGCTGGCTGCATCTCTTTATATCACCGGAAATTCTCCTCATGGCATTGCCACATTGGCAGCCTTTGAAAACACGGGCTTTAACGGATTATCCGTTTGTCTGATCGCGGCCAGTTCACCAATCGGCTGTATTTTTGCAGGGCTGCTGTTTGGAGGTTTAATATATGGCGGCCAGTCTTTGCAGTACGAAGTGGGTGCTCCGTCAGAAATTATCAACATCGTCATTGGTGTCATCGTTTTTTTCGTGGCGCTGACCCGTATCATTCCGCCGCTGGTGGACCGTTTTTCGAAGGGAGGTAAGAAACATGCTTAACAGTCTGATGCTATTCGTAGGCATTACACTTATGTATTCCACCCCTTTGGTATTTGCAGCATTGGGGGGAGTGGTGTCGGAGCGGTCCGGCGTTACCAATATCGGTATTGAAGGAATGATGACCATCGGAGCAGTTACAGGGGCTACTGTGGGTTATTATTCAGGAAGTGCCTGGGTAGGATTTTTTGCAGCCGGTCTGGCAGGAGGTGTTATTGCTCTTCTCCATGCCTTTGCGTCGATTACATGTAAGGCGGACCAGACGATATCCGGTATTGCCATCAATTTGATCGGACCTGGTGTGGCTCTGTTTGTCTGCCGCCTGCTTTTTGACGGTGCCACCATGTCGCTCCCGGTGCCTCATAAGATTCCAAAGGTGTTTGGGAGCTTAAACTCAAAGGCGTTTCAGAATTTAAATGTGGATGTGACCGTTGTCATCGCGTTTGTACTGGCTGTTTTTATCTGGTTCTTTCTATATAAAACAAAGTGGGGGCTTCATATCCGGGCAGTTGGAGAGCATCCGGCAGCAGCGGATACCATGGGACTCAACGTTTATAAAATCAGGTATATCTGTGTGCTGGTTTCGGGCATTTTAGCCGGACTGGGCGGTGCGTCCATGACCCTGGCCATCATCCCTCAATTTACGCCTACCGCGATCAGCGGACAGGGATTTATTGCACTGGCAGCCGTGATTTTTGGAAAATGGACTCCTCACGGGGCTTATGGTGCCTGCCTGTTATTCGGAGCAGCCCAGGCCCTTACCGTCACTCTGGGAGGGGGAAGATTTGCGGTTCCTTCGTCCATTCTGGCAATGCTTCCGTATCTCATTACTATCGTGATCCTGATCCTGTTTGTGGGGAAATCCTCTGCACCGAAAGCAAGCGGGCAGCCATACGAAAAGGATGCAAGGTAAGAGCTTAGAGGCAAGTAATGATTCCCGGCGGATCATAAATATGATATGATGAAATCAAAGAGAAAGAAACGTAAAGGAGCAAGATCGTGAACGATGCTATGTCTTTAATCAATGAACTTCACAGTGAGCCGCGGGAATATTTAAATAATTATCTGGCCAATGCGCCTAAATGGCTCCTGGAAGCCTTTAAGATAGTAAACCTGAAAAAGGGCACCACCTTTATTCATGAAAATGAAACCGTGGATACCATTTATATTCTGGTGGAAGGTGTTGTAAAGGCTACGGATTACCGGGTTCAGGAAATCGCCTACGACTATACCAGATTCTATCCGGTGGAGGTGTTTGGAGCCATGGAATTTCTCATGGGCTTTGAGCTGTACCGGACGACTCTGGTGACAGAAACGGACTGCCGGTTTCTCTGTGTATCCAAGGACCAGTTCAGCCGCTGGATGCTTTCAGATATCCATGCGGTTTTAGAACAGGTAAAGGCCATGGGCGTCTATCTTTTAGAGCAGGTAAGGAAGGAACGTCTGTTTTTATTTTTACAGGGAAGCGACAGACTATTCCTGCTCTTTATGGAGATTTACCGGAAATCATCCCACCGAGGGACCTGCCGCATACAGCTTGCAAGAAAAGATTTATCAAACAGTACCGGTCTTTGCATAAAGACCGTGAACCGGTGCGTCAGCCAGATGGAGGAGAAAGGGTATATTTCCCGGGAAGGAAGGACCATTATTATCGATGAAGAGCAGTACCGGCGGATTAAGGCGGTGGTTGCAGAAAAAATTGATGAGAATGAGATATAGAGAAGGGTGGATTAAGTATGACAAATTATTCAGAAACAGAAGGAAAGCAGTATCACCTCCAGGTTGGGAAAGGGGATGTGGGCAGATATGTCATTCTGCCCGGAGACCCCAAGCGCTGTGCCCTTATTGCAAAGTATTTTGACAATCCCAGACTGATCGCGGACAGCAGGGAGTACGTGACCTATACCGGTACGATAGACGGTAAGTTAGTCAGCGTCACATCTACGGGCATCGGCGGTCCTTCGGCGGCGATTGCCCTGGAGGAACTGGTGATGTCTGGTGCAGACACTTTCATCCGTGTCGGTACTTGCGGCGGAATGGATGTGGAGGTAAAAAGCGGGGATTTAGTCATTGCAAACGGAGCCATCCGCATGGAAGGCACCAGCCGGGAATATGCGCCCATTGAGTTTCCGGCAGTCCCGGATTTTAAAGTGACAGGCGCCCTGGCTGCTGCGGCAAAGGCCCTGGATAAGACCTGCCATGTAGGAGTTGTCCAGTGTAAGGATTCCTTTTATGGACAGCATTCTCCGGAAACAAAGCCAGTATCCTTTGAACTGTTAAACAAATGGGAGGCCTGGATGAAGCTGGGCTGCAAGGCTTCGGAGATGGAATCCGCGGCTCTGTTTGTAGCAGCCAGTGCGCTTAAGGTGAGGGTCGGTTCCATATTCCTTGTATTAGCGAACCAGGAACGGGCAAGACTTGGTCTTGAAAATCCGATTGTCCATGATACGGATGGGGCCATACGAACGGCAGTAGAAGCCATTCGTCTTATGATACAACAGGATGAATCATAAAAAAGGAGGAGATCAAATGGAGATGACACCAACTCCCCATAATGGGGCAAAAAAAGGTGAAATAGCAAAAACAGTTTTGATGCCGGGGGATCCTTTACGGGCAAAGTATATTGCGGAAACGTATCTGGAAAATCCGGTTCAGGTAACATCGGTCCGGAACATGCTTGGATTTACCGGAACCTATAAGGGGAAAGAACTTTCCGTTATGGGGGGCGGAATGGGAATGCCGTCCATGGGAATATATTCTTATGAGCTGTATCATTTTTATGATGTGGACCAGATTATCCGCATCGGTTCTGCTGGCTCCCTGCAGGATAAGGTAGAGCTTATGGATGTAGTGATCGCCATGGGAGCCTGTACGGATTCCAATTATGCTTACCAGTATGGGCTTCCGGGTACATTTGCGTCTATTGCTGATTATGAGCTCCTGGCCAAAGCGGTAGAAGCGGCCGGAAAGCAGGGAACGAAAGCGGTTGTGGGCAATGTGCTGTCCAGCGATATATTTTATAATGCTGACAGCGGGGTTAATGACAAGTGGCGCAATATGGGAGTTCTGGCTGTTGAGATGGAAACAGCGGCTTTATATATGAATGCAGCAGCAGCCCGCAAAAAGGCTCTCTGTATGCTGACGATTTCCGATCTTGTTTATGGCGATGAAAAGCTGAGCGCAGAGGAGAGGCAGCTTGGATTTGGAAAAATGATAGAAATCGCCCTGGAATTGTAGATTACAGAAAAAACATGGCTCCGATTTTGGGAGAGGGTGGTGGCCAGGAGGTTGGTAATGAAAGAAGAAACAATGGAAGGTGTTTGCCAGAGCGGGGCTTTGGCCGGAACAGAGCTTCCTGTAAAGGAAATGATTGATCAGGCATTTGAGGCTATGGGAAAAGCATATGCTCCATATTCAGGATTTAAGGTGGGAGCGGCGCTTTTATCAGCTGAAGGCACTTTGTATCAGGGCTGCAATATCGAAAATGCAGCCTATACTCCAAGCAACTGCGCGGAACGCACGGCATTTTTTAAGGCGGTCAGCCAGGGGGAAAAGGAATTTAAAGCAATCTGCATCGTTGGAGGAAAAGAGGGGATCCCTACAGGGCTTACAGCCCCTTGCGGAGTCTGCCGCCAGGTAATGATGGAATTCTGCGACCCGGAAACATTTCAGATCATATTAGCGGCAGAAAGAGAAGAGTATAAGATATTTTATTTAAAGGAACTGCTGCCCATGGGCTTTGGGCCGAAAAATTTATAAAATACTAAAAACGCTATGCAATTGAGAGCTAAGCACTTTATGAATAAGGGCTTGGCTCTTTCTGTTTTTATCCGGATGATTTATATAAATAAATCAATTGATAACTGGCAGCATTTTTGTTAGAATTATGTAATAAAAAAGAATTGAGGGAATATCATGAAAGGAAGTATTTTCTGTCAAATAATAATACAATAAAGTTCCCTCATCTGTCTTATAATGAGGATGTCAGAAAGTGCTTCCCGCAAAGAAAGACGGCACAATATAGAACGATTGTCATAAATTGTATATTGCTGTCAAAGCTGCTTTGTGATACCATTTAATTATTCTATAATGGAAAAAGAGGATGTTTTAAGTGATAAGAGAACGACTACATAAGTGGTGTAAAATCGCAGGGATGTTTATAACCACTGCCATTATGCTTTTGATTCCCTGCGCATCTTATATTCTATTTGAATATGTGACTGGCAATTTGCTGACCATTCCCCTGACCATGGCTGTTTTAAATATAGGCTGGATCTACTTAATATATCTTGCAGTGTTCGCTGTCAGCGGCAGTACCAGGATAGGGATCCCGCTCACAACGGTTTTTCTCTATATTGTTTCTGTAGCAGAATATCTGGTTACAGGCTTTCGGGGAAGGCCTATTATGATATGGGATGTTTTGGCCTTGCGCACTGCAATGAGTGTGGCAGGAAATTATGAATTTGTCTTCACAAAGGAAATGTACCTTGCTTGTCTGGGAGTCCAGGTAATCTGTCTCTTTGCCTTGTTATTTCCTATAAGGGTAAGGGGCAGGAATAAACGTCTTGTCTTTGCCGGTGGAGGTACCGGTGTTGTCCTTAGCTTTATTTTATGGTTTTATTCATGCCTGATCCCGTATAAAGGCCTGGAAATTAATATGTGGGAAGTCAATGAGACCTATCAGGAATATGGATATGTGCTTTCAACGGCTGTCTCCTTTAATTATGCAGTGAAGAAAAAACCAAAGGGTTACAGCTATGCAAAGGTAAAACAGATTTATGATACTGTAAAAGAGGACAATCAGGTTCTTCTGGCTTCAGCCGGAGATGTTGATGTGGAAAGTGAAGAAAAGATAACTCCGGTCAATATTATATGCATTATGAATGAGAGCTTTTCTGACTTAAAAGCAGCAGGAAATTTTAAAACGAACCAGGAGTACTTTCCTTTTTTAGACAGCTTAAAGGAAAATACAGTGAAGGGAAGCCTATACGTTCCTATATTTGGTTCTTTGACCAGTAATTCTGAGTTTGAATTTCTGACAGGAAACTCGATTTCCCAGCTTCCGGCTAACAGCATTGCCTACCAGTTTAATGTCAAGCCCAATACATACAGCCTTGTAAGTACATTAAAATCCCAGGGCTATGATACCGTTGCCATGCACCCTTATCCAAAAGAGAACTGGAACCGTCAGGAGTGTTACCGCAACATGGGGTTTGATGAATTTCTGGATATTGAGGATTATGAAGGCAGTGAGCAGCTTAGAAACTATATCAGTGACCGCGCAGATTACGATAAGCTGATAGAAAGAGTGGAATCCAAGGAGAATCAGGAGGATAAACTTTTTCTTTTTAATGTGACCATGCAGAACCATGGTGGCTATGATACTCTGTTTGATGATTTTGATCAGGAGGTATGGCTGACTGGAAGTCTAAAGGGAAAATACCCAAAGGCTGATCAGTACTTATCTCTTATGAAGCGGTCAGATGAAGCCCTGGAATATTTGATCTCTTATTTTGAACAAAGCCCGGAGCCTACCATGATCGTTCTTTTTGGGGATCACCAGCCAAGTGTGGAAGATGAATTCTTTGATGAGATATCAGGGACGCCCAGCAGTCTTGTGAAGAATCAGGACCGGCTGATGTGGTACCAGACCCCGTTTATGATCTGGACCAATTATAAGACGCAGGCAGAGGAAAAAGGGAAAATGGGAGCCATTTATCTTTCCTCAGAGTTGTTAAAGAGAGCCGGGGTCACTATGACGCCTTATCAGCAGTTTCTCCTTAAGTTGGAAGAGACATTCCCAGTAGTACACCCGATTGGATGCCTGGATCAGGAGGGAACTTACTATTCCTGGGAGGCCTTAAGTAATCCGGAGAATCCATACAGTGACTTGATTAAGAATTATGAATATCTGGTATATAACCACATTTTTGATGGGAAAAAGCTTAAGGAGATGTTTTCCTTAGAAACTGATTAGCCATGGTGTTTGTTACCAAAATTCAAATAAGAAAGGCGGATGGGGCAGGAAGATGCCCCATCCGCCTTTCTTATTTGATTTTTCCGCACATCCCTGCCGCGAATCAGCACTTGTCCGGACTTAACGTTCCCCTTGCAGCGGGTCATAGTCTGAGCAGCTTAAACGCATCATTGATAAAGAATTTATCCGGTCCTTACGGTTTTTTTACGAATACGTAATAAAAACGTTATTGTAAAAAGCAGGGAAATTGGTTATTATTGTATGGAACCTGATAAAGACAACATGGAGGGATGCGAAGATGAAGGAAATAAATATAGGCAGGGTGATGACTGGACTTTTTACCGCTGCATTTTTATGCTGTGCCTCTGCCTTTGTTGCGCTGGCAGATGTAGGCGCGGCCGGTGTACAGGCAACAATTCAGTCCTGTCTGGTCAATTCTGATAAGAACAGCGTAACGGTCCAGGCAGATAGCAATGCTGATATGGGGGGAACGGATGGGGTCCTCTACCTGGTGGAGCTTCAGCCTTACCAGAAGAATCTTGACGGCAGGACGGATTATGCGGCTTCCGCTGCACCGGGAAACAAGGTTACCTTTACATTTCCATTGAACCGTAATACGGTCCAGGACAGACTTTACAGCAAATTCGTCATTGCTGTCTGGGATGGAACAAAATATATTGAAATCAGCAAACCTCATTATATTACAAACCCTGAAATGGTTGCTGCAAATACCCAGCCATTTAACGATCCTCTTACTAAAAAGGGCTTAAACATTCAGCTTAATATGCTGGGGGATGCCTTTGAATTAGGTGTGAAGCACGTAGCCACCAATATCTCTTTTCATCAGATCCTGGGCCAGGGAATTGATTACCAGTATGATGGAAAGACCTATCATTTTGATAAGAATGCCATTACAAGCTATGACGAGACGATCAGTGCTTTATCCGGGAAAGGTATGACAGTAACCGCCATTATATTAAATGGCTGGAATGACGCCGAACCGAATCTGATCTATCCTGGAACAAAGAAAAATGCCAATGCATTTTACTACATGTTCAATCCGGCGACCCAGGAAGGGCTGGACCAGACCAGAGCTATTGCTGCTTTCCTGGCAGAACGGTACAGCGGTTCCAATCCAAACTATGGAAAGATATCAAACTGGATCATTGGGAATGAGATCAACAACCAGCAGTGGAATCATCTGGGGGAAAGGGATATTAACAGTTACGTCCAGGCTTACCAGGATGCTTTCCGGATTTTCTACACGGCCATTAAAAGTACCAGTGCCAATGACCGGGTATATTACTCCCTGGATTATAACTGGAACAATGAAATTGATAACAAGCTGAAATACGGCGGAAGAGCGATTGTAGATACCTTTAATTCCATTGCCAATGAACAGGGGCAGATGGATTGGGGGCTGTCCTATCATCCATATCCCTGTCCGATGACAGAACCGGAATTCTGGGATGATGAGAAGACCGGATTAATCACCAATGATTTTAACTCTCCGGTTATTAACTTTAAGAACCTTACCACACTGACGGATTACATGGCTCAGGATTCTCTAAAATCCCCCACCGGCCATGTGCGTCACATCATTCTGACAGAACAGGGATTTACGGCAACAAGCCAGACAAGAGGCAATGTAGCTCAGATTCAGGCAGCCGCTTATGCGTATTCCTATTACATGGTTGACAGCAATCCTCATATTGATGCTTATATCTTAAGCCGTCAGGTGGATGCCCCTCTGGAGGTGAGGAGCGGTTTATCCTTCGGACTTTGGGAATGTTCCATGGACCGGGGAGATGACATTGTAGCCACAAGGCGCCGTAAAATCTGGCAGGTATTCAGAGATATTGATAAAAAGAAATACACGCTGGAGTCAACGGAGTTTGCCAAATCCATCATAGGAATTGAGAAATGGTCTGATGTTGTTCCAAACTTCCGGTGGAGATCCCTGGAGAAATAAAACCGGCAATTGAATAACGAATATTTGGTTTTTTAAGCATGATGGCCGCCTTTAAAATTATTTTAAAGGCGGTTCTTTGTATTTTGAATTCCTTTTAAAACATCATAGTATGAAAAAAAGTTTCATAAATCATTGAATATATTGAAAAAATAATACAACAAAGCTAGAATGATATCAGGTAAAAAAATTGTAATATTTCTTCTGGCTTTAAAGAAAGGAGAAGAAATGCATGAAAGGTCTACTTGTAAGGATTGACAGCTATCTCCAGGAGGCTGGAGAAGCGGAAAAAGAGCTGATAAAAAGACTGCACAAAAATCCGGAATCAGTCCTCCGAAAGAGTATTAAGGAGATTGCCAAAGAAACTTATACCTCTCCGGCAACGGTCGTAAGGCTATGCAAAAAACTGGGCTGTAAAGGATATAAGGATTTTCAGAATACCCTTGCTTATGAAGTGGCTTTATTCCAGGAGAGCAGGGATATTGCGTTTCAGAAGATCACACGGGAAGATTCCATGGAGGACATTATTTATAAGGTCACAAAGAAAAATATCGAATCCCTGGAAACCACTCAAAAGCTTATAGAGCCTAAGGTAGTAATAGAATGTGTGAGGCTGTTGGAAAACAGCAGAACCGTTACCTTATTTGGACTGGGAACCTCCCTTCTGGCGGCAAGAGATTTGTACTTAAAGCTCCTAAGGGCCGATGTGATATGTAATGTCTGCGACGACTGGCATACTCAGTTACTGGCTGCCAGAAATTTAAGAAAGGGTGATCTGGCCATTGCCATCAGCTATTCAGGACTTACGGAAGAAATACTTCAGTGCGTAAAGGAAGCAAAAGGAAATGGGGCAAAGGTGATCGCCATAACAAGGGCAGTGGAATCGGAACTGGCTTCTGAAGCTGATTTCGTCCTTCCTGTTGCCGCAACAGAGCTGATACACCGAAGCGGTGCCATGTCCTCCCGCATTTCACAATTAAATGTAATAGACATTTTTTTTACTGCTTATGTTAATAGAAATTATGATGTGTGTATGAGTAAGTTTACGAAAAATTATATACAGAAGAAAGGAAGTACAGAGCATGATTGATTTGTCAGTGCTGACAACAGAGTCCCGCAATTCGGATACCATGAACCTGGATGAAATGACACCGCTTCAAATTGCGGCCATCATGAACCAGGAAGATGAAAAGGCCGTAAAAGCCGTGGAGGAAGTGCTGCCCCAGATTGCCACAGCAATTGAATGGGCAACAGACAGCCTGAAAGCAGGAGGCCGAATCATATATATTGGTGCTGGAACATCCGGTCGCCTTGGAGTACTGGATGCGGTAGAATGTCCACCCACCTTCGGCGTTTCCAGAGAACTGGTAGTAGGCCTGATTGCAGGCGGGGATAAAGCTTTTGTAGAGGCAGTAGAAGGAGCCGAGGACAGTGAGACCTTATGTGAGGCGGATTTAAAGGAAATTGGCCTTACCTCAAAGGATATTGTGATCGGACTGGCGGCGTCTGGCCGAACACCCTATGTGATCTACGGCCTTGATTTTGCAAATAAAACAGGCTGTCATACCGTAGCAATCGCATGTAATAAAGGATCTGATGTTGGAAAAAAAGCAAGGCTGGCCATTGAACCGGTGACAGGACCTGAGGTATTGACCGGATCAACCAGATTAAAGGCAGGAACCGCACAAAAGATGATCCTCAATATGATTTCAACAGGAAGCATGGTCGGAATCGGGAAAGCCTATGAAAATCTTATGGTGGATGTAAAGCAGAGCAACGAAAAACTGGTAGTAAGATCACAGAACATTGTGATGACAGCAACAGGCTGCACCAGGGAAGAGGCCGAAACGGTATTAAAACAGGCAGAAGGACATGTTAAAACTGCTATTACGATGATTTTGCTGGACTGTGAACCAGAGGCTGCAAGACAAAAGTTATCACAAGCCGGAGGGAAGATCCGCGAGGCTTTGAAATAAAAGAAAGGAGTTTTAACGTTTTAATTAGTAACTTAACTATATTTTCAAAGGAGGATTATCGTGAATTACAAGCAAATCAGTGAACAATTATTAACGCTGCTTGGGGGAAAAGCGAACATAACTTCCAATGCTGCCTGCATGACAAGGCTTCGCGTCGGCTTAAGGGATACATCAAAGGCTGATATTGAAGGTGTAAAAAAGGTAGAGGGAGTTCTTGGAGTTGTTGAGAGTGACACGCTCCAGATTGTATTTGGACCGGGGAAAGTAAATAAGGTATTGGACGAATTTTATAAGCTGACAGGACTTGCAAAAGGCCAGGCTGAGAATGGACCGGATCAGGATATTAATGAAGTTGCTAAGGAAAATAAAGCGCTTCAAAAGGCAAAATATGATAAACCGGTACAGAGATTTTTAAAGAAGATCTCCAATATTTTCGTAGCGCTGCTTCCAGGCATCATTGCAGCAGGTTTGATCAACGGTATTTGTAATGTTATTAATGTTTCTACCGGCGGTTCACTTTTAGGAGTTTGGTGGTATCAATGCATCCGGACGATGGGCTGGGCACTGTTTGCTTACCTGCCTATCCTGGTTGGTTACAATGCTGCAAAGGAATTCGGCGGTTCAGGAGTACTTGGAGCGATTGCAGGTGCTATGTCTATTGCCAACCCGGGTATGCCTCTCCTTGCAACGGTAAAGGATGCACAGATTCTTCTTCCTATTACTAATACAGCTTTTAATCCGGCTTCCGGCGGTCTTTTGGCAGCTCTGATCGCAGGCGCATTCTTTGCTTTTCTTGAAAAGAATATCAGAAAGCGTATGCCTGACTTAATTGATACCTTTGTAAGCCCTCTTTTAGTACTTATCATTGGCGGTATTGTTGCCCTGCTGGTAATTCAGCCTTTGGGCGCAGGCTTAACAAAGGTGATCTTTGCCCTCTTAAGCTTTGTATATGAAAAAATGGGCGTTGTAGGAGGATATATTTTATCAGCAGGCTTCCTTCCTTTGGTTGCAGTAGGCTTGCATCAGGCATTGACCCCGATCCATGCCCTGCTAAATGATCCGGAAGGTGCAACAAAGGGAATCAATTACCTTCTTCCAATCCTTATGATGGCAGGCGGCGGACAGGTAGGTGCCGGCATTGCACTGTATGTAAAGACAAAGAACGTAAAATTAAAAAGATATATCCGTGATTCCATACCAGTAGGTATTCTTGGAATCGGAGAGCCTATGATGTATGCAGTGACCCTGCCTCTTGGCAGATCCTTTATTACCGCCTGCATCGGTGCTGGATTCGGAGGAGCTGTTGCAGCTCTCATGCACATTGGTACCGTTTCTCAGGGTGTATCCGGTTTGTTTGGTCTGCTGATTGTCCAGCCTGGACAGCAGATTGGTTACATTATATCAATGCTTATTGCTTATGCAGGGGGCTTCCTGGTAACCTATTTCTTCGGTGTGGATGAGGACAGAATCAATGAGGTATATGGAGAATAAATGAATACAGGAATTTCAATCTATTTTTCAAGTGGAATGGAAAAGAATGAACGCTTAATAAAGAAAGCGATAAAGAGCGGAGTGAAGTATGCGTTTACTTCACTCCACATTCCAGAGGAAACAGGAATCGATTACCGTTCGGATGTATTAAAGCTTCTTAGCATGTGCAGGGAAGGCGGGTTAAATCTCATTGTGGATGTGGGTCCAGAGACCCTGGAAAAGTTTGAAACAGACAGCATAGCAGAGCTTAAAGAGCTTGGAATCACCCATGTCCGCCTTGATTATGGTTTTGATGCAAAAGAGACGGTAGAGATTTCCAAGGATTTTTATGTGGTATTTAATGCCTCAACCATTATGGAGGAAGAGCTTTTAGAGTGGAAAAAGTATGGGGCTGATTTCACCAGATTTACTGCATGCCATAACTTTTATCCCAAGCAGTTTACAGCCCTGTCATTGAAACAGACAAAGGAAATGAACCAGAGACTACAGTATCTTGGTTTTACTACCATGGCTTTTGTACCTGGGAATCTGGAACTGAGAGGTCCCTTGTTTGAAGGTCTTCCCACGGTGGAAGAGCACAGGGGAAGGAAAGACCAGGTGCTTTTGAACATGCTGGAACTCTTCTATGATGGTTCCTGCGATGTGGTGCTGATCGGAGATGTGGATGTAGAAGAAGGGGACTGGATGGATATCCAATGCTTAAGCCAGGATTATGTGGAGCTTAAGGCAGATATTCGTTCTCCCTACGTATTTGTAAGAGATATCATTCATCATGACAGACCGGATTCCAGCGGATACGTTATTCGTTCCCAGGAGTCAAGACAGTATAAGCAGGAAATCAAGCCTGATCATGAGAATCAGGTTCAAGTAAGGAAGCAGGGAAGTATCAGCATTTCCAATGAGAATTATTTAAGGTATATGGGAGAACTGGAAATTGCCAGAGTTGATCTGCCTGGAGAGGATAGGGTAAATATCATAGGACGGGTACATGACTCTTATATGAAATATTTGCCTTATATTCAGAAAGGGCTTGGAGTGAAACTTATATAATTCAATTATTAAAAAAGTCTGTAACCATTGGTAAGACCAGGGGGACAGGCTTTTTTTGGAAGAATTATTATTTGCGAATGTAGAAAACACGTTTGTTACATTGTGGTATAGGTCCGCAGTGCAGCCCGTGAGTCTGGCAGATTCGCTGGCTCACTGGCATTCGCCCTATGAAATAAGACAGAAGAAGATTTTCTTATGTGCAGGCACAACGAAAATCTTCTTCTGTCTTATTTCGCACTGCTCATTGCTGGTGTGAATAATTCCAGGTCAGGGCCTCATATGCATCTAGAAGACCTCCGCTTACCATCTTCCCTGATAGGGTATCAAGCTTTCTGCTGGAATTTAAAAGTATTGTTTTTACATCTGACAGGGAAATGTCCTGCCGGTAGGAATAGAGCATAGCAGCCACACCTGTTACCATGGGAGCGGCCATAGAAGTGCCGCTCATAAAACCGTAGGCATTTCCTGGAACAGTGCTTAATATGTAGCTGCCGGGGGCGGCTATATCAACGCTTGTTGCGCCATAGTTGGAATCCTTGCTTAAGGTTCCGTCAAACAAGAGGTTCGCCACGGATATTATGTTGTCATAGGGGAGGGAAGCAGGATAAACAGGGTAGATATCTGTATCATATCCCAGCCCGGAGATTCCGCCGTTACCACAGGATACCACAAACAGCATACGGGAATTTTTCATGGTCTGTGCAAGTTCCTCGCTGTAAGCTGTGGTGCCCATGCTTAAGTTGCAGATGGAAGCGCCATGAGCTTCGGCATAATGGATTGCCTGGATCACAGCTTCCGGGGATCCAAGCCCGTCTTCGCCTCCCAGGGCTTTTAAAGGCATGATCTTTACGTAGTTATTGTCCGTGATCCCGGCAATGCCGTAGACTCCCCGGGCGGCGCTGATCGTTCCTGCCGCATGGGTTCCATGGCTATCCTCGCTGCCGGTAAAGATCTGGTTGTTTCCGGAATAAAAATTCCATCCATGAATATCATCTACATATCCGTCGCCGTCGTTATCGATTCCATCCCCGTCAATCTCACCGGGATTGGTCCATATGGCATTTTTAAGCTCCAGGTGATTGATATCAATGCCGGTATCGATGATGGCGACTATGACAGAGCGCTTGTTCTCAGCCTGATCGTAAAGCTTCCATGCAGGCTGTACATTAATATCGATTCCGGTGACGGCACCGATCACTGTTGATTCATAGTCCCCGGGACCAGGCTTAATCGTACCATCTTTTGATTTCCGCCCATCGTAAATATTATCAATGGCCTTAAATTTGGATTTTAACTCTATAAGGCGGAATTCCCCGTCATTTTTTAGTCCCCACTGATAAGTGGAAAATTCATCCGCGGGGGATAGGTTTATAAGACCGGGGCCGAGGGCCATAGTCTGCAGTGCTTGTCCACTGTCTGAAGATTGTGCCGAAAGTGCGCTGGTTAAGGCTGTTTCGGAGCCTTTTACGGGAACAGGGCTGTTAAAAAACGGCAGGCCTGCAAGTAGGAAGGCTAGGATCAGACAAGCGGCGCGAGTTGTTTTTTTCATGGTTTCTATCTCCTTATATATAAAGCAATCATTGAAAGTGCTCCTATTATATCATATACTCTACGCGGTAGGTTTGAAAAAAATGTGAAAAATGTAAAAATTTTACATCATTTGGCTGAAAAGCCTCTGAAAGGCTACATTTGACCAGTCAGAATTGTTTTGATGAAAATAGTTTGATAAAGCTTCTTGTCCTGTGATAAAATATAAAAATGCAGAGAGGAGGGCTTTCATGGAAGAAAAATATTTTCGAAATAAGATTACATGGTTTACATTTCTTTATAGTTTTCTGGTCATATGGGTTCACTCTTACAATGCGGTGCTTTTCTTAGGTACCACCAGTCTGGCTTACAAGACAGACTGGATGGAACGGTTTTTAGGAGGCACGGTGGCGCAGATTGCCGTACCGGGGTTCTTCCTGATTTCCTCTTATCTTTTCTTTCGCGGCTTTACCTTAGACCGCCTCCTGGTAAAGTGGAATTCCAGAATACGGAGTGTCCTGGTTCCCTATATCGTATGGAATTTCCTTTATTATCTTGGATATGTTATCGGCAGCCGGATCCCGGTGCTTTCTGATGTCATTGGAAAGGGAAAGATTCCTTTTACGTTTCCTATGGCGGCCGAATCGGTCCTCCATTATACGTATAACTATGTATTCTGGTATTTAAACCAGCTGATCCAGTTGATCCTTCTGGCGCCACTTATTTATATCATTGTGAAGCGGAAGGAAATTGGGTGTCTGTTTCTTGCGGTAATTCTTGCTGCAATCTATATGGGAGGTATGCTTCCTTTTTTAAATCTGGATGCTTTGTTTTATTATTCGTTCGGAGCATTTGCAGCCATCCATGGGAAAAAGATCGTAGAAGGGTCCTGGAATATAAAATATCTTAAGGCAGGCGCCGCGGTTATTATGGCAGGCTTTTTGCTTCATTGGGTTGATTTTCCGGGGTTTATAAAAGGAGAGATGGCAGCTTCTGACGTATGTTTCCGGCTTCTTATTCCAGTGGGATTATGGCTTATGGTACCGGAGAGACAATTGATAGAAGCAAAGGAATGGATGAAGCAAAATTTTTTTCTGTATGCCACTCACTTTGCCATGGTGAGGCTAATTAACAAAACGGGAGCATTGCTGCTCCCGACTGTGATAGCAGTGCCATTTGGGCTTTTTCTGCTTATGCCGCTTTTATGTGTTTTCTTCAGCTATCAGATAGGCCGGTTTTTCAGACGTTTTCTTCCGACCCTATGGTATTTGCTAAACGGTGGGCGCTGATAAGGGTTCTAAGCGTCTGCCGACCATCTTCCGGATGCGCCGCAGGGCAGAAGAAGGCCGGTTCTTGTGACCGGAAGCCCTATTTCACCGGACTGGACAAAACCACCGTATTTTTGTTTCACCTCGATAGAAATCATGTAAGTTAATACAGAAGGAGCCAATCCTGTGGTATAGGAATTGATAAGGAAAAACAGTGGTTTATCGGATAAAAGCTGGGTGCAAAGCTGAACAAGAGGATGAATGGCGTCTTCTATTTTCCAGATTTCGCCCTTTGGCCCTCTCCCATAGGATGGAGGATCCATAATGATTGCATCGTAATGGTTTCCCCTTCTGATTTCTCTTTCAACGAATTTTACGCAGTCATCCACGATCCATCGGATGGAGGCGGAATCCAGATTGGAGGAGCGGGCGTTTTCCTTGGCCCAGCCGACCATACCCTTGGACGCATCTACATGAGTGACGGAAGCCCCTGCTTTTGCGGCTGCCAGGGTAGCACCTCCGGTGTAGGCGAATAAGTTAAGCACTTTTACCGGCCGTCCGGCCTGTTTTATTTTCTCACTGAACCAGTCCCAGTTTGCCGCCTGTTCCGGGAAGAGTCCTGTATGTTTAAAACTGAAGGGCTTTAATTGAAAGGTTAAATCCTTGTAGCTGATTGTCCATTGCTCCGGAAGGTCAAAAAATTCCCACTCACCGCCGCCCTTAGCGCTGCGATGATAGTGGCCGTTCATCTTTTTCCAGCCTTTTTCCGTCTTGGGAGTGGACCAGATAACCTGTGGGTCAGGACGTATAAGGAGATAATTCCCCCAGCGTTCAAGCTTTTCTCCTTCTGAACAGTCTATCACTTCATAATCTTTCCAGCCGTCTGCAATCCACATAATTGGTGCCGCCCTTTCCATAAATAGTTAATAGTAGTTTTCTCAAATGACAAATGATATGTTCAATGAGCCAAAAGCAAATTTGAACTTCCTTGATTATACTGGATAGAGCCTGGAGCGTCAAGTACGGGAGAATTGATGGAAAAGGGCCGATATTCACACCTTGTCTTTTGTCCTATATAATATAGTATAAATTAAAATAATGAGGTGTAAATTTATGTGCTGTTTTAATATAGGCTTTTCTGCCTGCGGAGGCGGCTGGAATAATGGAGGCTGCAACCGGTGTAATTGGGGCTGTAATAACGGCTGTAACTGGGGCTGGTCGAATGGATGTAATTGGGGTTGCTGCAATCGGGGCTGCTGCAACCGATGGAATAGATGCTGCGGTAACTGGGGCTGTAACAATCGCTGCAATTAGATTTAAAAAGAATGGCTGAATCTTTTAACTTAAGAAACTTAGTGGGACTGAATTCTGTATTAGCAGGATTCAGTCCTGTTCGTTTGCCTGTTTTTCATTCGAATTGATATAATAGTAAATCTCATTTTGCTATATTTATAGCAGAGCATTTTCGGATAAAGACCCATAAAAGACAAGGGAAATAATTTCGTAATAGAATTGAAAGATTAAAACAGTTGAATAATCTGAAATTAATTGTTAAAATAAATTATAGCAAAAAAGGAAATCCTTGTAAGGAGTGAAGATATGAAAAGAAAAGGTCTCATCATGCTGGCTGTTACCGCCATGCTGACGGTTGGTGCCGTGTCTGTGGAGTCTTATGCAGCAGAAGGTTGGGCTCAGTCTGGAAGCACCTGGGTTTATTATGATACAAGCGGGAATAAGGTGACGAACACCTGGAAAAAGGGAGCGGACAACCTTTGGCGTTATTTAAACTCCTATGGAGAGATGTCCGTTAATACCTGGGTGGAAAATACCTATTATATGGACTCCAACGGAATTCTTGTTACGGATAAATGGATGAAGTTTCAGGATTCAAGCAGTTCCCAGTACAAGTGGTATTATTTCGGCAGCAGCGGAAAAGCCATTATGGATAACTGGTCCAAGATCAATAACAAATGGTATTATTTTGATCCCAATGGAGAGATGCAGACTGGCTGGGTCCTTGATGACATGTATTATTGTGGAACAGACGGAGCCATGCGTACCGGCTGGCAAAAGCTCTTTTCACCAAACAGCGATAACGATGGGGACCGTGTTACTCCAGGGGATAATGACGATGGAAAGTTTTGGTACTATTTTAATGACAGCGGTAAAAAGTATGTTCCAAAGAATATTTCCGGAGATTATGCTACCTATAAGATTGACGGTGTCGCTTACTGCTTTGACTCAGATGGAGCGCTTCAGACCGGCTGGAAGAACGTAGGAGTTGATAATGCGGAGTATGACATCCAAAATTATAAATACTATGACAGCAATGGCAAGCTGAGAGTAGGCTGGTATTCCGTGGAACCGCCTCAGGATCTGTCTGGCTATGAAGAGAGTGTGGAATGGTTTTATTTCTCAAGTTCAGGAATTCCAAAGACCGGTCCGAAGGAAGGAGATGCCACTACTCAGAATATAACTAAAATTAATGATAAGACCTATCTGTTTAATAACCTGGGCAATCCTGTATATGGTCTGCAGAAGGTGATGATTGGAAGTACATCCGAATATACGGCATTCTATTTCGGAGATAAGAAGACCAGTACCATGCAAAAGGGCAAGGTAAAGGTAATTGAAGGAGACGGCGACGAGGCCACCTATTATTTCAGTGACAGCGGCCGCGGCTATACCGGAGTTAAGGACGGTTCCCTGTATTATATGGGAAAGCTTCAATGTGCGGATGAAGGAACAAAGTATGAAGCCATTGCCATTCCTACAGGAAGCACTACCACCACCTATGTTGTGAACACTTCCGGTAAGGTATCCAAAAATACAACGGTAAAGAACGCTGATGGTGTAAAATATAAGACCGGAAGCAATGGAAATTTATTAAAAGTGGATGATGCAAATCCAAGCGGAGAGGGAAGAACCCCTACAGAACCTGTCTGGGAATAGGAAAAAAGCGATCAAAGGCGCAAAACCTGGAAAATCAGATTTTGCGCCATTTTTTTGAAAAAAATGCTTGCAATGTAAAAAAAAATATGTTATCATACAAAGGCTGTGGCATGATAGCTGTGAAGCGTGAGGTTGCTGCTTATATAAGCAGGTTTTCCGTGGAGCGAATGTCAAGTTAGGAAACTGGCGACAAGTCACTGTACAATTTAAAATCCTGTTTATTTAAACAGGAAGTCAGTGTGGGGTCTTTGATGACACACACGGGAACGTGTACAGTCACCGCTTGTCGTACTTCTACTAAGTGCGAAAAGGAGGCGACTTTTTTTATGGCAAGTCAAGTAATGAGAATCACATTAAAAGCGTATGATCATCAGTTGGTTGATCAGTCTGCGGGCAAAATCATCGACACTGTAAAAAAGACAGGATCAAAAGTGAGCGGACCGGTGCCGTTACCAACCAAGAAGGAAGTGGTAACCATCTTAAGAGCGGTTCACAAGTACAAAGATTCCAGAGAGCAGTTCGAGCAGAGAACGCATAAGAGACTCATTGATATCATTACACCAAGCCAGAAAACTGTTGATGCATTATCCAGACTGGAAATGCCGGCAGGTGTGTACATCGATATCAAGATGAAGAATAAATAATCTTCATCAGAACCATTATGGAAATTGTTCCATGCATGTCCTGAAGGGTTTTAATATAGAAGCAACACTTTTTCCTGTAAGGAATCAACATCTCCAATAGCGAAAGTGAGAAGAAAGTGTTTGCACTTTCGTCGAACGGCGAATGGTGATCATGATTGCAGCGCAATCATGATACCGCCAGGCGGAGTCATAGTGTTCCATGTATATTGGACTGTTCTAGGATGATTGCGAAAGCAATCCGCTGTAGAATTAACAAACAGGAGGTAAAAACATGAAGAAGGGTATTTTAGCTACCAAAGTCGGAATGACACAGATCTTCAATGAGAACGGAGTCTTAACTCCGGTAACAGTTCTTCAGGCAGGTCCTTGTGTAGTTACACAGGTTAAGACTGTTGAGAACGATGGTTACAGTGCAGTACAGGTTGGTTATGTTGATAAGAGAGAAAAGCTCGTCAGCAAGCCAATTAAGGGCCATTTTGATAAGGCCGGTGTATCTTACAAGAGATACGTAAGAGAGTTTAAGCTTGAGAATGCTGCCCAGTATTCTGTAAAAGATGAAATCAAAGCTGAGATCTTCGCAGCAGGCGACAAGATCGATGCAACCGCAATCTCCAAAGGTAAAGGTTTCCAGGGTGCTATTAAGAGACACGGACAGTCCAGAGGACCTATGGCTCACGGTTCTAAGTTCCACCGCCATGCTGGTTCCAACGGTGCAGCTTCTGACCCTAGCAAGGTATTCAAGGGCAAAAAGATGCCTGGCCAGATGGGTAATAAGAAGGTGACAATCCAAAACCTCGAAATCGTTAAGGTTGATGCAGAAAACAACCTGATTCTGGTTAAGGGTGCTATACCAGGACCTAAGAAGTCTTTAGTAACAATCAAGGAAACAGTAAAAGCATCTAACTAATGCTTTTATCAGAAAGGAGGATCACACAGATGGCAAACGTATCTGTTTACAATATGGAAGGTAAAGAAGTTGGCACAGTAGAGTTAAACGATGCAGTGTTCGGTGTAGATGTAAATGAGCATCTCGTACACATGGCAGTCGTAAGCCAGCTTGCAAATAAGCGCCAGGGCACACAGAAAGCAAAGACACGTGCAGAAGTATCTGGCGGCGGAAGAAAACCGTGGAAGCAGAAAGGAACCGGTCATGCAAGACAGGGTTCAACAAGATCTCCCCAGTGGACAGGCGGTGGAGTTGTATTTGCTCCTACACCAAGAGATTATACAATCAAACTTAACAAGAAGGAAAGAAGACTTGCTCTTAAGTCCGCTCTGACCAGCAGAGTAAATGAGAATAAGTTCATCGTTGTTGACGAATTAAAGTTTGATGAGATCAAGACAAAGAAATTCCAGACTGTTTTAAATAACTTAAAGGTATCCAAAGCTCTTGTAGTTGTTGGCGACGACAGTGCAAACGCAGTAATGAGCGCAAGAAACATCGCAGCTGTTAAGACTGCTTCTGCTAACACCATCAACGTATACGATATCTTAAAGTACAACACAGTTGTTGCTACCAAGACTGCTGTTGCAGCAATCGAGGAGGTGTACGCATAATGGCAGATATTAAGTATTACGACGTAATCCAGAAGCCTGTAGTAACTGAGAAGAGCATGAACGCTATGGCGTCCAAGAAGTACACATTTATTGTACACACAGATGCTAATAAGGCTATGATCAAAGAAGCTGTTGAGAAGATGTTCCCAGGTGCAAAGGTTGCCAGCGTGAACACCATGAACTTAGATGGAAAGACCAAAAGAAGAGGAATGACTTTTGGAAAGACTTCTAAGACAAAGAAAGCTATCGTTCAACTGACAGCTGACAGCAAAGACATCGAAATCTTCGAAGGACTGTAAGATCGGGACGCTTGGTGAGAATTTATTCAAGCCCGGCGTAAACGGTTTTCAGTTTCCTATGTGATGAACATTATATCACGATAATTGAGATACGCCAGGCGGCGTTGAAGCACTGGCATACCTTTATGTCCAAGAGTTTGGACAATTAAGAAGAAAGGAGAAATATAATGGGAATTAAAAAGTATAACCCATATACCCCTTCCAGAAGACACATGACTGGTTCTGATTTCAGCGAAGTCACAAAGTCAACTCCTGAGAAGTCCTTAATCAGCAAAACAATCAATAAAACAGCCGGCCGTAATAACCAGGGTAAGATCACGGTAAGACATCGCGGAGGCGGCGTTAAGAGAAAATATAGAATCATCGATTTTAAGAGAAACAGCAAAGACGGCATTGCAGCAACTGTTATCGGTATCGAGTACGATCCAAACAGAACTGCCAACATCGCACTGATCTGCTACGAAGACGGTACAAAAGCATATATCCTTGCACCGGCTGGTTTAACAGATGGCATGAAGGTTATGAGCGGTGAGATGGCAGAAGCTAAAGTCGGCAACTGCTTACCACTAAGCCAGATCCCGGTTGGTGCTCAGGTTCATAACATTGAGCTTTATCCTGGAAAAGGCGGACAGTTAGTTCGTTCCGCAGGAAATGCTGCTCAGTTAATGGCAAAAGAAGGCAAATATGCTACTCTTCGTTTACCTTCCGGCGAGATGAGAATGGTTCCGATCAACTGCAGAGCAACCATCGGCGTTGTAGGCAACGGAGATCACAACCTGATCAATATCGGTAAAGCTGGTAGAAAACGTCATATGGGCTTCAGACCTACTGTACGTGGTTCTGTTATGAACCCGAATGACCATCCTCACGGCGGTGGTGAAGGCAAGACTGGTATCGGACGCCCAGGTCCAAGTACACCATGGGGCAAACCAGCACTTGGCTTAAAGACCAGAAAGAAAAACAAGCAGTCTAACAGACTGATCGTTAGAAGAAGAGATGGAAAGACCGTTAAATAATTGAAGGAGGTTAGAATCTATGGCTCGCTCACTTAAAAAAGGACCATTTGCAGATGCTCATTTACTGAAAAAAGTAGATGTTATGAACGCAGCAGGACAGAAACAGGTAATTAAGACCTGGTCTCGCCGTTCTACAATCTTTCCGCAGATGGTTGGACATACAATTGCAGTTCACGATGGCAGAAAGCACGTTCCGGTATATGTTACAGAAGATATGGTTGGACATAAGCTGGGTGAATTCGTTGCCACAAGAACCTACAGAGGACATGGTAAGGACGAGAAAAAATCAGGCCGTAAGTAGATAGAAACAAACTCCTCCGGGCATTCGTTAGGATTCCCAGGGGCGTTAAAGTTGAAAGGAGGATTCACCAATGGCTAAGGGACATAGAAGCCAGATTAAAAGAGAAAGAAATGCCGTGAAGGACACCAGACCATCAGCAAAGTTATCCTATGCTAGGGTTTCTGTTCAGAAAGCATGCTTCGTATTAGATGCCATCAGAGGCAAAGATGTTATGACAGCACTTGGTATTGTGACTTACAATCCCAGATATGCTTCTTCTTTAATAGAGAAGTTATTAAAATCAGCAATTGCTAACGCTGAGAATAACAACGGTATGGACCCTGCAAAGCTTTATGTAGAGGAATGTTTTGCAAACAAGGGACCGACAATGAAAAGAGTAAAACCGAGAGCACAGGGCCGCGCTTACAGGATCGAGAAGAGAATGAGCCACATCACCGTTGTGCTTAATGAAAGATAAGGAGGCAAATAATGGGACAGAAAGTTAATCCACACGGCTTAAGAGTCGGTGTTATTAAAGACTGGAACTCAAAATGGTATGCTGAAGCTGATTTCGCAGATAACCTGGTAGAAGATTATGCGATCAGAAAGTTCCTTAAGAAAAGATTATACAGCGCCGGCATTTCTGATATAGAAATTGAGAGAGCATCTGACCGCGTGAAAATTACGATTCATACAGCGAAGCCAGGTGTTGTTATCGGTAAAGGCGGATCTGAGATCGAGAAATTAAAAGCTGAAGCTCAGAAGCTTACAGATAAAAAGTTATTTGTTGACATCAAGGAAATCAAAAGACCTGACAAAGATGCTCAGTTAGTAGCTGAATCTATTGCGCAGCAGTTAGAGAACCGTGTATCCTTCCGCCGGGCTATGAAGTCCACCATGGGTCGTTCCATGAAGGCTGGAGTAAAGGGTATCAAGACTGCAGTTGCAGGACGTCTTGGCGGCGCTGATATGGCTCGTACCGAGTTCTACAGCGAAGGAACCATTCCGTTACAGACACTCAGAGCAGATATTGACTATGGTTTCGCTGAAGCAGATACAACCTTCGGTAAGATCGGTGTTAAGGTATGGATCTACAATGGCGAAATACTTCCAACTAAAGGAAACAAGGAAGGGAGCGGAAAATAATGTTAATGCCTAAAAGAGTTAAACGTCGTAAACAGTTCCGTGGATCCATGGCTGGTAAAGCGTTAAGAGGCAATACTATCAGCAACGGTGAATTCGGTTTAGTCGCTGCAGAACCATGCTGGATCAAATCCAACCAGATCGAGGCAGCCCGTGTTGCCATGACTCGTTATATCAAGCGTGGCGGTAAAGTCTGGATCAAGATTTTCCCGGATAAACCTGTAACAGCAAAGCCAGCAGAAACCCGAATGGGTTCCGGTAAGGGCGCTCTGGAATACTGGGTAGCAGTAGTAAAACCAGGCCGTGTATTATTCGAAATCGCTGGAGTACCTGAAGAAACAGCACGTGAAGCTTTACGTCTTGCTATGCATAAGTTACCGTGCAAGTGTAAGATTGCTGCTAAAGCAGATTTAGAAGGCGGTGAATGACAGTGAAAATTAATAAGTATGTGGAAGAATTAAAAGGAAAATCAGCTGCAGAACTGAATGAAGAATTAGTAGCTGCAAAGAAAGAACTTTTCAACTTAAGATTCCAGAACGCGACCAACCAGCTTGATAACACAAGCAGGATCAAAGAGGTTCGTAAGAACATTGCCAGAATTCAGACTGTTATAACTGAGAAGGCTAAATTAGCTTAAGTTGCAGTTCTTTAAAAAGCATGACACACACGAGTGTGTGTAAACTTATAGATTGGGCCGCCAGGGCCAAAACTCGAAAGGAGAATACCGAACGTGGAGAGAAATTTAAGAAAAACCCGTACTGGTAAGGTTGTAAGCAGCAAGATGGATAAGACCATCGTTGTGGCTATTGAAGACCATGTAGAACATCCTTTATACGGCAAGATCGTAAAAAGAACGTATAAATTAAAAGCTCATGACGAGAACAACGACTGCAACATGGGCGATACAGTTAGAGTAATGGAAACAAGACCGCTGTCCAAAGACAAGAGATGGAGACTTGTTGAGATTATCGAGAGAGCGAAATAATATATCCAGGAAGGAGTAACAGGCATGATTCAGCAGGAAACCAGATTAAAGGTTGCCGATAATACTGGTGCAAAAGAGCTTCTTTGTATCCGTGTTATGGGCGGATCTACAAGAAGATATGCTAATATTGGTGATGTTATCGTTGCCAGCGTAAAAGATGCAACACCTGGCGGTGTTGTGAAGAAGGGCGACGTTGTTAAGGCCGTTGTCGTACGTTCCGTTAAGGGCGCACGCCGTAAAGACGGTTCTTATATCAAGTTCGATGAGAATGCTGCCGTAATTATCAAAGATGACAAGACTCCAAAAGGAACTCGTATCTTTGGACCGGTTGCCAGAGAGTTAAGAGAGAAGCAGTTCATGAAAATTGTTTCCTTAGCTCCCGAAGTATTATAAGGAGGTGTCGGACTGTGCATAAAATTAAAAGAGACGACCTGGTAAAGGTTATCGCAGGAAAAGATAAAGACAAACAGGGCAAAGTTCTTCACGTAGATACGAAGAATAGCAAAGTGGTAGTGGAAGGTGTTAACATGATTACAAAGCATGTGAAACCAGGCCCAGGCAGCCCACAGGGTGGTATCGTACAGAAAGAAGCTGCACTTGATATCTCCAACGTAATGCTTGTTGTTGACGGAAAAGCAACCAGAGTTGGTTTTGAAGTAAAAGACGGCAAAAAAGTCCGTGTTGCAAAAGCAACCGGTAAAGTAATTGACTAATTCGGAGAGGAGGAATAAAAATTGGCTAGATTAAAAGAGATGTACCAGACAGAGATCGTAGAAGGTATGGTCAAGAAATTTGGATATAAGAACATCATGGAAGTGCCAAAGTTAAATAAGATTGTCATCAATATGGGTATTGGTGAAGCAAAGGAAAATGCCAAGATTTTAGACTCTGCAGTAAGAGATTTAGAAATCATCTCCGGTCAGAAGGCAGTTTTAACAAAAGCTAAAAAATCAGTTGCTAACTTCAAGATCAGAGAAGGTATGCCGATCGGATGTAAAGTAACTTTACGCGGTGAGAGAATGTATGAATTTGCTGACCGCCTGATCAACCTTGCACTTCCTCGTGTACGTGACTTCAGAGGAGTAAATCCTAATGCATTTGACGGCAGAGGGAATTATGCTCTTGGCATCAAGGAACAGCTTATTTTCCCTGAAATTGAGTACGATAAAGTTGACAAGGTAAGAGGTATGGACGTTATTTTCGTCACTACCGCTAAGACAGACGAAGAAGCCCGTGAACTTTTGACATTATTCAATATGCCATTTGCAAAATAGTAGGAGGAATAATCCATGGCTAAGACTTCAATGAAGATCAAACAGCAGAGACCTGCAAAGTTCTCCTCAAGAGAATACAATCGTTGCAGAATCTGTGGTCGTCCACATGCTTATTTGAGAAAATACGGAATCTGCAGAATCTGCTTCCGTGAATTAGCATACAAGGGCCAGATCCCAGGCGTTAAAAAAGCAAGCTGGTAAAATAAGGAAGGAGGCAATTTCAAAATGACTATGAGCGATCCAATCGCAGATATGCTTACAAGAATCCGTAATGCAAATACTGCAAAACATGATACAGTAGATGTACCTTCATCTAAGATGAAATTAGCTATTGCTGATATCCTTGTAAAAGAGGGCTACATTAAGAAATACGATCTCGTAGAAGACGGTGCATTCCAGACAATCCGGATCACCTTAAAATACGGTAAAGATAAAAATGAGAAAATCATTACAGGTATTAAGAGAATCTCCAAGCCTGGTTTACGTGTATACGCAAACAAAGAGGAGTTACCAAGAGTACTTGGCGGTTTAGGAACTGCTATCATCTCCACAAACCAGGGCGTTATTACCGATAAGGAAGCACGCACTGCAGGTATCGGCGGAGAAGTACTGGCGTTTGTTTGGTAATTAAGAGAAGCATCTGAAAACAGAAGGAGCGCAAAGTTCTTTCCGAAAATTTAAGGAGGTAAACGGCATGTCACGTATAGGAAGAATGCCTATCGCGATTCCGGCAGGCGTAACTGTTGCAATCGCAGAAAATAATAAAGTGACTATAACAGGTCCTAAGGGAACTCTTGAAAGAGTGTTACCATCTGAGATGACAATCAAAGAAGAAGATGGTCATATCGTTGTTACAAGACCGAATGATTTAAAGAAGATGAAATCTTTACACGGTCTGACAAGAACATTAGTAAACAACATGGTCGTTGGTGTTACTAACGGTTATGAGAAGAAGCTGGAAATCAATGGTGTTGGTTACAGAGCACAGAAGCAGGGCAAGAAGCTGGTTCTTTCTCTTGGCTATTCCCACCCGGTAGAGATGGAAGATCCTGATGGAATCGAAGCTACCATGGAAGGTCAGAACGTCATCATTATTAAAGGTATCGATAAAGAAAAAGTTGGCCAGTACGCTGCTGAAATCAGAGATAAGAGAAGACCTGAACCGTATAAGGGCAAGGGTATCAAGTATGCTGACGAAGTTATCAGACGTAAAGTTGGTAAGACTGGTAAGAAATAATTAAGGAGAGTGTAAAGATGGTTAGCAAACAGTCAAGAAGCGAAGTTCGCGTTAAAAAGCACAACAGAATACGTAACCGTTTTGCAGGCACTGCAGAAAGACCACGTTTAGCTGTGTTTAGAAGCAATAATCATGTGTATGCTCAAATTATTGACGATACAGTTGGTAAGACTTTAGTCGCTGCTTCTACAGTAGAAAAAGAAGTAAAGGCAGAATTAGAGAAAACTAACAACGTTGATGCTGCAGCATATGTAGGTACCGTAGTAGCAAAGAGAGCCCTTGAAAAAGGAATTAAGGGAGTTGTCTTTGACAGAGGCGGTTTTATATATCATGGTAAGATTCAGGCATTAGCAGACGCAGCCAGAGAAGCTGGTCTGGAATTCTAAGTAGAGAGGAGAATGACAGCGTGAAACGTACAATTTTTGATGCAAATCAGTTAGAATTAAACGACAGAGTAGTTGCTATCAAGCGCGTATCTAAAACCGTTAAGGGTGGACGTACCATGAGATTCTCTGCTTTAGTAGTCGTAGGTGATGGCAATGGCCACGTAGGTGCGGGTCTTGGCAAAGCCGGTGAAGTTCCAGAAGCAATCCGTAAAGGAAAAGAGGCTGCTGTTAAGAATATGGTTGCTATTCCCATCGATGAGAACAACAGTATTCCTCATGACCTGATCGGAAAATTCGGAAGTGCATCTGTACTTCTTAAGAGAGCTAATGAAGGTACAGGAGTTATTGCAGGAGGTCCTGCACGTGCGGTTTTAGAGCTTGCAGGTATTAAGAATATCCATTCTAAGTCCTTAGGTTCTAATAATAAGACCAATGTAGTTTTAGCTACAATAGAGGGATTAACCCGTTTAAAAACTCCTGAGGAAGTTGCAAAGCTTCGCGGTAAATCTGTAGAAGAGATTTTAGGCTAAGGAGGATATGAAAATGGCAGATAAATTAAAAGTCACATTGGTGAAATCCCCGATCGGCGCAGTTCCGAAGCATAAAGCAACCGTTGAAGCATTAGGCTTAAAGAAGCTTCATAAAACAGTTGAGATGCCGGATAATAACGCGGTTAGAGGTATGATCGCAAACGTGCGTCATTTAGTAAAAGTTGAAGAGATTTAAGAGAATACAGTAAGGAGGTGCAAGCGATGGATTTATCAAATTTACAGCCTGCGTTAGGTTCCAAACACAGCGACAACTTCAGAAGAGGCCGCGGACATGGTTCAGGAAACGGCAAGACAGCAGGTAAGGGTCATAAAGGACAGAAAGCACGTTCCGGTGCAACTAGACCAGGTTTTGAAGGTGGTCAGATGCCTTTATACAGACGTATTCCTAAGAGAGGCTTTACCAATAGAAATACTAAAATTATTATCGGTATCAATGTAGGCGCTTTAGAGTGTTTTGACAATGGTACAGTTGTTACTGTTGAAACTTTGTTAGAGAGCGGTATCGTTAAGAATCCGCGTGACGGTGTTAAGATCCTTGGAAATGGAGAATTAACCAAAAAGCTTACAGTAAAGGTAGATGCTTTCAGCGAAGGCGCAAAAACCAAAATCGAGGCTTTAGGTGGAACCTGCGAGGTGATCTAATATGTTAAAAACACTCCGTAATGCATTCAAGATCAAGGATGTAAGAAAGAAACTTATCTTTACATTCATGATGCTGGTGGTTACTAGAATCGGTTCTCAATTGCCGATTCCAGGAGTTGAAACAAGCTTTTTTAAAGATTTTTTTGCCAGGCAGAATAACGATGCGTTTGGATTTTTCAACGCAATGACAGGCAGCTCTTTTACCAATATGTCCGTATTTGCCTTGAGCATTACCCCTTACATCACATCTTCCATCATCATGCAGCTTTTGACCATAGCGATTCCTAAGCTTGAAGAAATGCAGCGGGATGGGGAAGATGGCAGAAAGAAGATTGCAGAATACACCCGTTACGTAACAGTTGGTCTGGCTTTAATCGAGTCCGTCGCTATGGCGATTGGATTCGGCGGCCAGGGGCTGTTAAGAGAATTTAATGTATTAAGTATTATTATTGCTGTTGCAACGATGACCGCTGGAAGTGCTCTTCTGATGTGGATCGGTGAGCGAATTACGGAAAAGGGTGTGGGAAATGGTATTTCCATTGTTTTGACCTTTAACATCATTTCCAGCTTTCCTTCGGATATGTCAACCTTATATACCAGATTCATGTCTGGAAAATCGGTTGCAGTAGCTGCAGTTGCAGCCATTATTATCGCTGCTGTTATCGCAGCGATTGTAATATTTGTTGTTATCCTTCAGAATGGTGAGAGAAGAATTCCTGTACAGTATTCGAAAAAGATGCAGGGACGGAAGATGGTCGGCGGTCAAGCCACCAACATTCCGTTAAAGGTGAATACAGCCGGCGTTATCCCGGTTATCTTCGCTTCCTCCATTATGTCGTTCCCGGTAGTGATTTCCCAGTTCTTTGGGGCCAATATTAACTACAACAGCATTGGAGGCCACATTTTATCGGCACTCAATTCTTCAAGCTGGTTTAAACCGGAAAGACCGTTATATACCATCGGTATGCTCGTCTACGTGGCTCTTATCATCGTGTTCGCTTATTTTTATACATCAATTACGTTTAACCCGCTTGAAGTTGCGAATAACATGAAAAAGTCCGGTGGCTTTATCCCGGGCATCCGTCCAGGGAAACCAACCAGTGATTATCTCAATTCCATTTTGAACTATATCGTATTTATAGGCGCATGCGGCTTGACGATCATTTGTATTATTCCGATCATGGTTTCCGGTTTATTTAATGTAAGCCGTTTATCCTTTGGAGGTACATCTTTAATCATCATCGTCAGTGTAGTCTTAGAGACGTTGAAGGCGATTGAATCTCAGATGCTTGTGCGCTATTATAAAGGATTTTTAAACGATTAGAGGACAAACCAAGAGAAACACGCACGGCGTGTTTTTCTTGGAATTTGTGTTATTTAACCTTAAGGAAGCAAGGGAGGGACTGTTTATGAGAATTATCATGTTAGGTGCTCCTGGTGCCGGCAAAGGTACCCAGGCAAAAAAAATTGCTGAAAAGTATCAGATTCCCCATATTTCTACTGGAGATATTTTCCGAACCAATATTAAAGAGGGAACAGAGTTAGGCAGGAAGGCAAAGGAATACATGGATCAGGGCGCTCTTGTGCCGGATGAACTGACCATTGGTATGCTGATGGACCGTATTCAGAGTGATGACTGTGAAAATGGATACGTGCTGGATGGTTTTCCAAGAACCATTCCCCAGGCGGAAAGTCTTAAAAAGGCCCTTTCTGATATGGGACAGAAGATTGACTTTGCGATTAATGTGGATGTACCGGATGAGATAATTATAGACAGAATGGCAGGCCGTCGTGCTTGCATTGCCTGCGGAGCTACATATCATATTGTGTATAATCCAAGCAGGGTTCCCGATGTATGCGACGTGTGTGGAGCAGGGCTTGTTTTGCGGGATGACGATAAGCCGGAAACCGTTAAAAAGCGTTTGTCGGTCTACCATGATCAGACAAAGCCTCTGATCGAATATTATAAGGAAGCTGGTGTGCTGGTGAATATTGATGGAACACAGGAATTAAACAAGGTGTTCTCGGACATCGCTGACCTATTAGGAGCATAGTTTATGTCAGTTACGATTAAATCTGCAAGAGAGATAGAACTTATGAGAGAGGCAGGAAAGATTCTTTGTAAAACTCACGAAGAGCTTTCAAAAGCCTTGAAGCCGGGAATGACAACCTGGGATATTGATCATCTGGGAGAAGAAATCATAAGGAGCTACGGCTGTCAGCCCTCTTTCCTGAACTATAACGGATATCCTGCCTCCATCTGCGTTTCTGTAAACGATGAAGTGGTTCATGGGATTCCAAGCAAGAAACGGATTTTAATGGAGGGCGATATCGTAAGCCTGGATGCCGGGGTTATTTACAAAGGATATCATTCCGATGCGGCTAGGACTTACGGAATCGGGGAGATCACTCCTTTCGCAGGGCAGCTCATAGAAGTGACAAGACAATGTTTCTTTGAAGGGATTAAATTTGCAAAATCTGGCAATCATCTGAATGATATATCTGCTGCAATCCAGATCCATGCAGAAAAATTTGGATTTGGAGTTGTACGGGATCTGGTAGGCCATGGAATCGGTACTCATCTCCATGAGGAGCCGGAGGTGCCGAACTTTGCACAGAAAAGACGGGGAATCAAATTAAAGCCGGGAATGACCTTGGCCATCGAACCCATGATCAATGGGGGAACCCCTGAGGTCGTATGGCTTGACGATGACTGGACCGTAGTTACAGAGGATGGCAGCCTTTCCGCTCATTATGAAAATACCGTGCTGATTACAGAGGGTGAACCGGAGATTCTTAGTCTGGTTTCCTTTGACCGCTGAGGAAATGCCCATGGAATTAACTACCGGAGCATTCGTAAAGTCTGCGGCGGGTCACGATAAAGACGGTTATTTCTTCATATTGCGGGAGGAAGGCGAATATATATATCTGGTGGACGGAAAAAGCAGACGTTTGAACTGCCCGAAGAAGAAAAAGAAAAAGCATGTGAAAGCCCTTTTATGGGAGAAACATTCGCCCGGAGTAAAGATCCGGGAAAATAAATTAGTCACCGATGAAGAAATCAAACATTTCATCAGATGTTTCAAAAGAGAAGAACAGGTTGTTAGGAGGTAAGCTTTATGTCAAAAGCAGATGTTATTGAAATTGAAGGAACCGTTGTGGAGAAGCTTCCCAACGCCATGTTCCAGGTAGAACTGGAGAATGGCCATCAGGTATTAGCTCACATCAGCGGAAAACTTCGCATGAACTACATTCGTATTTTACCGGGAGATAAAGTGACCATTGAGATGTCCCCTTATGATTTAAGCAAAGGAAGGATCATCTGGAGAGACAAATAAGGCGCTGTTTTATAAAACACTGCCTGTTTCCCTAGTGCGACACACCAGGGTAAAGGGTTAATAAATATATAGGAAAAAGTGCTTGCATTTTAAAATAAACAGTGTTATAATGCTATAGCGACTTTGTTGAAATACTGGGTGTATTATGCCCTTATGGGCAGCACTGGTTTTACGATAAAACACACTGCGGGTATACTCAGAAGGCTCTTTCCAAAAAGAGCTCCATCGCCACCAGGCTCGTAAAAGAGCCGGTCGGGTGCGGGGGAGCGCTTTTGCGCGGAAACGTCTTTTAAAAGACGGCAAGTGCTTCATGTGAAAGGGCGCATAACGGAAAGGAGAATTGCTGTGAAGGTTAGATCATCAGTCAAACCGATTTGCGAAAAATGCAAAATCATTAAGAGAAAAGGCAGTATCAGAGTAATCTGTGAAAATCCTAAGCATAAGCAGAGACAAGGTTAAAAAAATTAATGGAGGTGTAATACACAAATGGCTCGTATTTCAGGTGTTGATTTACCAAGAGAAAAACGTGTTGAGATCGGCTTGACCTATATCTACGGTATCGGCAGAACAAGTTCAAACCGCATCCTGACAGAGGCTGGCGTTAGTCCTGATACTCGTGTTAAGGACTTAACAGACGACGAAGTAAAGAGAATTTCATCAGTAATTACTGATTCTCAGATTGTTGAAGGTGATTTACGCAGAGAGATCGCTATGAACATCAAGAGACTTCAGGAAATCGGTTGCTACCGTGGAATCCGTCATAGAAAGAGCCTGCCAGTTCGTGGTCAGAAGACAAAGACCAACGCAAGAACTCGTAAGGGTCCTAGAAAGACTGTAGCAAACAAGAAGAAATAAGCATTGAACATTTAGTGAGTTATCTCACGAACTCAGTGTGACGGCGTGCCCCGCTTTATCGGGCAAAGAACTTCATTATCCAACAACAGCGAATCACGTTACATGTTTTAAAAACAGGAATAACAGGATTCAGATGCAAGTAAAAAGAAAGTAGGTTAGTTTAAAATGGCTAAAAAAGTGTCCACTACTAAAAAAGTGACAAAAAAGCGCGTAAAGAAAAACGTTGAACGCGGACAAGCACATATCCAGTCATCTTTTAATAACACGATCGTGACATTAACAGATACACAGGGTAACGCATTATCCTGGGCAAGTGCTGGTGGTCTTGGCTTCAGAGGTTCAAGGAAATCTACTCCATATGCAGCTCAGATGGCGGCAGAAACTGCTACTAAGGCAGCTCTTATACATGGTTTAAAATCAGTAGACGTTATGGTTAAAGGTCCTGGTTCAGGCCGTGAAGCAGCTATTCGCGCACTTCAGGCATGCGGATTAGAGGTAACCAGCATTAAGGATGTAACCCCAGTTCCACATAACGGTTGTCGTCCACCAAAACGTAGAAGAGTCTAATTAGGAGGTAATTACAGTGGCAGTTGATAGAGTTCCTGTTCTTAAAAGATGTAGATCCCTTGGTCTTGATCCAATCTATTTAGGAATAGATAAAAAATCAAACAGAGAATTAAAAAGAGCTAACAGAAAGATGAGTGAGTACGGCATTCAGCTTAGAGAAAAGCAGAAAGCCAAATTCATCTACGGAGTTCTTGAGAAACCTTTCCGTAACTACTATGCTAAGGCTTCCAGAATGAATGGTCTTGTGGGTGAAAACCTGATGATCCTTCTTGAGAGAAGACTTGACAATGTAGTATTCCGTATGGGATTCGGAAGAACAAGAAGAGAGACCAGACAGATGGTTGACCATAAGAGCATTCTTGTAAACGGCAAATGCGTAAACATTCCTTCCTATTTAATTAAGGCTGGAGATGTGATCGAAGTTAAAGAGAAGTGCAAAGCCAATTCAAGATTCAAAAGTGTTCAGGAATCAACCGCAGGACGTATGGTTCCGGCATGGCTTGATGTTGACCATGAGAATTTACGTGGTACTGTAAAAGAGTTACCAACAAGAGATGAGATTGATGTTCCGGTGAATGAAATGCTTATCGTCGAGTTGTACTCCAAATAATTGAAAGTCTGTTGATTGAAGCCGGCTTTCGCCCAGGGGATACCCCCTGGGCAAGGTTTGAGTATAAGACCCTCGATACAAAATACCCAAAAGGAGGGGCTATTAGTGTTCGATTTTGAAAAACCAAACATTGAGATTGCTGAAATCTCAGAAGACAAGAAATATGGCAAATTTGTAGTTGAACCGCTTGAAAGAGGTTATGGCACGACTTTAGGAAATTCCTTGAGAAGAATCATGCTTTCTTCCTTACCGGGCGCTGCAGTCAGCCAGGTAAAAATCGACGGCGTTTTGCATGAATTCAGTTCTATTCCAGGAGTTAAGGAAGATGTGACTGAAATCATCATGAACATCAAGAGCTTATCTATTAAGAATAATAGCGATACTAACGAAGCTAAGGTTGCATACATTGAGTTTGAAGGCGAAGGCGTTATTACGGCCGCGGACATTCAGGCGGATCCGGATATTGAGATCATGAATCCGGAACAGATCATTGCAACTCTCAGCGGCGGCACGGACAGCAAGTTCTATATGGAACTTACTATCACCAAGGGCCGTGGCTATGTAAGCGCAGACAAGAATAAGAGTGAAGATTTACCGATTGGCGTGATTGCCGTTGATTCTATCTATACACCAGTCGAGCGCGTCAACATGACGGTAGAAAACACCCGAGTAGGTCAGGTTACCGATTATGATAAACTGACATTAGATGTTTTTACAAACGGTACTTCGGCACCGGATGAAGCGGTCAGCCTTGCCGCTAAGGTGCTCAGCGAGCACTTGAATCTGTTCATTGATTTATCTGAGAACGCCAAGACTGCAGAAGTCATGGTGGAAAAAGAGGATAATGAAAAGGAAAAGGTTCTGGAAATGAACATTGATGAACTGGAGCTTTCCGTCCGTTCATACAACTGTCTGAAGAGAGCCGGTATCAATACAGTGGAAGAACTGTGCAACCGTACCTCTGAGGACATGATGAAGGTTCGTAACCTGGGCCGCAAGTCTTTAGAAGAAGTGCTGGCTAAATTAAAAGAGTTAGGCTTGCAGCTTAACCCAAGCGATGATGCCGGTGTATAACCGGACCGCTTGAAGCAGGTAATTTATGGAGATTAAGCACCGGTACAGTAAGTCCGAAGAAGCGTGTACCTGTGTTCCACAAATGGAGGAATATTAAAATGGCAGGATATAGAAAGCTGGGAAAAACTTCCAGCCAGAGAAAAGCATTAATCAGAAGCCAGGTAACTGCATTATTATATAATGGCAAAATCGTGACAACAGAGGCAAGAGCAAAAGAAATCCGCAAGGTGGCTGAAGGCCTCATCGCTTTAGCGGTAAAAGAGAAAGACAACTTTGAGACTGTTAAGGTTACCGCAAAGGTTGCACGTAAAGATAAAGACGGCAAGAGAGTAAAAGAAGTTGTTAACGGTAAGAAAGTTACCGTATACGATGAAGTAGAGAAAGAGATCAAGAAAGATCTTCCTTCCAGACTTCACGCAAGAAGACAGATGTTAAAAGTTCTTTATGATGTAACAGAAGTTCCCGCACAGGCTGCAGGAAGAAAGAAAAATACAAAATCTGTTGATCTGCCAAAGAAACTGTTTGAAGAAGTTGCACCAAAGTACGTATCCCGCAACGGTGGTTATACACGTATCGTTAAGATCGGCCAGCGTAAGGGTGACGGAGCTATGGCAGTCGTGCTTGAACTGGTATAATCCACGAAAGCAATGAGCAGTGCTGAAGAAAGGTTCGATAAAATTTTCGTTGTGCTTGCACATAAGAAAATTTTATCGAACCTTTCTTCATAGGGCGAATGCACGTGAGCTGCAAATCCGACGGATTTGTCAGCTTGCACTGCGGACTCAACACCCCGCCAACTTGCACTGCACCCCCTCATCCCAGTGTTGGAGCACCCCCAATATCGGGATTTTTTTGTTTTTCTTCTAATCCATACAGAAATGCAAGAATAAAGAAAGAATATCGTAAGTTGACGGATAATTGCTTTTAGGGATATAATGTCAGTAGTAGAAGTAGATGACTGTTTTGTCAAATTACGTTAATTTATAGTGGGAGGTTTTTTTATGAGACTTTTTAAACGGTTAGCTGCATTGGCTTCTATGGTAAGCCTGCTGGGACTCACCATCCCATTTGAATCTCTGGCTGCTGTAAAGACCATAACATCGGTGACCATTTACGCAGGATTAGAGGAGCTTGCCTCAGGGGACACACTGCCATCAGAGAGTAGTTTTAAGACTAACGAAGGAACAGGGAATTACGTTTATTCCAACAACGATAGATACGAAGTAACGGATTTGGACTGGATCACATCTGATACGAAGGAAATGAAGGTTGGTTCCGAACCAAAGATGAAGGTAACTTTAAGGGCGACAAACTCCGATGAGTATGCTTTTAAGGGTGGTTATCAGTCCAGTAATGTATCCATTAAAGGAGGAACCTATGTTTCTTCCAGCCGCTCAGGGTCAGATACGCTGTATGTCACATTTACCTTTAAGCCTGTAAAAGGAACTTATGAATCACCGGAGGATGCTGATTGGAGAGATTCTGGATACGGCACTGCCAAGTGGAGCTCTGTTGATAATAGTTCAGGCGCCTATGATGTTTATCTGTACCGGGGAAACAGTATTATAAAAAAGGTGGAGAAGCTTAAGGCTACCACTTATAACTTCTTTCCTTATATGACAAAGGCAGGCACCTATAGCTTTAAGGTTCGTACCGTACCTTATACGGAGAGCGAGCAGAAATATGGAAAGAACAGCGAATGGACGGAATCTGGCGAAGTATACCTGCCGCAGGAAAAGGTATCAGATGGAAGCGGCCAGGATAACAGCGCTGTAGCGAACGGCCAGGTCGGCTGGATCAAGACCGGAAATATCTGGTATTACCGATATCCGGATGGAACCTACCAGAAGAACAATTGGGCTAAAATCAATAATAAGTGGTATTTATTTGATTCAAACGGAGGTATGGTCACTGGCTGGCAGCAGAGGAATAATTTATGGTATTTCTTAAACAGCGATGGGGCGATGACAACGGGCTGGGTTGTATCCAATAACAAATGGTATTATTTAAATCCATCTGCGACAAGCGGTGTAGAAGGAGCCATGATTACTGGCTGGGTTAATTACAATAATAAATGGTATTATACGGATTCCACCGGAGCCATGCAGGAAGGCTGGAGGCAGGTAGAAGGAAATTGGTACTACTTCTATCCAGGTGAAGGCTCAAAGGCTGTTAATACTACCATCAGTGGTTTTCCGGTTGACGGCAACGGTATCTGGCGTAAGTAATATCAGGAAAGGAAGTAGATACAATGAAATGGATGCAGGGGAAAGGGAAGTGGCTGGTACTTTTATGCGCTTTTATGGTTCTGGGAACAGGGATGACAGCACCGGCTTCCGGAAGCTTGAAGATCCGCCTGGATCATGGAAGTAAAAGCAGCTGGACGGAAGGGATTCAGGTTCCGGATGTAACCGTCAACTATTCTGAGGTAAATCCGAAATGGAGCAAGGAGGATGTAGACGATTGGATTCCGGGTAAGAAGATCACCGCTACCATAAGTGTAGACGGCACGTTTACCAGATCTGATTGCACGATTTTTGGTGGAAGCCTGGTTTCTGTAAAGGCAGAAGATGGTGAAACTGAAATAAAGGTTTCCTACGTTCCGGTAGCAATGCTGGAAAGCCCAAAAGAGGCAGGTTGGAGCGACAACGCTAAGACGAAGGCTTCCTGGAAAAAGGTTCCTTTCGCATCCAGGTACCAGGTGGTCCTGTACCGGGAAGGCGGTATCTGGGTCAAGAGCCTGACTACCTCATCTACTTCTGTGGACCTTCTGCAGTATATGGATGGCGGTTATAAATATTACTATACCGTAAAGGCGATTCTAAAGGATTCTTCGGAAGAAGATTATTTAAAAGAAGGAGAAGTTACCACCTCTGATGATTCCGTGGTACAGGAGCTGGGCGATACTTCAGGAACCTGGGCAGAGTATCAGAACGGAAAAAAATATCGGGGCGAGGACGGAAATTACGTTGTCGGTCAATGGAAAATGATCAGCGGAAAATGGTACTATTTTAACAAGGATGGCTTCGCAGTAGCTGGCTGGCAGTTAATTGGCGAAAAATGGTATTATATGGGAGCTAACGCCCAGATGATGACCGGCTGGCAGCAGATAAACGGAAAGTGGTATTACTTAAACTCCGACGGTGATATGGCTATCGGCTGGATCCAGCCGCAGCCTGGAAAGTGGTATTACCTCTATAGCGACGGCAGCTTGGCGGTGAATACGAAGGTTGACGGCATTTACCATATTGACGCTTCCGGACTTTGGGTTCCGTAATAAAAAATGGCACAGATTGCATCTGTGCCATTTTTTTATCCCTGGATATAGAGAAAAGGTTTCAAACACTTCGTTTTACTGTCTATTTCACCCCTGAATTTACAAAAGATTCACGTCTATGCTTGACTGTTATGAAATATTCATCTAAAATTATGTGGCATATGTATGTTTGAGTGTATCAGAGAAAGGTCTGCTATGGGAATAATAAAAACTTCGAAACTGATATTTGATTATATCAGAAGAGATGAGGAAGAAAATATTGAAGAGATTAAACGTGCCATTGACGGCGTCAGTTTGGATATTAAGGCGGGGCAGTTTGTAGCCATTCTTGGACACAACGGTTCTGGCAAGTCAACCTTTGCAAAACAGTTAGATGCGATCCTTCTTCCTACGGAGGGAACCGTGTGGATTCAGGGAATGGATACCTCTGTGGAAGAGAATTTATGGGAAGTTCGGAAAAAGACCGGTATGGTATTCCAGAACCCGGATAATCAGATCATCGGAAATATCGTGGAGGAAGATGTAGGGTTTGGTCCTGAAAACCTGGGAGTTCCTACGGAGGAGATATGGAAGCGGGTAAATGAGAGCCTGGAGAGTGTTGGAATGGCTGCATATCGCTTAAAATCCCCTAACCGGCTTTCCGGTGGACAGAAGCAAAGGGTTGCCATTGCCGGCGTTATGGCAATGCGGCCTCAGTGCATTGTTTTGGACGAGCCTACGGCCATGTTGGATCCTAACGGCCGGAAGGAAGTTGTGAAAACGGTCAGGGAATTAAACAGGAAGGAAGGAATCACGGTCCTTCTGATTACTCACTATATGGAAGAAGTCATAGATGCAGACCGGGTCATTGTCATGGACAACGGTAAGGTAGTCATGGACGGAGCTCCGAAGGAAATATTTTCAAGGGTCAAGGAACTTAAATCCTACCGCCTGGATGTTCCCCAGGTAACAGAGCTGGCCTATGAACTGCAAAAGAATGGCGTAGACTTACCGGATGGGATACTGACACTGGAAGAACTGATGGAAAATCTTCTGCCGAAGTTCGCAGAGCGTTTTCCTGGAAAGGTGACTCTGGGGAATGGAGTAAAGGATGGCAATTAGAGCAGAGCATTTGAATTATGTTTATGGGCTTGGAACAGCCTTTGAGCAGTGTGCGCTAAAGGATGTGAATCTGGAAATAAACGATGGGGAATTTGTCGGCCTTATCGGGCATACAGGTTCCGGGAAGTCGACCCTGATCCAGCATTTAAACGGACTGATAAAAGCCACTGATGGGGCCATCTATTATAATGGAAGAAACATTTATGAGGAAGGATACAATTTGCGGGCCTTAAGAAGCAAGGTCGGACTTGTATTCCAGTATCCGGAGCATCAGCTTTTTGAGATCAATGTGTTTACAGACGTTTGCTTTGGGCCAAAGAATCAGGGGCTTTCCAAGGAGGAGGCCGAGAAAAGGGCAAGGGAAGCACTCACTATGGTAGGGCTTGATGAAAGCTTTTATGCCCGTTCGCCTTTTGAGCTTTCCGGAGGGCAGAAGAGACGGGTGGCCATAGCAGGAGTTTTGGCCATGGAGCCGGAGGTACTCATACTGGATGAACCCACTGCAGGCCTGGATCCAAGAGGAAGAGACGAGATCCTGGACCAGATAGCGCGGCTTCATAAGGAAAGGAATATGACCATTATACTGGTTTCCCACAGCATGGAGGACATTGCCCGGTATGTGGACCGGATTCTTGTTATGAATCAAGGGGAAAAGGTGTTTGATGATACTCCGAAGGAAGTATTTAAGCATTACAAGGAGCTGGAATCGATCGGCCTTGCGGCACCTCAGATCACCTATGTGGTCCATTCGCTGCAGGATCATGGAGTTCCTGTTGATGATAACGTTACAACCGTAGAAGAAGCCAGAGACGAGATTTTACGGCTTCTTGAAAAATAGACCGGGAGATATTATGCTGAAAGATATTACTTTAGGGCAGTATTATCCGGTGGATTCAAAGCTTCATAGGCTGGATCCCCGGACAAAGCTGTTTGGGACTATGGTTTTTATTATATCCCTTTTTATTGCAAATGACATATGGGCGTATTTAATCGCCACTTTTTTTCTGATCACATCGGTCCGTTTAAGTCAGGTTCCGTTTAAATTCATGGTACGGGGGTTAAAGGCGATTGTGTTCCTTCTGCTCATCAGCGTCAGCTTTAATTTATTCCTGACTCCGGGAGAACCTATCTTCCAGCTGGGATTTTTAAAATTGACAAGGGAAGGGGTGAAAACAGCTTCCTTTATGGGAGTCCGGCTCATCTACCTGGTGGTTGGATCTTCCATCATGACCCTTACCACCACGCCTAACCAGCTGACCGATGGCCTGGAAAAGAGCCTTGGGTTTTTAAAGAAGGCGGGAGTTCCGGTCCATGAGGTATCCATGATGATGTCCATTGCTTTAAGATTCATTCCGATCCTTGTGGAAGAAACCGATAAGATCATGAAGGCTCAGATGGCCAGGGGTGCTGATTTTGAAACAGGAAATCTGATTCAGAAGGCAAAAAATATGATTCCTCTTCTTGTACCCTTATTTATTTCCGCATTCCGCCGTGCTACGGACCTGGCAATGGCCATGGAGGCCAGATGCTACCGGGGCGGGGAAGGAAGGACTAAAATGAAGCCTCTTCGGTATGGAAAACTGGACGGGATCGCTTATCTGGTGTGTCTGGTGTATCTGGCCGCTATCACTGGGTTTCGAATCATGGGTTAAGGCTCCCATAAAATAGGAGGATGTATGAAACGGGTTAAAATGATTGTGGCCTATGACGGCACCAATTACTGCGGATGGCAGATCCAGAGAAACGGGATCACCATAGAGGAGGTTCTTAACAGGGAACTGACTAAACTTCTAAAGGAGCCTGTAGCCGTAATCGGGGCCAGCAGAACCGATTCCGGGGTTCACTCGGAAGGGAATGTGGCGGTCTTTGATACGGAGAACCGGATGCCTGCCGATAAAATATGCTTTGCCTTAAACCAGAGGCTGCCGGATGATATCCGGATCTTACAGTCTGAGGAGGTAGCGCCGGATTATCATCCGAGAAAGCAAAACTGTGTTAAAACTTATGAATATAAAATCATGAACCGGAAAATCGAAGTACCAACCATGCGACTTTACAGCTATTTCTGTTATTTTCCACTGGATGTGGAGCGGATGCGGGAAGGTGGTGCCTATCTGGTGGGAGAACATGATTTTAAAAGCTTCTGTACGGCCCGTGGGCAGGCGGAAGAGACCGTACGTACCATTTATAGCCTGGATATTGAAAAGAGCGGGGATCTCATTACAATCCGTATTAAGGGCAGCGGTTTTCTGTATAACATGGTGCGGATCATTGCAGGGACGTTAATGAAGGTCGGCATGGGGGTGTATCCGCCGGCTCATGTGGAAGAGATTCTTGATGCCAGGGACCGGAATGTGGCAGGGCCAAAGGCTGCGGCAAAGGGACTTTCCCTGATAAGCCTTGATTATGAAACAGAACTTAAAAAACAAATCCGGGGAGAGAATAAGGAATGGAGCTATACTCTTTCCCAGGATAAGATTGTTTCGGAAGGAAAAGCCTGGCTTCATATTCACCGGTGCAGGGAAGAGGATTTTGAGAGACTTCTGGTCCGTGTGGTTCATCAGGCGGTTCAAAACGGTGCAAAAACCATTTTTGTCCGGGACGAGGAGTTAGATGGAAGGATCATTTTGGGAAAGCCCTACGGATTTTATATTTTTCAGGCTGATCCTGAGAGCCAGGGGTGGTACGTGACACAAAAATAGGCCGAAAAACCTTGATTTTATGGGAAAAGAGGTTGACACATCCGGCTGAATGTAATATAATGTATAACTGTGACGTTAGACGAAAATGTTCAGCCAAAGCCCCGGAGTGAGCATTTTGTAATATAGTTATGCTTAAAAAAACCATAATTTACAGGAGGTTGTCCAATGAAGACTTTTATGGCTAGTCCAGCAACAATTGAAAGAAAATGGTACGTAGTTGATGCTACAGGATATACATTAGGACGCTTGGCTTCAGAAGTAGCTAAAGTATTAAGAGGTAAGAATAAACCGATCTACACACCGCATATGGATTGCGGCGATTATGTGATCGTTGTAAATGCAGATAAGATTGCCGTAACTGGTAAGAAATTAGATCAGAAGATCTACTACAACCACTCTGAGTATGTAGGTGGTATGAGAGAAACAACTTTAAGAGAAATGATGGCTAAAAAGCCTGAAAAGGTTATTGAACTGGCAGTTAAGGGTATGCTTCCCAAGGGACCTTTAGGAAGAAGCATGATAACAAAACTTCACGCATATGCAGGTGCAGAGCATGGTCATGCAGCTCAGAAACCAGAAGTTTTAGAGTTCAAATTTTAATCAGAGGTGCTGAAAGGAGGAAGTTATCATGGCTAATGCAAAATTTTACGGAACAGGTAGAAGAAAAAAATCTATCGCTAGAGTATATTTAGTACCAGGTACAGGTAAGATCACTATCAATAAGAGAGATATTGACCAGTATTTAGGTCTTGAAACATTAAAGCTTGTTGTTCGTCAGCCGTTAGTTGCTACAGAGACAGTTGATAAGTTTGACATTATGGTTAACGTTCACGGCGGTGGATTCACAGGACAGGCCGGTGCAATCAGACACGGTATTTCAAGAGCTCTGCTTCAGGCAGATGGAGAGTATCGCCCGATTCTTAAGAAGGCAGGCTTCTTAACAAGAGATCCAAGAATGAAAGAAAGAAAGAAGTACGGCTTAAAGTCAGCTCGTCGTGCTCCACAGTTCTCAAAGAGATAAGCAGACAGAAAATCGAATTACAGCAGAACCCCGAAAAACATTATGTTTTCGGGGTTTTCTTATTTACTGAAATAATAAGAGCAAGTACAATCGTGCTGCAGGGTGTGTTGACCTCATTCTAAAAGAATGGGGGTGATGCCTATGAAAAATCGTTTTGAGCTATATATAGCTATACTTAGCAAAAACCACCCTATAAACTTTGGACGGTTAAGGGTGGCTTTGCTTCTCATATAATCGGTCAACCCCTTGTAGTGGTAAACATGCATGAGACGCCTTAAAATCAGCCTTTTAAGTTCTCCAAACGATAATTTTCGAGTTCTGAGAACGTTTCAAAGCTATCGTATATCGGGAACTTGGATATACATGAGCTGTCCTGGATCATGCCCCATAAGAACAAATATATTGTATATATAAGGAGATGGTTACCTTTTTGGAAGCCATCTTTTTTCGTTTTTTTCACTCTGAATTTCCTAGTGGAAATCATAAGAAAAGGGATTGCAATCTACCGTCATTCATGTTATTATGTCTCTGAGGGGGAGACATTAAAAGGAAATATGTCTGCGCATAAAAGACATTTTTCGTCTCACAAAGACATATAAAGCAATGAGAAAGGTGGAGGTTACAATGAAAGAAAGAATGATGTATGCAATTGTAAAAGAACAGGCGGCACGTGGGTTGGCGCTTAGAGAGGTCCCCATTCCAGAGATAGGGGAAAATGATGTGAAGATCAAGATTCACTTCACATCAATCTGCGGTACGGATTTACATATCCATAACTGGGATAAGTGGTCTCAGGAGACAATAAAACCGCCGATGACCATCGGACACGAATTTGTAGGTGAAATCGTGGAAGTGGGCAGCCTTGTGAAGGAATATAAAATCGGCGATATCGTATCGGGAGAGGGCCATATCGTATGTGGGCATTGCCGTAACTGTAAAGCAGGAAAACGCCATCTCTGCAAAAATACCGTCGGTGTAGGGGTAAACCGTGACGGTGCATTTGCGCAGTATCTGGTGATTCCGCAGACCAATGTGATTATCTGTGAGCCGGGGATCCCTGAGGAATTATGTTCTTCCTTTGATCCTCTGGGCAATGCGGTACATACAGCATTGTCCTTTGATATGGTGGGTGAGGATGTGCTGATCACGGGAGCCGGTCCTATCGGTATTATGGCTGCAGCGATTTGCCGTCACGTGGGAGCCAAACATGTGGTGATCACAGATGTCAATGATTACCGGCTGAACCTGGCCCGGGAAATCTGCGGTGCCCATACTGTCAATGTAGCCCGGGAGAGCTTAGATGATAAGATGCGGGAACTTCATATCGAGGAAGGCTTTGATGTCGGACTTGAGATGTCCGGCAACGGCCAGGCGTTTACTTCCATGATTGACCATATGTACAACGGCGGCAAGATTGCAGTGCTGGGCCTTCAGGGAAGCGATACTGTGGTGCCATGGAATAAGATCGTGATTAACTGTCTGCAGTTAAAGGGAATTTATGGCAGGGAAATATTTGAAACATGGTACAAGATGATGGCTATGCTAAACAGTGGCCTTGAAATAGAGAAGATCATCACCCATAAGTTTGATTTCCGGGAGTTCCAGAAGGGCTTTGATGTAATGAACAGCGGACAGTGCGGAAAGGTAGTTCTGGACTGGACGAAGATTTAATAGTGGATGAGACGAAGGAATTGACATAGATAGGCTATTTGGCCAGACATTGAAAATGAACGATAGGAGAGAAGTGATATTATGAAAAATGCATTAAACTATTATAAAGAAGCGGTGGAGCAGGCCAGAGAAGACGGAACTTATAAAGAAGAGCGCATTATCACAACACCTCAAAGGAGCAGAATCAATACTACGAAGACAGAAAATGTTATCAATATGTGTGCCAACAATTATCTTGGACTTTCCGACAACCAGGAGATTATAGAGGCGGCCAAAGCCACTTATGATACATGGGGATACGGTTTGTCTTCCGTACGTTTCATTTGCGGAACCCAGGGGATACACAAGGAACTGGAAGCAAAAATCTCTTCCTTCCTGGGTATGGATGATACGATTTTGTACTCCTCCTGTTTCGATGCTAACGGAGGCCTGTTTGAGACACTGCTGACAGAGGAAGATGCGGTGATCAGCGATGCATTAAATCATGCCAGCATCATAGATGGCGTGCGTTTATGCAGGGCAAAGCGCTTCCGTTATGCCAATAATAATATGGAGGAGTTAGAACAGTGCTTAAAGGATTCCCAGGATGCCAGGATTCGTCTGATTGCCACAGACGGTGTATTTTCCATGGATGGCATTGTGGCTGATTTAAAAGCAATCTGTGATCTGGCTGACAAATACGACGCACTGGTGATGGTGGATGACAGCCATGCAGTAGGATTTATGGGAAGGCTTGGCAAAGGTACACCGGAACACTGCGGCGTCATGGGCCGGGTGGATATCATCACCGGTACACTGGGCAAGGCTCTGGGTGGAGCCAGCGGCGGATATACCAGTGCCAGACAGGAAATCGTGGATTTGCTCCGTCAAAAGAGCAGGCCGTATCTGTTTTCCAATACTGTAGCTCCTGCAATCGCCGGCGGAGCCATAAAGACCTTTGAAATTCTGGAGCGGAGCACGGAGTACAGGGACCGTGTTCATGAAAATACCCGTTATTTCAGGGAGAAGATAAAAGCGGTAGGTTTTGATATTATAGAAAGTGATCATCCGATTGTGGCAATTATGCTGTATGATGCAAAGACGGCTGTAGAATTTGCGGCAAGGATGCTGGAGCGCGGCGTATACGTCATCGGTTTCTGCTATCCGGTGGTTCCAAAAGGAAAGGCAAGAATCCGAACACAGATATCTGCCGCCCATACCAGGGAGGATTTGGATTTTGCAGTAGAATGCTTTAAACGTGTAAAGGAAGAGATGGGGATTTAAGAAATTAGCGGAGTCGATTTGCTATAAAATGAAATGGACGAAAGCGGGGAACAGGATTATATTCTATCCGGTTCCCCGCTTTCATACGTGAACTGCTTACTGTTGTTTGAATTTTATTATTGTTGACTTGACAACAATAATTTAACATGTTATCATAAGATTGCTTACCAGGAAACAAAAAGGAGATATAATATGGAGCGGGAAATACTTCAACAATTCACGCAGCTTTATAATAATCAGGACATACTTAGCAATCTTATAAATAGTGGTTTAAATTCACAATATAGCAATTCAGAATTGCATTGCATTGAAGCGATCGGAACGCTTGAACACCCAAATGGAGTGCAACTCGCTGCTCTTCTCTCTATGACTCGAGGTGCAGTTACAAGGCTGGCTAAGCGCTTGCTGCGGGATGGTCTTATCGAGCGTTATGTTCTTCCGGATAATAAAAAAGAAATTTACTATCGCCTGACCTCTCTAGGAGAGGTTCTGTATAAAGAACATGAGGTTGCTCATATGAAATGGGAAGAACGTGATATTACCTTTTTATATTCTGTTCCAATAAAGGAGCAAGAAGTAATACTTGACTTTTTACAAAAGTTCAATAACTATCTGAAAGACAAAATACAGGAGGAAACGCAATGAAATATGATTTAACAACACAAGTGGACCAGTGCTTAATGGAGCAATGGCTTTCCACACAGGAAAACCGCCATATAGCCGCAGGACATGTTGGAACACATTTAGATACTTATGAGAAGAGTGTTATCCCGCTAGATTACATTACGTGCCCGGGTATTGTTTGGGATGTATCAGATATTGCAGAGGATCGTGAAATCTCCCTCTCTGATATTGAGAATTTAAACATACCGGAACATGCCTTTCTTTTCATATACACTGGTCGAAGTGAAAAAGAAAAGTATGGTACTGCTGATTATTTTCGTGATCATCCGCAGTTATCCAATGAGTTGATCCAGTGGCTTACGAATCAACCACTTCGCTTTTTGGGAATTGACTGCTCAGGAATTCGCCGTGGAAAAGAGCATGAACCTGCGGACAGGTTGTTGGAGAAGAAGGGTATATATGTTATTGAGAACTTATGTGATCTTAATCAATTGTTAGATATTGATGTCTTTAAAGTCTACACACTTTGGTTTGATGATCCTGTTGCTACCGGATTACAATGCAAAGTGGTGGTGGATACTGGTTTCTCAACTTAAATGCGAGTGAATTCGCTTGTTGCGTTACGGGTTTAACTGGAGGTAACTTTTCAATCGGTCAGCAAATGGGAAACTGGCATAACAATGCCTCAATATTCCCAAATACAAGGATTGCCTGCAAGCTGCAGGATAGAAAAAGACTCCTGAGAGGCACTCAAGGAGTCTTTCTTACATACTGAATTACACCGGAATAAATTGAATTTATGTAATAACGGTTAGGTTTTGTGGCACAATGTAATAGTGAACCACCCAGATTATCAGCCAGGTGAGATTCAAGCCTTTGCTGAACTGATGAAAGGAACAATTATCAGCGTCCTCAGAGCCTTTGCATTGTGTCTGCATAATATAAAAGGTATTCATACGAGCTGAAAATATATTGACAATAGTGTGCTAAAATGATACAAATAATGCTTATAAGATAGAAATATGATATGTAAGTTTATTAAGGAATATCGTTTGTCTCCTGTAGTGGTAAGATGCTATTATAGGTATACCCGGTATTTTTAACATATGACTGGTAACCGTGTATGAAAATCTTTGAAGGAAGTGAACTCCAATATGAAAAATCCGCTAAATTATCAGGTCACGGAATATGACTGCGGCCCGACCACATTATTGAATGCAATGAGTTACCTTTTCACCCGGGATCAGATACCGCCGGATATCATCAAACATATTATGCTTTTTTGTCTTGATTCCTATAATGCAAAGGGAGAGTTCGGAAAAAATGGAACCTCACGTATGGCTATGATGTTTTTTAGCAACTGGATCAATCAATTCGGAAAGATGAAAAAATTCCCCGTTCAAAGTGAATATCTGACTGGGGACGAAGTGTATATAGGAGAAAACAGCAAGATCATGTATGGCCTGCAGCAGGACGGAGTTGTTGTGGCACGGGTGATGTTAGGCTGCTGGCACTATGTATTGGTAACAGGGGCCGATGGGGAAAATGTTTATTTATTTGATCCTTATTACAGAAAGAAGCCTTTTAAGCAAAAGGGATTGGAATTGATCACAGATATGCCTTACCATAGAAACCGGTGTGTGCCATGGGAAATGTTTAATGACACGGGAAAGGGTACTTATGCCCTTGGACCCAAGGAAACAAGAGAGGCTGTCATCATTTTTAACAGAGTGACACAGAAGAAACCGGCAGACACCATTGAATATTTTATTTGACAATATAAGCTCTTTATGATAACCTGTATCAAACTATAAATGGAGGCAGCTATTATGAATCAACATCAACAACTTAAAAAGTTGAATTGGGACGACGATTGACAGCGCTTGTATCTGTGACGAACCGCAGGTGCAAGCGCTAAAAGCGTTGCGCCTATGTGGATAGAATAGTTAGGACCACATTGGTAAATTTATTTTGCTCGTGTGGTTCTATTTTTTTACCCATACGAGCAAAGGAAAGGTCGTGATCGTATGGGACATATTGATGATGTCCTCATGGATATATGAGAGAGCAATAAATTAATATAATCATAATCCAGGAGGAAAAACAATGAAGAGTATCATTGGAGAGATCAAAGAGATAACCGTTGAGGCGGAAGAACTGATAAACCATATCGGTGAAATTGTAAGGATTCATGGAAGCATCTATAAAATCAGGAAAATGAGCGATTTTGCCTTTGTACTATTAAGAACGAAACGGAACGTGGTTCAGTGCATATATTCAAAGGAAATTTCCCGATTTTCACTTGATGAAATAAAGGAAGAAAGCAGCGTAATCGTTGCCGCCTGTGTCAAAGGGGAAGAAAGATCCAGAACAGGCTATGACCTTCAGATGATTGATATAGAGATATTATCAAAGCCGGAAGAGCAAAGCCCAGTTGTAATAAATAATAAATGTGTAGAAACTTCTATGGAAACTCTGCTTAATTTCAGGCCGCTTACGCTTCGTAACGAAAAAGAACGTGCTATTTTTAAGCTGCAGGAAGGGATCACTTATGGAATACGTGAGTTCTTAAAAAAGGAAAAGTTTACGGAAATACGAACGCCTAAAATCGTTTATGCCGGCGCTGAAGGCGGAGCAAATATTTTCCGTTTAGACTATTTTGGCAGAGAGGCATATTTGGCTCAAAGCCCGCAATTTTACAAGCAGATGATGGTTGGCGTTTTTGAAAGAGTGTATGAAATTGCTCCGGTTTTCCGGGCGGAAAAACATGACACCTCCAGGCATCTGAATGAATATACAAGTGTAGACTTTGAAATGGGGTACATTTGCAGTTTTGAAGACATTATGCAGATGGAAACAAAGATGCTAAAACATGTAATGGAATATTTAAATGAACAATATGGAGATGAAATAAAGCTGTTAAAAGTGAAGCTGCCTGTAATCAAAGATATTCCGGCGATTAAATTTAAAGAAGCAAAAGAATTGATTTCAATGGAGTATCATAGACCTATAAAAGATTTTGATGATTTTGAGCCGGAAGAAGAAAAACTGCTTTTTGAGCTGATCAAGCAGAAAACAGGAAGTGAATTTGTATTTGTAACTCATTATCCAAGCCAAAAGAGACCATTTTATGCCATGGATTGCGTGGAGAATGTAGAGGAAACATTAAGCTTTGACCTTTTATTCCGGGGACTGGAAATAACAACAGGCGGTCAAAGAATCCATGGGTATAAGGAACAGATTGAGAAAATGGAACGCAGAGGCATGAATACAGAATTATTCGAAAGCTATCTTATGATGCATAAATATGGGATGCCGCCACATGGTGGACTGGGGCTGGGCCTGGAACGTTTTACAAGCAAGCTGCTTGAACAGGAAAATGTGAGGTTTTCCACCTTGTTTCCAAGAGATATTAACCGGCTGATTCCATAGCATCATGAAATGGATTTCATGTGATAAATAACAGACAGTGGGGGAGGATAAAGAATAATGACAAGAGTATATTTTGTACGTCATGCACAGCCGGACCATGCCTGGGAGGATGACAGGACCAGGCCCTTGACAATGGAGGGCAGAGAAGACTCCAGGAAGGTGCTTAAGTATTTGCGGGATAAAAATATTGATTCGTTTTATTGCAGCCCATATAAGCGGAGTTTGGACACCATAATGGAAACAGCAGCGTATTATGAAAAGGAAATTATCGCCGATGAACGTCTCCGTGAACGTGAGAGTGGGAGAAATGGGAATCATCATGGAATGTTTCGAAAGCGCTGGGAAGATCATGACTTTCATGAGGAGGGCGGAGAATCAATCGCCATGGTACAGGACAGGAATGTGTCGGCATTAAAGGAAATTCTTCGAAACAATGCTGGCAGGAATATTGTCATTGGAACCCACGGAACAGCACTTAGCAGTATTTTAAATTATTATGATACAGACTATGACTGTGATTCCTTCCTGCGGATTCTGGATTGGATGCCGTATATCATAGAGCTTGATTTTGCAGACGGAGAATTTACGGATAAAATCGAGCATTTGCATATAAAAAAGGAATTTTTGGGAAAATAAAAAATGAATATGAAATAATGATTCCTTCCACCAAACCATTTTTTTTTGGAATTATCATCTTCCCCATGAATGGTATGGTAAGGATGAAGAAAAAGTATTATAATAATAACTATCATATAATCACCGTAATTGATAAAAATATCAGTACTACAAAGAAAATCAAAACATACTTGCGGGAGGTATCTTATGCAGACATTTAAACAGTTGTATGAAAGTTTGGTGAAGTCCGTACTAAATGACAATTTGGATCCGGAGATGGATTTGGAAACCTCATATGATCCTCATCATCTGGACTGTCTTTTGAATCCTACGAAGCACCCGGTAGTGATCCGCACCGGAACCTGCACCTGCTCCAAAGAGGAACGGGAGGAATGCTTAAAACGCTGTCCTTTCGGCGCATTAGGAATCGGAAAGGATGGGGTCATTGTTGATCCGGATCTATGCCTGGGCTGTGAAAATTGCATTGAAGGCTGCGCACCGGAAAAACTGACAGCCAGTACGGACATTATTCCGGCTTTAAAAGCGATAAGAAGCTCCAAGGGACTGGTATATGCAATGATAGCTCCCGCATTTTTAGGCCAGTTTTCAAAGGAGGTTACTCCCGGAAAGCTTAGGTCGGCATTAAAAGCTGTAGGGTTTGACGGAATGCTGGAGGTTGCCCTGTTTGCGGACATCCTTACATTAAAAGAAGCCCTTGAATTTGATAAAAATATTAATGATATCAATGATTTCCAGCTGACAAGCTGCTGCTGTCCCATGTGGATCGGTATGATCCGTAAAGTCTATCACCAGCTGGTTCCTCATGTGCCTGGCTCTGTATCGCCCATGGTTGCCTGCGCAAGAGTTGTAAAAGAACTCCACCCCGATGCTCTGACCGTATTCATTGGACCATGCCTTGCCAAAAAGGCAGAAGCCAGGGAAAAGGATCTGGCCGGTGCAGTTGACTTTGTTCTTACATTCCAGGAGGTAAAGAATATATTTGATGCCCTCGGAATCGACCCGGCCGTCATGGAAGAAAGTGAAAAGGACCATTCCTCAAGGGCCGGAAGGATCTATGCCAGAAAAGGCGGAGTCAGTGAAGCGGTAGAGAGTACGGTAAGAGCCATTAATCCCAATAAAAAAACAGAAATCCGTACCAAACAGGCGGATGGAGTACCTGCGTGCCGGAAGATGATCCAGGATATTATGGATGGGAAGATAGAGGCAAACTTTTACGAAGGCATGGGCTGTGTGGGCGGCTGTGTGGGCGGACCAAGGTCGATTTTAGGAGTGGAGCAGGGAACAGAACTTGTTAACGATTATGGAGAAAAGGCGAGTTATGTGCATCCAGCGGAGAATCCATATGTGATCGAGCTGCTGCATCGCCTGAACCTGGACAGCATTGAAAGCCTGCTGGAAGAAACCGATTTATTCAGCAGAAATATTACGTAAGGCGAATTGTTTTCATAAGTATAACTTAATCAAGCAAAGCGGATTGCGAATATCCGATTGACTATCATTTCAGTGAAATCAGTACCTGGGAACCATAGATGGCGGTTCCCAGGTACTGATTTTCGGTTTTCTTGTTTGCATCTTGCTTTTCACCCCTTAAAAATGATAATATAAAAGAGTATGCATGGACAAGACAGGCAACTGAAAGAAGGGAAATGGTATGGCAACAGGCAGAATGAATCAGCTGTTGGTAATGGTCAATTTATGCAGCAGTGTTGTGGAAGGAATTGAACACCTTATGGCCTATAAGGAAAATGAACGGCTGAAAGAGGATACTGTCACAGGGCTTCTCACTCTGGAGGAGAGTTTAAAGGGATTTATGGCAGATAAATCGGTGATCCATGAAACGAAATGGATGGCAGAAGTTATAAAGACCCGGCTGTTTGTTTTCGACCAGGAATTTAAAAACAGACTGTACCGCTGGTATTTTTCAGCGTTAAAAGAGCTTCGGAACTTAATGACGGCAGAAGTAGAGCGGTGTCCCGTCTGCTCAGGAAAAGGTGTCCCCCATTATGGAGCAGTGTTCTATATGGAAGGCGGCGAGGCGGATGAATATGTGCTGGAGCCTGTCCGGGTCTTTATGAAGTGCAGTGATTGCGGAAATTATTATCTTGCAAGAGAAGAAAACCGGTTTGTAAACAGAAAGAAGGGCTCTCACCGTACAAAGGCAAGATGCGAGCGTCTTTTAGCCGACATCGGTGAAGTTGCAGCAGAAGGAACCATGCTGTTTATCGGAGAAGAGAAAAGCCCATTATATAAAGAGGCCAGAAAGGCCGGATATGATCCTCAGGCCATGTCCTTAGAGGAAGCCGATGAACGGATAGAAGGCGGTAAGGAAGCGTACCGGATTGTTCTCATTGACCGGATCTCCCGTACTCAGGATTTGAAGCTGATCCTGACCCAGGCAGCGGAGTATCTGGCAGAGGACGGAATTCTCTGGTTTGACGGTCCGGATCTGGATAAATCTATTAAAAATCTGGAAAAAAGGGGAGCTTCCATGTGGAAGGGAGAAGCGGCAGAGGTTTGCCTCACGGACAGTGGCATAGAGGCTCTGGCGGAAAAATGCGGACTTTCCATAAAATCATACCGTCATGTGGGGACTGCTTCCGGGCGTATTGAAGTAATTGCCCAGAAGAAGAAATGACGGATCCTATAGGAGAATGCAGAAAGAGGGAAGGAACAGCGTGTTTGACAAATTAACGGAAAATGATATTAAGAAAATGCAGGAAGAAATCGACCACCGGAAGCTGGTCGTTCGGAAGGAAGCATTGGAAGCGGTAAAAGAAGCAAGAGCTCATGGGGATTTAAGTGAAAACTTTGAATATCATGCCGCAAAAAAGGATAAGAACCAGAATGAAAGCAGGATCCGTTATCTGGAGAAGATGATAAAGACGGCCCAGGTCATATCCGATGAATCCAAAGACGATGAGATCGGGCTCTATAATACGGTTGACTTGTATTTTGAGGATGATGACGAGGAGGAGACCTATAAGCTTGTAACAACCGTCCGTGGAAATTCCATGAAAGGCCTTATCAGCTCTGAGTCTCCTTTGGGAAGGGCTGTTATGGGACATAAGGTAGGCGACCGGGTTTATGTAAAGGTCAATGACAAAACAGGCTACTACGTAGTGGTAAAACGCCTGGAAAATACAAAGGATGATGGCAGTGACAAGCTAAGGAGCTATTGATCCGCCAAAGGGGCAGGATGATATGATGAAGGATATGACAAGAGGAAATATTTCTTCCGGGCTGATACGGTTTTCCATCCCGCTTGTTTTGGGAAATTTATTCCAGCTCACCTATAACGCGGTGGATTCCATTGTAGTAGGACGGTTTGCGGGTGAAGAGGCACTGGCAGCAGTTGGTGCCGCAGGCCCGGTCATGAACATTGTGATCCTGGGAATTACGGGGATCTGCATCGGGGCTTCGGTGCTGATGAGTGAGTTTTTTGGAGCAGGCAGTCATGAAAGGTTAAAGCAGGAGATAGCAACCACCCTTTTGTTTGGCTTTTATTTTTCCCTGGTCATTGTGGGCCTTGGGCTGCTCTTTTCCGGAGGGATCATAAGGCTTCTCCGTGTGCCGGAGGAAATCTCAGTAGATGCGTCTGTTTACTTAAGGGTCATATTGGTCGGAACGCCCTTTACCTTTTTTTATAACGGAGTGGCTTCTGCCCTCCGGAGTGTGGGCGATTCAAAGACTCCGGTTCACTTTCTGGCTATGGCCTCGGTTTTAAACGCATTATTGGATCTAGTATTTGTGGCAGGGTTTCACATGGGAGTTTTCGGGGCTGCATTTTCTACGGTCATTGCGGAGGCGGCTTCTGCGCTTCTGTGTATCTTCTACATATATAAGAAGGTTCCCCTTCTTAAACTTAAGCCAAAGGAATTCCGTATGGACCGGGAGCTTTTAAGCCTTACGGTCAAGAATGGAGCGGTTACGGCATTGCAGCAATCCTGTCAGCCCATTGGCAAGCTTTTGATACAGGGAGTCATAAATCCACTGGGCGTCAGCACCATAGCAGCGTTTCAGGCAGTGAACCGGGTGGATGACTTTGCATTTACTCCGGAACAAAGCATATCCAGCGGTATGATGACCTTTGTGGCGCAAAACCGGGGAGCTGGTAATGGGGAACGGGTGAAGAAGGGATTTCGGACCGGACTTTTTATAGAAGCAGGCTACTGGGTGATCATATGCATTGTCATCCTGATGGTGAAGGAACCGGTGATGAGATTATTTGTGCCCAATGGGGATGGGGCCATGGTAAGGATTGGGGCGGAATATTTACACCTTATGGCTTTTTTCTATCTGCTGCCGGCATTTACCAATGGGATCCAGGGGTTTTTCCGGGGAATGGGAAATATGTCCATCACCCTGATCTCTACCCTGATCCAGATTTCCGTCCGGGTGGCATTGGTCGTCCTGCTGGTTCCGTCTATGGGAATGAATGGAGTTCCCTATGCATGCCTGGCCGGTTGGGCCTGTATGCTGCTTTATGAGGTTCCCTATTATTTCTGGTTTAAAAAGAAAAATGAATTATTACAGGAGAAAAATCATGATTAAAAATATAGTATTTGACATGGGCAGAGTGCTGGTACATTACGATGGAGATATTGTCTGCAGGCATTTTATTGAGGATGAGGAAGAGCGGAAGGCAGTAAGAATCGCTGTATTCGAGTCTCAGGAGTGGCTGTTTCTGGATATGGGGCTGATCTCAGAGGAAGATGCTTTAAAGAAGATGCAGGCTCGTCTGGATACTGCCCATGCCAAGGAAATGGCAGCTCTTTGTCTTGAGCACTGGCATGAATATAATATGTGGCCTGATAAAGAGATGGGGGAACTGGTAGGACATCTTAAGGAGAGGGGATATGGCATCTATCTTTGCTCCAATGCTTCCCTTCGTCTGCTGACGTGTTATAAAATCATTCCGGGAATTGAACATTTTGACGGGATCTTATTTTCCGCTGAGGTAAAGTGTTTGAAGCCTCAAAAGGAAATGTACAGCCATTTATTTGATCGGTTCCACTTAAAGCCGGAGGAATGCTTTTTTATCGATGATATGCCCATGAATATTGAAGGAGCGAGGGCCTGCGGTATGGATGGGTACTGCTTCGAGGACGGAGATGTGAAACGGCTGAAAGAATTTCTGGCCCATTTGAATGATAACTAAGAATGCCCTGGAACCATAGTGTTTTGTGGCTATGCAATGAAATGGAGAAACGCTTATTATGTACCGGATTCAGATAAAAGATATGGATTTTAAACAGATCGCCAGGTCCGGCCAGTGTTTCCGCATGGAAGGCCGGGAGGGCGAAAACGGAGTCTGGTCGATCGCAGCTTCGGGAGAATATGTGGAAGCAGCCAAAGATGGAGACAGCTTCTTATTTTCCTGCGGAGAGAGGGAGTTTAAAGAATCATGGGCCGGCTATTTTGACTTGCAGACCGATTACAGCGGCTATAAAAAGCACGTTGACTCTGAAGATTCATATCTTAGGGAGGCCATGGAATGGGGCTGGGGTGTCCGGATCCTTCATCAGGATCTATGGGAAATGCTGGTGACCTTTTTAATCTCCCAGAATAACAATATCACCCGTATCACAGGCAGCGTTAAAGAGCTGTGTAAACGGTTCGGAGAGAAAAAGAAGGGGCTGGGTCTGACCATGTCCCCTGACGGTAGCTGGAAAGAAACAGTAAGAAGCTATGATGCCTTTCCGGAGCCGGAGAGCCTTTCTATGGCGGGCCTTAAGGGATTGACCGGCCTGGGTCTGGGTTACCGGGATAAATACATCCTGTCAATTGCAGAGATGTGCAGCGGTCCAGAAGGAAAGGAATGGCTTTTGCGCTTAAAGGAAGCAGATTATAAAAGCGCCCACAGCATACTGATGGAGCAGTATGGGATCGGAAGGAAGGTGGCAGACTGCATCTGCCTGTTCGGGCTTCACCATGTGGGGGCTTTTCCTGTGGATACCCATGTAAAGCAGATCTTGGAGCTTCACTATCCTCAGGGCTTTCCCCTGGAGCGGTATCACGGATATGCCGGGATCCTTCAGCAGTACATGTTTTATTATAAGATAAATCAAATCCCACGAAGCAAGCTGCGGGGGACTTGACCAGATCCCTTTATTTTGATTGCCTGTGCAGCAATAGCTGCCCAGGCCTTTTTATTTTTGAGTTTGTCGAAATATTTCATACTTTTATCACACAATCAACAAATATATATCACACAATTTTCACAATTCCCTTTTACCCTTAGTAAGGATGCAAAATGCATATAAGACAGGAGGAGAGAGAGTTGATTGAAGTCAGAAATCTGGTAAAGGATTACAGCGGTCATCTGGCTGTGGACCATTTAAGCTTTACGATCAACGATGGACAGATCTATGGATTTCTAGGGCCAAACGGGGCCGGAAAATCCACCACAATGAACATTATGACCGGGTACATCGGAGCTACGGAGGGTGATGTGCTGATCAACGGCCATAATATACTGGAAGATGGGGAGGAAGCAAAGAAGTGTATCGGGTATCTGCCGGAGCTTCCGCCGCTTTATGTGGATATGACTGTGGAAGAGCAGCTGCAGTTTGCTGCGGAATTGAAGAAAGTACCGAAAAAGGAAAGGAATGAGGCTGTTTATGAGGTCATGGAGCTCGCCAAGCTGGTGGAGGTAAAAGGCCGTTTGATCCGCAACCTATCAAAGGGCTACCGGCAGCGTGTAGGCCTGGCCCAGGCAGTTTTAGGGTTTCCGCCGGTCATTATTCTGGATGAACCTACCGTAGGACTGGATCCTAAACAGATCATCGAAATCAGGGATACCATCCGCAGGCTCGGACAGAAACATACGGTTATTTTAAGCTCCCATATCCTTTCCGAGGTCAGCGCAGTATGCGATCATATCATGATCATTGACAAGGGAAGACTGATTGCCAGCGATACGCCGGAGAATCTGGAACGCCAGATGGCCGGAACTGCTGGAATGGAGCTTTTAGTAAAAGGGACTGAAGAACAAATCCTTGAAATCCTGGAAGCCATTCCCCAGGCAGCCGATGTGTCGGTACGGGAGAGCGGTGAAGAGGGAATAAACAGGGCAGTATTGCGCATCTGCACAGATGCGGAAGAGAAAGAAGATGGAGAGGATATCCGGGAAACCATATTCTTCGCATTTGCCGACCAGAGGATTCCCATTCTTTCCATGCAGGCCACAAAAGCGTCCCTGGAAGAGGTATTCCTTGAACTGACAGGGGAAGGAACGGCAGAGGGGATGGAGACAAATGAAAACCTTGAAACAGATGATTTTGAAGGGGAGCTTTTAAAGGCAGACTTTAAGGAAGAAACAGAAGACGGAGAGGGGGATGAAGAATAATGGCTGCAATTTATAGAAGAGAACTGAAAGCCTATTTTCAGTCCATGACCGGATACGTATTTATCGCCTTTATGGTGCTGTTTATAGGAATTTACTTTATGGCTTATAACATGATGAGCGGATATCCCTACTTTTCATATACTCTGTCTGGAATGGTGACCATTATCATGATCGGCATTCCGGTGCTTACCATGAGAAGCTTTGCAGATGACCGGAAGACGAAGACCGACCAGCTTCTGCTCACCTCTCCGGTAACCGTTGCCAAAATGGTTCTTGGAAAATATCTTTCCATGATAACCGTCTACGCCATCCCGGTACTGATTTCCGGAATCTGTCCTCTTATCATCAAGCTGAACGGAAATGCAAATTTAAAATCGGATTATGCTTCTTTACTGGCCTTTTTCCTACTGGGCTGTGTCTATATTGCCATCGGAATGTTTATTTCTTCCTTAACAGAAAGCCAGATCATTGCTGCGGTAGGAACCTTTGGAATCATTCTTCTTTTGCTTTTATGGCCCAGTCTTGTAGAATTTTTACCCACATCGGCGATCGGCTCTGCAGCAGGGTTTCTGATTCTTTGGTCCGGGATTGTATTTGCGGTGTCCCGAATAACGAGCCATGGTCCCCTTGCAGCCGTTCTGGAAGCAGCAGGAGTACTCTGCATCGCAGTGCTGTACCTTGTAAAAAAGGACCTTTTTGAACGTGCTCTGACAAATGTTTTGGAAAAAATTGCAGTGACCGACGTGTTTCAGAACTTTGCCAGTCATTACATCTTTGATGCAGGCGGCCTGGTTTACTATATCAGCATCATTTTCCTGCTGGTATTCTTGACCGTGCAGTCCATAGAGAAACGCAGATGGAGTTAGGAGGATGGAGATGACCAGAAAATTAAAAAAAGGGGGCTACACGGCAATCCTAACGTTGATTGTCATAGCAGCCGTAGTAATATTAAATTTGATCGTAGGCCGTCTTCCGGAGAAGGTACGGCAGTGGGATATGAGCAGCAGCCAGATCTATACCCTGGGCGGGACCACGAAGGATCTTGTTAAGGCACTTGATAAGGATGTTACGATTTATGTGGTTGCTGATCCGGAATCTGTAGATAAGAGGATCACAAGCTTTATTAAGCGCTACGGGGATTTATCCAGCCGCATCAAGGTAGTGACCGTGGATTCCGTTCTTCATCCGGACCAGGTTAATAAGCTGAAAGCACAGGATAATACGCTTTTGGTAAGCTGTGATTCCACAGGCAGGACAGAATCCATCGCCATGACGGATATCATTAAAATGGATGAAATGTCCTACTATTATTATGGACAGTCCAAGGAAACGGAATTTGACGGTGAAGGTCAGCTTACCGGGGCTATTTCCCATGTGATCAACAACGTGCAGAAAACAGTTTATGTGACAGAAGGCCATGGAGAGGCGGCCCTTGGAGCTACGGCTTCCGATATGTTAAAAAAGTCCAATCTGACCGTGAGCTCCCTGAATCTTCTGACAGGAGGAAGCATTCCTGAGGATTGTGAACTTTTGCTCATCAATGCTCCGGCATCAGACCTGGCAAATGATGAAAGGAAGATGATTTCCGATTACCTGGATAAAGGGGGAAGGGTTCTGATCCTAGCCGGTTATACGGAAAAGGACCGCCCGAACTTAAGCGCCCTTATGAGCGATTACGGTCTGAATCTGGAAAACGGACTTGCAGCAGATACCAAGAAATTTTATCAGAACAATCCCTATTATATCTTTCCAACCATTCAGGCAGGAAGCGAAGTGACAAATGGCATAGATGGAAAAAGCGCAGCCCTTGTCCTCCAGTCCGCAGCCATGACCCAGAAAGAGGTTCTGCCCGAAGGCGTTGAAGTAACTCCGTTTATGGAGACCAGTGACGGAGGTATGCTGGTAACGGCTGATAAGCAGACAGAAGGAACCTATATCCTGGGAGCCGTATCAGAGAAGACTTTAAGTTCTGGAACGGCACGTTTGACCGTATTCAGTACCCCAACCCTTATCGATGAGGGGCTGAACACCAGCTTTACCAATTTAACTAATTTAAATCTTTTCATGAATGCAGTTACGGCTAATTTTGATGATGTATCCAATGTATCCATTCCTGCCAAGAGCCTTGATGTAACCTATAACACCGTTACCCACGGAGGCATGTGGGGAATCCTGTTTATATTTGTTATCCCGGTGGTGACACTGGCAGCAGGACTTGTGATCTGGCTTAAGCGCAGACGTTTGTAAAAGGAGGCTGAAACATGAAAAAGAAAAAAGGCCTTTTATATGGAACGGCCGCCCTGGCGACCCTGTGTGTGATCTATGTGGGCGTGGGGCAGTATATGAACCGCTCCCAGGAACAGACGAAGGAGAAGGAGGAGGGAGAAAAAGTCTATCTCACCGACCTTTCCAATGTTTCCAGCCTTTCCTATGATATTGACGGACAGGAGCTGTCCTTTACAAAAAAGAATGGCAAATGGAGCTATGACGGAGATGACCTTTTTCCGGTAAAACAGGAGGAAATGGATTCCCTTGCTTCCACGGTTTCTAAGCTTGAAGCCCTGCGGAAGCTGGAAGGCGGAGACAGCCTAAGCGCCTATGGTCTGGATAAGCCCATAAGAAAGATCGCTGCAGCAGCAGAAGATGGGGCGACATCCGTGATCCTCCTTGGCAATGCCACCGGTGATGGGGATTATTATGCGGCACTGGAGGGGCAGGATACCCCATATCTCATAGGCTCCACCCTGTACAATGAAACGGGCTCGGGACTAAATGATCTGATGGCCCTGGAGGAGTTCCCGGCTGTATCCGGTGCCGACATAAAGAGCATTACAATAACTAAGGCAGGCATCAGTGAACATTATGTAAAAAAGAAGCTGGATGAGAAAGATGGGACGATCGAATGGTACAGGGACTCTGCGGATTCGCCGGACAATAAGCTTTCCGATAATTCAGGCCTAAATGTTCTGGCAGATTCCTTAAGCAGCCTGAAGGTAAAGAGCTGCCCAAATTATAAGGTGCAGGACAATGAACTGGCAGGCTACGGCCTTGATCAGCCTGCTGCAGTCATTACTTATACTTATGATAGGAATGGCTCGGAAGAATCCTTTACCCTGTCTGTAGGTTCCTTAAACAGTGATTCCAGCTGCTACTACACCCGTACGGTAGGTTCTTCCAATATTAATGAAATTGAAAAGGCTTCTATTGATAAATGTCTGACAGTAAATAAAGGCATTTCATAAAAATAATAAACAGTACCCTGATGGTATGAGGTAGAAAAGAGGCGGAAGGCCTCTTTTTCTATGCCTGACCATCAGGGTACCATTTTCGGAATCTAAAACGTATAGTCTTCTACTTCTACCTTATCCACCTGCTGATAAGGCGCCAGCGTGGATATCATCTTAACTTTGTTCTTGTATGGATTAAAGCAGTAGTGAACTTCGGAAGGTTCAATATGAATGAAATCTCCCTGCTTTAAATGGTGGACGACTCCGTCTACAACAATATTGATCTCTCCCTCCAGAATGAAGAAATCTTCTTCCATAACGTTATGATAGTGAGCGGTGAAATCCTCACCTGGCTGGAACTGTACGACTGCAAAATTCATGCGCGGTCCTTTCATTAAATATTTTGGGCCGCTGTCCCCAAAACGGAATTCTTTTTCTGATTCATTGGTAATGAACATATTTTTTCTCCTTTTTCTTCCCTTATAAACCGGGTGCTATCCACATATTCTTAGTGATCTTACGGTCGCAGAGAGCCAGCTGAGCCTGATAAAATTCTCTCCATTTCCCATAGATTTCACCATAAATCTTATGATTCTCCATGTTTGGCATAAACTGCCGCTCTATAATTACCAGCTCTTTTGCAGTTTCAGCAATATCCTGATACATGCCGATTCCATATCCGGCCAGGATCGCAGCGCCCAGTGCAGTGGCTTCCTTTACTTTAGGAACCTTTACCGGAAGCCCCAGAACATCAGACAGTATCTGGGCCCAGAGGGAACTGTTAGAGGCTCCGCCGGCAAAGGTGATTTCTTTTGGCCGATGGCCGATGGCATCCTGGACCAGATCAAGATGTCCTTTTGTAACCAGAGCCGCATTCTCTAAAATTGCCCGGTAGAAGGTATAATGGTTATATTTCCCGGGATCAAGGCCAAAGTTGGAGAAGGTCGGTGCGGCGTGCTTCCAGCTAATAAAGTTCATTACATCCGAAAAAGTACACATCATTCCATAGCATCCTGCCGGTATTTTCTCTGCTTCCTCATTCATCAAATGATAGATGCTCGTACCTGCTTCCTCTGCCAGCTTTTTTTCTGCATGGCAGAAGCTGTCCCGATACCATCGCATGACAAGGCCCGGTTGAAAGGCGAGGGCTTCAAACTGCCAGATGCCTGGTATGGCATGACAGTTTACACGGACACGGCAGTCCGGATCTGTGTCCGGCTTGTCAGTGTTGTATTCGTACTGCCAGAAGCTGCCTCCGAATACTGCGGCTTCCCCGGCATGTACCACACCTACGCCAATACAGCCCAGCTGGGCATCCCCTCCGCCAGCAACAACGGGAATTCCTTCCGGCAGTCCAGTCTGGTCTTTGCAGCAGGTAGCGGTTTTTCCGATTACAGTCCCACATTCCTTTACAAGGGGAAAAATATCTGTCCGGAGTCCGCACCGTCCGGCAATCTCCGGATTCCAGCATCGGGTTTTTAAATCAAACAATCCTGTAGTTGATCCGTTGCTTGGCTCTACGGCCAGGAGGCCGGTCAGCTTAAATATAAGCCAGTCATTGAACATTCCAATGTATGCGGCCCGTTTATAAATATCTGGCATTTTATTCTTTACCCAGAGAAGCCTGGGAAGGGCATCCAGAGCATAAGACTGTCCTGTTTCCTGATAGAGGAGGCGTTCAAGCTCCGGATCACTGCGGATCAATTGTACTACTTCTTCATTGCTCCGGGCATCTACATTGGCGCAGGCCCAGATTTCTTTTCCTTCCTTGTCGTAAAGAACAATACCTTCTCTCATGCAGGTGGTGGAGATTGCGGCTATCTCATAAGGATTGACGGCGCTTGTGCATAAGACCCTTCGGATACAGGAAGCGGCAAGCTCCCAGTTATGTACCCAGTCAAAATCCATACTCCCCGGATACCGGGGATCTTCCCTGTGTTCCCATTCCTCTTGAATACAAGAGATCTGATTGCCCTTGCTGTCAAAAAGTACGGCACGGATGCTGCCGGTGCCTGCATCAATGGCTAAAAGGTAATTTGATGACATCTCCATTCCTCCATTCTATTTTCATATCGGTGAGTCGGGATCTTCCTCCATCAGGTTTAATGCCGTTTGTTCATCTGTGATTAACACATTTAAATAGCCTCCCTTTAAAGAAGCACGAATGGCTTTCAATTTGCTGTCACCTGCGGCAACTCCAATGACATTGGGCAGGGTTCGCAGGGTTGCAAGAGATGTGCTTAACAGCCGGTCTTCAATATCGGTATGAATGGGGTTTCCATCCTGATCGATGAAATGGCTCAGGATATCTCCTACGGCTCCCTGCATGGACAAATAGAGAAAGTCATTCTTTGTGAAAATTCCATTCTTGATTATGGTTGCATCTTCTCTGATCCCTCCTATGCCAACGACGGTCATGGAAGCCAGATTCACCATGCGGGAAATTTCCTGGACGGAAGGCTCGTTCTGCATTGCACTGCAAAGCTCCTTGGTTGAAACAACGAGGGGGGCAGGATACAGAAATAGTTTTGCATTAAATTTGCTAGAAAATGTATTTGGAAGATAATAGCTGACTCCTCCTGTTAAAGATACGGCTGACAGCGGTGCTTCTGTTATGGTAGCCAGATGATTGATAACCCGTCCAAGAGTATCTCCGTATCCTATATTGATGTATGTGTTTTCTGTAATCCGGTCACTGATGTACATGGCGGCGGCTTTGGCAATGGTATCGTTGAGAGAGGAAATGCCTGGTGCAGAGGGAACTACAAAAGCATCCTTTAAATTCCATCTGCGGATTAACTCCTGTTCGACCTTTAAGTGACGGCTTCGTTCCTGGGAAATCTGAAACTGGATCACTCCATCCTGCCTGGCTTTCTCCAAAAGCTTAATCACTTTCATACGGGATATTCCGAGTTTTTCAGAAATTTTTTGCTGGGTCATATTTTCTATATAATAATACCATGCTGTTTTAATTATAAGGGAATCTTCATAGTTCATTTTTAGGTCTCCTGTTCTTTGTTATTCTAAACAAATGTTTTGAGTTGAATAAATTGTTTTGAATTTTCTTAAGTATAACAAATGGAATTTCATATGTCAATAGTGACGGCTTAAAAATTAAAAACCTGAATTTGATGAGTAAAATATAATAAATAATATATAATATAACGCTGAAATTAGTTCAAAAACACCATATATTTCTGAAAAAACTATTGACAACGTGTTTGGCGTCATGTATGATATGGGCATGAACAAAAGTTAGCGATACGAACAAAAATATCAAGTATGATGGGTGGGAGGAAATATGAAACAATCAGAAGCAGCCCGTTTGGAACAGACACTGTTTTCTGTCAGCGGTATTGTCAAATCATTTGGCTCCAATGCTGTTTTAAAAGGTATCGATTTAAGCGTAGGAGAGGGAGAAGTACTTGCCCTGATTGGCGGAAACGGAGCGGGAAAAAGCACCTTGATGAAAATCATAATGGGTATCTACCAGCCGGATGCCGGAAATGTAACAGTTGCAGGTGACATGCTTTCGGTATTCAAGCCGTCTGTTGCTCTTTCAAAAGGGATTTATATGGTTCCCCAGGAGCCCATGCTGTTTCCTAATATGACTGTTGAAGAGAATATCCTGATCGGTTTTAGTGAAAATACGGCTGTTCTTAGGAAGCGGCTGGGGCACATCATGGATGAGATCGGCTGGCATCTGGATACGGACCGGAAGGCAATGAGCCTTTCTATAGCTGAACAGCAGCTGGTGGAGCTTTTAAGAGGACTCTTAAGGCAGGCGAAGCTTCTGATTTTAGATGAACCTACCAGTGCACTGACCTTTGATGAGGTAGAGAGCCTTTTCCGGATTGTGGAGGATTTAAAGAAGAAGGGCATTGGGATCATCTATATTACTCACCGTCTGGCTGAGGTATTCCAGATCGCTACTCATGTGGCAATTATGAGGGACGGTGTGATTACATTAAAGGGAAAGACCCCGGACTTTACCAGGGAGATGCTGGTTAAGGGTCTGCTTCCTCCCAATATGGAAGGGCAGCAGAAAGCCGGGGGAAAAGAATCCAGTCATCTGGATTACTCTGCACTGGAGCCGGTATTTGAACTGAAAGGCTACTCCGGTTACGGATTCCGGGACATAAACCTTAAGATTTATCCGGGAGAGATTCTTGGGGTCGCAGGAGTTGTGGGAGCCGGGCGTACCGAACTTGCAGTTACGATTTTTGGAAAAGATAAGGTTCTTGGAGGAAAGGCTTTTCTGGATGGAGAAGATGTGACAGGCCTTTCTACCAGGGAGGTTTTAAAAACCGGTATCAATTATGTGCCGGAAGACCGCTGCTTAAATGGCCTGTTTGGTATCAGTGATGTTGGGGCTAATATCACCTCTGCTTTGGTTCCGGGGAAATCCCTTGGACGAATATTTTTAAATAGGAAGGCGGAGCAATTGATCACCCGGAAATATGTGGAGGATTTCCGCATCAAAATTACGGGCCAGGATCAGATTGCGGGAAGCCTTTCCGGAGGCAACCAGCAAAAGATCGTAATCGGCCGGTCTCTGTCTACCAATCCAAAGCTGGTGATTCTGGACGAGCCTACACGTGGTATTGATGCGGCAGCACGGGGAGATGTGTATGCGATTATCCACGAACTGAAAAAGCAGGGAGTAGCGGTTATGCTGATTTCTTCTGATATGGAAGAGATTGTGGAGCTTTCAGACCGGGCAGTTGTGGTCTTTCAGGGACGGCTTAGAGGAGAATTAGGCAAACATGAAATCTCCCAGGCAAGCCTTATGGCGGCATCTTTTGGCGTGACAGAAGGAAAGCAGGTGGAAGCATGAAAAAGATTGGAAGAATCCGTGAGTTAAATAGTTTTCTTTTTCTGGCAGGACTGATTTTTTTGGTGGGCTTGGTAAACAGGAGTTTCTGGCAGCCGGCAGCCATATGGAACTGTTTTAATGACAGCGTTGTATTTACCCTTCTGTCGGCAGGAATTGCATTTGTTATCTTAACGGGAGAAATCGATGTTTCCATCGGTGCAGTGCTGGGCTTATCGGCAGCCGTGGGAGCCGCTCTTTTAAGAGATGGGTATGGGGTGGTGACGGCTACGGCAGCCGCTCTTGCCATTGGTATTCTTACCGGACTGGTCAATGGAGTCGGCGTGGCGGTTCTTCACATTCCCTCTCTGATTTTTACTTTGGGTGTTAACGGTGTTGTGCGGGGGCTGATATATGTATACACGAAGGGTGCCTGGGTTGAAAATCTTCCGGCTGAATTTACCAGAATGTCAAACCGCCTCCTGATTGGAAACTTAACTGTCTTTTATGCTCTGGCAGTTCTTGTTATCTTGGTTGTCCATCTTATTTTGACGAAAACGAAAAAGGGAAAGTATTTTATCGCAGTGGGAGATCATGCAGCGGGTGCAACCCTGGTGGGAATACCGGCAGATAAAACGAAGATTGCAGCTTATGTCCTGTGTGGAGTGTTTGCTTCCGTCGCAGGTATCATTTATGCGTCACGCATTGGCTTTATTACGCCTACGGCAGGAAATGGATATGAGATGAAGGCAATTGCTGCCTGCGTTCTGGGAGGCTTAAGCTTAAGCGGCGGGATTGGAAGCCTGGCCGGCGCCTCTATCGGTGCGGTCATCATGTCCTCCATCAGCAGAATTCTTGTTTTTCTTGGATTTTCTTCCGATTATGACAATACGATCACAGGTATCATGCTGCTGACCATTGTTGTAATTAATACTGTGTCACAGAACCGGGCGGCAGAGAAAAACCGTCACCGGATCCTTGCCGCAAGGACTGCAGAAAAAGGAGGAGAGAAGAAATGAAATCTCATATCTGGAAAAAATGGGAATTTGTACTCTCTTTGATATTAATTCTGGAAATTGTTGTTTTTGCATCAAAGAACAGTAAGTTCCTTATGCCGAGAGTGCTGTTTGGCAGTATGAATGACATCATTTCCATTTGTATCATTTCACTGTTTGTTACCTTTGTCATGATCACTGGAGGGATCGATATCCAAGCTGGTTCCATTGTAGGGCTTTCTTCCATTATTTTGGGAGTTGCCTGGCAGGATGGAGGAGTAAACATCTGGTTTGCCTCCCTGATCGCTATGATTGCAGCCGGGTTATGCGGCGCCTTATCCGGCTATTTCATCGCATACTGCGGCGTGCAGCCTATGGTGGTCACTCTTGGAGGGAGTTTTCTGTACTCGGGAATTGCTCTTCTGGTGTCCAATTTGTCTGCAACAGAGAGCTATAAAGGAATCAGCGGTTTCCCGGATAGTTTTTTAAGGCTTTCTAAAGTAAAGCTGTTTGGTGTGATTCCAAGTCAGGTGATCATTTTTCTTATCCTGGCAGTGCTGGCTTATTTTCTTCTACATAAAACCAGATATGGCAGACAGGTATTTCTGGTAGGGGTAAATCCCGATGCAGCGGAATATTCAGGTATTCATGCCAAATTCATTATTATGAGCACTTACATTCTTTCCGGAATCAGTGCGGCGGTGGCAGGAATCATCCTGACCTCTTATCTTGGTACGGCAAAAAGCGATATTGGCTCTACTCTGACCCTTCCCATCATCACTGCAGTTGTTTTAGGCGGTACTTTAAGTACAGGAGGAAAAGGAAGCGTACCTGGAACGGCTCTTGCTGCAGTAGTTATCGGTACTTTGAGATTCGGACTTCCTCTGTGCTTCAAGGTGAGCCAGCAGTATTTGGACATTCCGGCAGGGCTTCTTTTACTGGCGGTGGTAACGGGCAGAGCTGTCCTGAATAATCCGGCACTCAAAGCACGTTTTCTGAAAAGAGAACGGAATTGATTGGTAACATGAGGTGTAACCTCATTAATATAAAACGATCAAAACATATAAGGAGGATTTTATTTATGAGAAAAGCAATAGCAATTGTATTGGCAGGACTGATGGCGGCATCGCTGACTGCTTGCGGCAGCTCTGGAAAACCGGCGGCAGCATCTAATGCACCAGCTGGTGAAACGAAAACAGAATCAAAAGCAGAAGAAAGCAAAGATAATACCGGTTCTTCTGGTATTTCTGGAAAAACTGTTGCATTTATTCCTAAGCTGACAGGAAATGCATTTTTTGAATCCGCCAATGCGGGAGCACAGAAGTATGGAAAGACATGGGATATTACAGTTGACTATCAGGGAAGTGCTAATGCGGCTGTAGCTGACCAGGTTCAGGTAATCAACAATGCGGTGGCAAGCGGCGTGGATGCCCTTTGTGTTTCTTCCGTAGATGCAACGGGGCTTGACTCCGCGTTAAAAGAGGCTGCTGATGCAGGTCTGACTGTGGTCACATGGGATTCTGATGTTTCAGATACGGTACGTACGTTGATGGTTTCACAGGGAACTCCTGAGATGCTTGGGAAGATGCTGGTAGATATGGGAGTGGATTCTTTAACAAAACGGGGGAAAGATGTTAAAGCTGACGCGGTGAAATACTGTTGGCACTATTCCCAGGCAACGGTAGCGGATCAGAATTCCTGGCAGGTTGCGGGAGAGGCCTACATCAAAGAGAACTATCCTAACTGGGTGAATGTGGCTCCGAATAATTATTATTCTGAACAGGATGCGGAAAAAGCGGTCTCGATCGGTGCTTCTATACTGGAAGCCAACCCGGATATTGACCTGATTATCTGCAATGATTCTACGGCTCTTCCAGGCCAGTGTAAGGCAGCCCAGAACAAGGGACTTACAAAAGAAGATGTAACCATTACCGGTTTTGCCTCCCCGATGTCCATTAAGGATTACTGCGATGCGGGTGTGATTGAGCAGTGGGGGCTTTGGGACTGCCAGGTGCAGGGTGCGATTGGCTGCTATCTAGCCGCCTATCTGTCCGCAGGGAATCAGGTGAAAGTAGGAGATAAGATTGATATTCCGGAAATTGGTACGGTGGAAGTAATGCCAAATGACTGTTTGGTAGAAGGGGCAACCACCGCTGAGGTAAACAATGGAGTTGTTCTCCTTCCAGAGCGTACGGTATTTAATAAAGATAACATGAACAACTATGATTTCTAATACGGCTGAAATGCCGGGAATCATGACAGAAAATAATATAGAAGCAAAAGGAGAAAGAATATGGCAGATTTGGATGGAATGAAAGTAGAACATGATTATCACCTGGATGAACCATTTGCAAACAATAAGCCTTTTTACGTAAAGGGAGCGGGTCATCTGGATTGGGGAATGAAGAAGCACTTATCGAATATTTTTGATGAGAACAGCGGAAATACGGTGATGTTTGCCTTTGATCATGGATATTTTATGGGTTCTGTATCTGGCCTGGAGAGACTTGATTTGGTGGTGCCTAAGCTGCTTCCTAATATCGATGTTCTAATGGGGACAAGAGGGGCGATCAGGAGTTGTGTGCCGGCAGAAGGAAGGAAAGGCATTGCACTGCGTGTCACCTCCGGTTCTTCTATGCTTGACGAGGACTTGTCCCATGAAGTTCTTGCCGTTGACATAGAGGATGTGATTCGTATGAATGCGGATTGTATGGCGGTTCAAACGTTTATCGGAGGGGATGGACAGCTTTCAAGCCTTGATAATCTGTCAAAAGCGGTAAATTTGGGTATGCGCTACAGCATTCCTACCATGGGAGTTGTGGCAGTAGGAAAGCAGATGGAGCGATCAGACCGGTTCTTTAAGCTGGCTACCCGCATTGTGGCGGAGTTAGGAGCCAATATCATAAAAACCTACTACTGTGAAAACTTTGAAGAAGTGGTATCTGCCTGCCCTGTTCCCATAGTGGTGGCAGGAGGCAAGAAACTTCCGGAAAAAGAAGCTCTGGAGCTTGCATATAACTCCATCAGCCAGGGGGCAAAAGGAGTTGATATGGGAAGAAATATCTTCCAGAGCCAAAGCCCTGTGGAGATGAGTGCGGCTGTCCGTAAGATCGTACACGAAGGATTTACTGCGAAAGAGGCATTTGAGTTCTATCTGGATATGATTCATCAGTAAACAAACGGTTTTCTTTACAAGTTAAGTACCTGCCAATTCTGGCAGGTACTTTTTTGATGCAGCAGAATCGTTTTTGAGATATCCCAAGTGTACGATGACTGACAGTAAATCTTATATGAAAGGAGGCGCATAAGTGAATTAGACAGTAAGAGATTAGATACATATATTAATATATAAAGAGGTAGAAAACCACTTTATGTTATTACTTCAGTTTTGTACAAAAGTCTTACAAGTAAACACTGTAATTTACGCTCTAACAGGAGAGGATTATAATGAATAAATGTAGAAATTGTAATGAAAATTGCTGCCTTGATGAAAATCGCTGCTGTAACTCATCAGGATCGCAATGTTGCAGATGCTGCGTGGGACCAACAGGACCACAAGGCATACCAGGGCCAACTGGCCCGACTGGGCCAACCGGCCCGACTGGAGCTCAAGGACCGATGGGACTACAAGGACCTGTTGGACCGATGGGACCAATGGGACCACGGGGACCTATTGGGCCGACTGGATCTACTGGACCGACTGGTCCTGTTGGCCCGGCCGGAGCAACCGGTCCTACCGGCCCCGCGGGAGCTACCGGAGCAACTGGGCCAACCGGCTCTACCGGACCTACTGGCCCTATAGGGCTTACCGGAGCAACCGGCCCTACTGGCCCGACCGGAGCTGCCGGAGCAACCGGCCCGACCGGATCCACCGGCCCCATTGGGCTTACCGGAGCAACTGGCCCTACTGGCCCGACCGGACCTATTGGTCCCACCGGACTTACCGGAGCAACCGGCCCAACCGGAGCAACCGGCCCCACAGGCCCCACCGGTCCTACTGGTTCCACCGGACTCACCGGAGCAACCGGCCCTACTGGTCCCACCGGTCTTACCGGATCCACTGGACCTACTGGCCCGACCGGATCCACTGGCCCCATAGGACTTACCGGTGCGACTGGGCCCACCGGGGCAACTGGACCTACCGGACCTGCAGGAACGGGCACCAATATGTCGGGAGTGATTCCCTTTGCCATTGACGATGAATATGCCGAGGTTTCCACGGATGACCTGGGCAATCCGTCAATTATTCATTTTGCTGGATTTGAAGCAAATGCAATTAATTCAGGCAGGCCTACACAGCTTCAAGAGGGTGACTGGGCAGCTGGAACGATTACATTTGACTTCGCTAACTATGATCAATTTTACCGTAGTTGTTTTGTTATGCCTTATGATGCAGTCGTAAAAAATATTTATGTATTATTTGGTGCCAAAATGTCACTGTTCCTACCGGAGGGATCTACACTGTTTCCGTTTGCTGCCCTTGCAGTTTTAACTTCAGATACACCTGGGCAGATGACAGGCGGGATGGTGTTTACCATACTTCAGGATACCCTGACTTATTCTGATCCGTTTATAGCGCCGGTAGGTGGAGGGCAGGTTCCCAAATATACACTGGAAAGAGGTTCCCTGACAGACATCAATGCCTTGATCCCGGCGGGTTCCCTTGTTGGAATTATTGTCGGATGCAGAGCAGAAGGTGTTACGTCGGAACTATTCGTCAGGTTCTCAGTAAGTGGTGGAATTTTGCTTGACTAAGCAATAGAAGCAGGCCTGTATCCAGCCTTGCAGCAAGATACAGGCCTTTCTTCGGAAATAGGAATATCTGAGAGAATAAGGAGGGAAAACGGCAGTTATGATCAATGACGAAATTATCCATATGATAGAGGAAGCGGCCCAGTTTCCGGTTTCTGACAGAAAGACGAATCTGTATAAGGATATGGGGCTTGACTCCCTTTCTTTCATCCATCTTTTACTTAAGATAGAAGATACGTATTCCATTACCTTTGATATTACGGAAATGGAATCTTGTCTGGAAGTCGGCCGGTTGATTGAACTGGCTGAGAAGAAAGTAAAGGAGAAAAATATAAAATGATCAGAGATTTGTTCATGTATCAAACAAACCTGAAAAAACAAGCGATTATTGACGGAGATACAAGTATTACGTTGCAGGACCTGGTTCAAAAAGCCGCGGCAATACAGGCCTGCCTGCCCAGGAATGATTGGAAAATCGCCGCAATATTTTTACCGGATGGGAGCGATTATATCGCTGCTCTTTTTGGAATATTCCTGTTGGGTAAAACAGCATTTCCTATAAGTGCCCGCTTGACAAAACATGAAGTGACTCCTCTCCTGGACCAGACCTCCACAGATATAATCATTACTTCCATAAGATTCCGTTCGTTTTTTGATGAGATAAAATCCATGGATGTACCTGATTTACGGGTGGTTTACGTTGAAGAATGCCTGCTGGGAGAATCCATGCCGGTTCTTTCCGGAAATAGCCCGGGTCCGGATGAACCCATAATTCTGCTAACAACATCAGGTTCTACAGGCAGGGTGAAAATTGTACCTCTTTCAGAAAGGAATGTTGAAACTTCCGTTTTGGGTTATATCGATAAAATGTGTTTTGAGGAGATGGATGAGAAGAAAATCAGATACATCCTTGCAGCTCCGTTTTCTTCTGCTTACGGAATAATGATCCTGTGTGCATGTCTCATGAAAGCGTTCCCTATCGTTCTTCTTAAGGAAGATTTTACTTTGGACTCCTTTTATAAAGCGGTTCAGGAGAATAGAGTAACCCACTATGAGGGTGGGGCAATGGTTCCCCTTTTGATGGAACAGACAGCGGGCAGGCCCGTTCCTTATGATATTCATTTATTAAAATATTTTGGATTTGGAGGAAGCAAAGTTTCCGGTACCACATTGAAAAAACTTTTAACAGCATATCCGGGAATCCAGCTATGGCAAGGCTACGGGATGACAGAAGCAGCCCCGTTAATTACAAAATGCTCGAAAATCAGTTTAGAGAAACTGGATTCCGTAGGAAAGGCGATAAAAGGAATTAAAATATCCATAGAAGCTGACGGGGAGATTACGGATATTCCTTATACCAATGGGGAAATTCTTGTAAAGGGACCAAATGTGATGTCGGGATATTACAAAAATGAAGAGGAAACTAAGAAGGTACTGAAACATGGCTATTTGTATACGGGTGATCTTGGTTACCTGGATGAAGATGGCTATTTGTATATCTGCGGTCGGAAGAAAAACGTAATAATTGTCAGAGGATTCAACGTATATCCGGAAGAAGTGGAAGCCTGTATCTTAAACAGTCTGCTTGTAAATGACTGTGTTGTTTATGGAGAAACGGATCCTTTAGGAGTTGAAACCGTATGCGCAGATATCATTCCGGCCGATCCTCTGGCAAGGCAGGAAAAAATCGAGGAAGAAATCAGGGCTTACTGCAAAGCGCATTTATCAGGTTTTAAACAGCCCCGGAAAATACAAATAGTCGATGCGATCAGAAAAACTGCATCTGGAAAAAATGAAAGGAGAAAAGGGGAACAACTATGAATCTGATTTATTTTCAGGGTTTAAACTGCTATACCAGCAGCATGATAAATGCTGCTGTTCTCATAGGGGTGGATTACCGGAATGCGCTTGCAGATTTATGGTCGGAAACAGACCTGACCTATGACCAGATCCATCACTTATATTTATCCAGAAGAATGCCTGGGAATCTGGAAGCCTTGGGTGTCAGCATGAGATTTTTGAATTGCTGTTCCAAACAGGAAATGGAGAAAAACATATCCAGTCTTACCTTAGGACAATGGAATGTAGTTGAGATGGATGCATTTTTCATTCCATGGGTTCCTTATTATCATACATTACACAGTTTCCATTATTTTATTGCCCGAAAGGAGGAAAAAGGTTTTTTTTCCTGTTTTGACCCTACGTATGATAAAAAATATATGGAATTAACAGAGGAAGATTTGATTTCCAACGTCTCTGACATTTGCCAGATTCAAAAGACTGGAGAAAAACAGTTTTGTAAGGGAATCCGGCAGGAGGCACAGGAAATTTTGTACACTCATCAGAAAACACAGGAAAATCTCCTTGAACAAATCAGAGAATGCGCTTATGGAAAACAGAAGAATGGGGAACTGCTTGCAAAGTACATAGATGCTTTGATTAACAACCGATATCTCTATCTTAATTATCTTCAAAACATGCCATCGTTTAAAGAAACATATGACAGGTATTTCCATAAGGAATACTTCTTAAAGTGGACGGCAGTGAAGCATGGGTTATATAAGGCTTCATTCAGGCAGAACAACCGGGAAATTATCCAGGAAGTATGCGGGCATTTCCAGGAGCTGATCCAGGAAGAAAAGGACATTGCCTGGAAAATTGAGGCATTGAGCCCAGAAGAGATTCAGGAAGAAAAACAGCCAATGGGAACCGGATGACCGGTTCCCATTTTTTTATCTTATAACTTAAATTTATAGTATCAATTCCAATCTCATATATTCTTTTCTCGAAAATTATTTTATTTTAGTTGAAAAATCCCGATAAATGTTCTATTATGAGAAGAAATATATTAGCATAGTACAGTGTCATAGAGGGAGTGGAAGAGATGAATTACAACATTGCAGTGATTCCCGGCGACGGGATCGGGCCTGAAATCATTGGCGAAGCGAGAAAGGTACTTGATAAAGTGGGAAGTGTATATGGTCATGAGTTCCAGTATACAGAAGTATTGATGGGCGGCATTTCCATTGATACATATGGAGTTCCCTTAACAGATGAAGCCCTTGAAACAGCGAAAAACAGTGATTCCGTTCTCCTTGGGGCAGTTGGCGGAAATGTAGGAAATTCAAGATGGTACGATGTGGCACCGAATCTGAGACCTGAAGCGGGGCTACTTGCCATCCGTAAGGGTCTTAATTTATTTGCCAATATCCGCCCAGCCTATCTGTATAAAGAGCTATCGGATGCCTGTCCTTTAAAGAATGAGATTATTGGAGAAGGGTTTGACATGGTCATCATGAGAGAACTGACAGGGGGCCTGTATTTCGGAGAGCGGTATACCAAAGAGCTGGATGGCGTATTGACTGCCGTGGATACCCTTACCTATAATGAAAATGAAATAAGAAGAATTGCCGTTAAGGCATTTGATATTGCCATGAAACGCCGGAAAAAAGTAACAAGCGTTGATAAGGCAAATGTGCTGGATTCCTCCAGACTATGGAGAAGCGTGGTGGAAGAGGTGGCAAAGGATTATCCGGAAGTGACCTTATCCCATATGCTGGTGGATAACTGTGCGATGCAGCTTGTCATGAATCCGGGACAGTTTGATGTGATCCTGACTGAGAATATGTTCGGTGATATCTTATCCGATGAAGCCAGCATGATCACAGGCTCCATTGGAATGCTTTCCTCGGCAAGCATGAATGAAAGCAAATTTGGAATGTATGAACCAAGTCATGGCTCTGCCCCGGATATTGCGGGTAAAAATATTGCAAATCCCATTGCAACCGTTCTTTCCGCCGCTATGATGCTTCGCTATTCCTTTGATCTGGATACAGAAGCGGCAGCTGTGGAGGCAGCCGTGGAGCAAGTGCTTAAGGAAGGATACCGGACGGCAGATATATATTCAGAAACGTGTAAAAAGGTCTCAACCGCAGAGATGGGAGATTTAATTGCGGAACAGATTGGAAAAGAAAAGGAGTGTGCAGCACATGAAAAGTGATTCAGTAAAAAAAGGGATGCAGCAGGCGCCTCACCGTTCCCTGTTTCACGCACTGGGAATGACAGAGGAAGAGATGGAAAGACCTCTGATCGGTATTGTCAGTTCTTATAATGAAATCGTACCAGGCCATATGAACCTGGACAAAATAGTGGATGCCGTTAAAATGGGAGTCGCCATGGCCGGCGGTACACCTGTGATGGTTCCGGCCATAGCGGTATGTGATGGAATCGCCATGGGACACATTGGAATGAAATACTCCCTGGTCACCAGGGACCTGGTTGCTGATTCCACAGAATGCCTTGCCAGAGCCCATGCCTTTGACGCTCTGGTCATGGTACCCAACTGTGATAAGAATGTTCCTGGACTCTTAATGGCAGCAGCCCGCATTAACATACCCACAGTGTTCGTCAGTGGCGGACCAATGTTAGCAGGGCGTGTGCACGGCCATAAAACCAGCCTTTCCAGCATGTTTGAGGCGGTAGGAGCTTATACCGCAGGAAACATGACAGAAGAGGATGTAAGGGAATACGAGCAAAAGGCGTGCCCTACCTGCGGCTCCTGTTCCGGCATGTATACGGCCAACAGCATGAACTGCCTGACCGAGGTTTTGGGAATGGGACTGAAAGGAAACGGAACCATTCCGGCGGTTTATTCGGAACGTCTTAAGCTGGCAAAGCATGCAGGAATGGCAGTTATGGAGATGCTTAAGAAGAATATCTGTCCACGTGACATCATGACAGAAAAAGCCTTTTGCAATGCCCTGACTATGGATATGGCTCTGGGTTGCAGTACCAACAGCATGCTTCATCTTCCTGCCATTGCCCATGAGGCAGGAGTGGATTTAAATCTGGAAATTGCAAATAAGATCAGTGCAAAGACTCCTAACCTGTGCCATCTGGCTCCGGCAGGACCAACTTATATGGAAGATTTAAATGAAGCAGGCGGCATATATGCTGTTATGAACGAGGTCAGCAAGCTGGGGCTTCTGGAATTAGACTGTATGACAGTAACAGGTAAAACGGTTGGAGAGAATATTAGGAGTTGTATAAATAAGAATCCTGAAGTGATCCGGCCGGTGGAAGATCCCTACAGCCAGACTGGCGGAATCGCCATCTTAAAGGGAAACCTGGCCCCTGATTCCGCAGTGGTTAAGCGCTCCGCCGTAGCGCCTGAGATGTTAAAGCATGAAGGCCCGGCAAGAGTGTTTGATTGTGAGGAGGATGCCATAGCAGCCATCAAGGGCGGTAAGATTGTGGCAGGAGATGTAGTTGTTATCCGATATGAAGGCCCCAAGGGAGGTCCGGGTATGAGGGAGATGTTAAATCCCACCTCAGCCATTGCAGGCATGGGGTTAGGTTCCACAGTGGCCCTTATTACCGACGGACGTTTCAGCGGTGCTTCCAGAGGTGCCTCCATCGGGCATGCATGTCCGGAGGCAGCGGTGGGAGGTCCCATTGCCCTGGTTGAAGAGGGAGACATCATTTTCATTGATATTGATAACCATCGGTTAGACGTGAAGGTATCTGATGAAGAAATGACCAGAAGAAAGGCCAACTGGCAGCCAAGGAAACCTCAGGTGACCACTGGATATCTGGCACGCTATGCGGCAATGGCAGCCCCGGCAAGTCGGGGAGCGATTCTCGAAATATAAAAAAAAGGAGCAGCCTATGAAGACATTGACAGGAGCAGAGATTGTGATCGAATGCCTGAAAGAGCAGGGAGTGGATACTGTTTTTGGATATCCGGGCGGTACGATCTTAAATATATACGATGCCCTTTATAAACATCAAGATGAGATCACCCATATCCTGACTTCCCATGAACAGGGCGCGGCCCATGCGGCAGACGGATATGCAAGAGCTACCGGTAAGGTGGGAGTTTGTCTGGCCACCTCAGGGCCTGGAGCCACTAACCTGGTAACCGGAATTGCCACCGCATTTATGGATTCCATCCCAATGGTTGCTATTACATGCAACGTGGCAGTAAACCTTCTGGGAAGAGATAGCTTCCAGGAGATAGATATCACCGGTGTGACGATGCCTATCACAAAATACAACTTTATCGTTAAAGATATAACAAAACTGGCTGACACCATCCGCCGGGCTTTCCAGATCGCACAGACCGGAAGGCCGGGACCTGTGCTGGTTGATATCACAAAGGATGTTACCGCCGGCACCTTTGATTATGAATCCCAGATGCCGGAGCCGGTTAAAAGGCAGGAAGATACCATAACTGAGGAAGATTTAGAGACAGCACTGCAGCTGATCCGGAAATCCCAGAAACCGTATATCTTCGTAGGAGGAGGCGCGGTTGCTTCCAATGCCTCGGAGGAGCTTTCTTCCTTTGCCCACAAGATTCAGGCCCCGGTGGCAGACAGTCTTATGGGAAAAGGAGCTTTCGACGGAACCGATGAATTGTATACCGGAATGGTCGGAATGCACGGAACCAAGACCTCTAATTTTGGAATAACAGAATGTGACTTATTGATTGTAGTAGGTGCCCGGTTCAGTGACCGGGTGACCGGCAATGCCGCTAAGTTTGCCAAGAGGGCAAAGATCCTTCAGTTTGATGTAGACCCGGCGGAGATCAATAAGAACGTTAAGACATATGCCAGCGTCGTCGGTGATGTAAAAGTAATCTTAAAAAAACTGAATGCCCGTTTAGATCCCATCAATCATGAAGAGTGGCTGGGCCACATTGACCGGCTGAAGGATATGTATCCCATGCGCTTCGATAAGAGCGCGCTGACCGGTCCCTATATCATTGAAAAGATTTATGAGATCACACAGGGAGACGCCATCATTACAACAGAGGTGGGCCAGCATCAGATGTGGGCTGCCCAGTTCTACCAGTATAAATATCCCAGAAGCTTCCTCTCCTCCGGTGGTCTTGGAACCATGGGCTATGGCCTGGGGGCCTCCCTGGGTGCAAAGCTGGGCTGCAAGGATAAGGTAGTCATTAACGTGGCAGGAGATGGATGTTTCCGTATGAATATGAATGAGATCGCCACGGCTACCCGCTACAATATTCCCATCATTCAGGTGGTTTTAAACAACCACGTATTAGGCATGGTCCGTCAGTGGCAGACCCTGTTCTATGGTAAGAGGTATTCACATACAGTTCTTAATGATCAGGTGGATTTTGTAAAGGTGGCGGAAGGGCTGGGAGCTAAGGCTTACCGTGTGACCAGTAAGGACGATTTTGAGCCTGTCCTCAGAGAAGCTATAGAGTTAAACGTTCCTGTTGTTATAGATTGTCAGATTCATTGTGATGACAAGGTATTCCCAATGGTATCACCGGGAGCGCCCATCCAGGATGCGTTTGACGCAGAAGACTTAAAGATTTAAGACAAAAGTATGAGGAGGAAGATTATGAGCAGAGTGTACAATTTTTCCGCAGGGCCTGCTGTGCTGCCGGAAGAAGTCCTGAGAGAAGCCGCAGAAGAGATGATGGATTACAGAGGTTGTGGAATGTCAGTCATGGAGATGAGCCACAGGTCCAAGATGTTCGAATCCATTATTGGTGATGCAGAAGCCGATTTGCGGGATTTATTGAAGATTCCGGACAATTATAAGGTATTATTTTTACAGGGCGGAGCCTCCCAGCAGTTTGCTATGGTTCCCATGAACTTATTCAAGAATCGCGTAGGGGATTATATCATTACGGGACAGTGGGCGAAGAAGGCATACCAGGAAGCAAAGCTTTACGGTACGGCCAATGCAGTTGCGTCAAGCGCCGACAAGACCTTCAATTATATCCCGGATGTTTCGGATCTGCCGATTTCTGATGATGCGGATTACGTTTATATCTGTGAAAATAACACAATTTACGGGACTAAGTATAAAACATTGCCAAATACAAAAGGAAAAACACTTGTTGCCGATCTCTCCTCCTGTTTCTTATCGGAACCTATTGACGTTTCAAAATACGGTCTGATTTTTGCAGGCGCCCAGAAGAACGTAGGGCCTGCAGGCGTGGTCATCGCCATCATCCGGGAAGACTTGATCACAGAGGCTGTGCTTCCTGGAACACCTACCATGCTCCGATATAAGACTCATGCCGATGAGAAATCTCTTTATAACACACCACCGGCCTATGGAATCTATATCTGCGGAAAGGTGTTTAAGTGGTTAAAAAACCGGGGCGGTCTGGAAGCCATGAAAGAGCTCAATGAAAAGAAGGCAGCCATTCTATATGATTATCTGGACCAGAGCCAGATGTTTACCGGTACTGTAGTAAAGGAAGACCGTTCTCTGATGAATGTGCCCTTTGTGACCGGAAGCGAGGAATTGGATGCACTGTTTGTAAAGGAATCAAAGGCAGCAGGTTTTGAAAACTTAAAAGGCCACCGGAGCGTAGGCGGTATGCGGGCCAGTATTTATAACGCCATGCCTATAGAAGGTGTGGAGAAGCTGGTTGCCTTTATGAAGGAATTTGAAGCAAAGCATGGGAAATGACCATACAGTTAAGAGAGGAGACATGATGAGAAAAATTCATTGCCTCAATGCGGTTTCCAGCTGCGGAACCGCATTGCTGACAGAAGATTATACCTTAACAGATGACATAAAAGAAGCGGATGGTGTTCTTGTCCGAAGCGCTTCCATGCATGAGCTTGAATTCCCTGAGGGTCTTTTAGCCATCGCAAGAGCCGGGGCAGGAGTCAATAACATCCCCCTGGATGAGTGTGCCGCAAAGGGGATCGTGGTGTTTAATACACCAGGAGCCAATGCCAACGGAGTTAAGGAGCTGGTTATTGCAGGCCTTATGATGGCTTCCAGAGATATTGAAGGAGGCATCCGCTGGTGTAAAGATAATAAGGACGACGAGAATATTGCAAAATCTGCGGAAGTAGCTAAAAAGGCCTTTGCAGGATACGAAATTAAGGGAAAGAAGCTGGGCGTTATCGGACTTGGAGCCATTGGTGCAGAAGTAGCCAATGCCTGCACTTCCTTAGGAATGGAGGTTTATGGGTATGATCCCTACATTTCTATAAATGCGGCATGGAAGCTTTCAAGGAATATCAAGCACATCACATCCGTAGATACCATTTACCAGGAATGCGATTACATAACCCTTCACCTGCCGTTAATTGATTCCACAAAAGGAATGGTGAATAAGGCTGCTCTTGATCGAATGAAGGATGGCGCTGTGGTTCTGAACTTTTCAAGAGACGTCCTGGTGAATGAGGATGATATGGCTGAGGCCTTAAAAACCGGCAAGGTGAAAAGATATGTGACGGATTTCCCCAATCCAAAGTCTGTTCATATGGAAGGAGCCATCGTTATCCCTCACTTAGGCGCTTCTACCGAGGAATCCGAGGATAACTGCGCCAAAATGGCAGTAGAGGAGATCATGGATTACATCGATAACGGGAATATCCGCAATTCCGTAAACTTTCCTGTCTGTGATATGGGAGTATGCAAGGCAGCAAGCCGCATCGCAGTGCTTCACTTAAATATCCCTAATATGATCGGACAGATTACAGGAACACTGGCAGCAGGAGATATGAACATCTCCGATATGACCAACAAAAGCCGTGAAAAGTACGCGTATACCCTGCTTGATTTGGAAAGCGTTCCGGATGGGGAGAGCATACGTAAGCTAAGTGAAATAAAGGGCGTACTTCGGGTGAGGGTAGTTAAATAATAGAGTTTAACCATGCCATCTTCATTTAGCATATAGAAGTTATTTCCGAAGGGGAAAGATATAGGCCGCTAAATGATTCATGCCGGACGTCCGCCCTATAGAAACATGTATGTGATTTGTGCTTAGTGAGCAAGCCCACACGCACACATTACATACATGTTTCTGCATGAAAGAACTGTAAGCAAATAAAGGAGACACTATGGCAATTGTAAAACCATTTCAATGCATTAGACCTGATGAACGGTATGCCGGGCAGGTGGCAGCCCTTCCCTATGACGTATACAGCCGTAAGGAGGCCTGCCAGGTAACGGCAGCCAACCCAAGGTCATTTTTAAACATTGACAGGCCGGAGACCCAGTTTTCTGATGACGTGGATACCTATGATGTCCGTGTTTATGAAAAAGCCGGAGAAATGCTGAAAAGCTGGATAGAGGACGGGACTTTTAAGAAAGATTGTCTGGAAGCCTATTATATCTATGAGCTGACGATGGACGGAAGGCGTCAGACTGGAATCGTGGCCTGTTCTTCCATTGATGATTATGTGAATGGAGTCATAAAAAAACACGAAAATACCAGAGAAGAAAAGGAAGTAGACCGGATCCGCCATGTGGATACTACCGATGCACAGACCGGCCCCATTTTTCTGGCTTACCGTTCCAATGAAACGGTCAACGAAATTGTGAATTTAAAAACAGATACTGAGCCTTTGTATGATTTTGCGGCAGAAGACGGAATCAGCCACAGGGTATGGCAGATCCATGACAAGGACAGCATCACACTGATCGAAAAGGCTTTCCAAACGATCCCCGCTACTTATATCGCAGATGGACATCACAGGGCTGCTTCCGCTGTAAAGGTAGGACTTAAGAGGCGTGCGGAAAATCCGGGGTATACAGGAGGAGAACCTTTTAACTATTTTCTTTCCGTGCTGTTTCCCCATGACCAGCTGATGATCATGCCATATAACCGGGTGGTAAAGGATTTAAATGGCCTTTCAGAGGAGGAGTTTCTTCAAAAGACAGAGCAGTCCTTTGAAGTATTCTGTATGGGGACCGAGGCCTTTGCACCTTTGGACAAAGGCACCTTTGGTATGTACTTAAACCGGAAATGGTACTGCTTGAAAGCTTTCAATTCCTTAAAATCCACAGATCCGGTAAGAGGACTTGATGTGTCCATCCTCCAGGATAACCTGCTCGGTCCTGTTTTGGGAATCGGAGATCCCAGAACGGATAAAAGAATTGATTTTATTGGAGGGATCCGGGGACTTAAAGAACTGGAGAAACGGTGCAGCCAGGATATGGCAGTGGCATTTTCCATGTACCCCACATCCATTCAGGAACTGTTTGCCGTGGCGGATGCAGGACTTTTGATGCCTCCCAAATCCACATGGTTCGAGCCAAAGCTTCGCAGCGGATTATTTATCCACCTTCTAAAATAAAACACGCCGTCCCCGGCTGGATAAAGCTTATGGGGACGGCGTTTCTTTTTCTGGTTCTTTATTTAGCTGTTCATCCCGGTAGGCGGCATAAACCTCAAGAAGCTGAGGGCGTTTTACAACTCCGATTTTTTGAAAGATATTATGAACATGGGTTTTCGCTGTTCCCAGGGAGATGTATAAATCCTCGCTTATTTCCTGATTGGTTTTATCCATAAGAAGCACTCTCAGTATTTCCCTCTCCCTTGCAGTAAGATGGTTTGCTTCGCTGAAACGGTACAGAACGCTTTCTTCTATATCAGAGGGCAGGTTCCCCCGGGTATGGCTGGTTACTTCCGAAACAATGGTATTATTCTTCAATAATATCTTTAAGTAGTACATAAGATATCCGGTAGAAAATAAGGCATAAATAAGATATAGAATATCAGAGGTTAAACTCCTGTTATTCATATTAATATAATATTTTGAATAAGTATCAAAATTAAAGATTACAATGGTATCTTCTGCAATGATGAGGATATTCATGAGAACAGTAATATAAAAAAGTCTTTTACACCATTTAAAGAAAGGATCCTGATATTCCTCAGGATTCTTTTTTATTATCCTTAAACATTCTGCTCCTATATAAGCATTGTAAAGCTGGCTTGGGAGGAAATAGAGCCATATTTTCCAGGCATTGTTGTCCATGACCGGCACAAACAGCATGAAGGTCACGTATACTGCTAAAATTCCATAATCACGGAAGGTTATCGTTCTGTTTAACAGCCGTTTGAAGATAGTTAAATATCCCAGTGACAGGATCAGGTAGATCATGGTCTTATGGGTTGGAACGATCATAAAAACTCTATTATAAGATTCTGCAAAATTCTCAAACATTTCTGATGCAAAAATCACAATATCATCCGTTAAAACTGCTCCGAATATAATCCCTATCCATAACAGGATCTTTTCTTTTCCATTAAAAAAGAGCGAAAAAGACATCCAAAAGACTCCGGAGTAGACCATGATCAAAACCAGATTGTAAATGAATACGATACCTTTTCCCATAATTCCTCCTGACGTTTGCTCATCCTCAAGTTGTCCATCATCAGTATAGCAAATAAAAAAGTTTTTTCAACTCCTAATTTTCTCGAAAAGCCCATTTATTAGTGCATGTTGCACAAAAGTTTAGGGAAGTTTATGTGGATTAAAGTTAAAAGTGTTATAAATATCTATCTTATGGTTGCATTCTCAACCGGTGTTAGAACTGCTATTTTCATCTTGTGACGACGCGGCAAAAGCAAATCACAGCAAATCAAAAATCACAAAAGGAGGTTTTACTGATGGCAGAGAAAATAGTCCTTGCTTTAGGCGGAAATGCACTGCAGTCAGGAAAAGGAGAAGCAACTGCCAAGGCACAGCTTGAAGTCGTACATAAGACTTGCGAGTATATAGCAGAACTAAATGAGCGTGGCTATGAGATGGCTATTGTACATGGGAACGGACCTCAGGTAGGGAGAATTTTGCTGGCCTCTGAAACTGCAAAAGAAGTAACACCGCCCATGCCATTTGACGTGTGCGGGGCAATGTCCCAGGGTTATATCGGATATCATTTGCAGCAGGGTCTGAAATATGCGCTCAATAAGAGGAATCAGAACTTTCCTGTTGTCACCATCGCTACCCAGATGATTGTTGACGAACATGATCCGGCTTTTCACAATCCGACCAAACCTATCGGACCTTTCTATACAAAAGAAGAGGCCAGCGCTCTGGAAGAGGAAAAGGGATACGTCATGAAAGAAGATGCCGGCCGGGGATACCGCAGAGTGGTTGCATCTCCGATTCCTAAGAAGATTGTGGAGATTGAGGCGGTAAAAGAGTTATGGCCAAAGGCAATTGTCATTACCTGCGGAGGAGGCGGAATTCCGGTCATTGAAGATCCGACCGGTGCTCTCCATGGAACAGCAGCAGTGATTGATAAGGATTTTGCAGCAGAACTCCTGGCAGAACAGGTGGAAGCAGACATTCTGGTGATCTTAACGGAAGTAGAAAAGGTGGCAGTCAATTACAAGAAACCGGATCAGAGGAATCTGGACCATCTTAGCCTGATGGAAGCAAACCAGTATTGTGAGGAAGGGCAATTTGCTCCGGGAAGCATGCTTCCTAAGGTTCAGGCAGCCATGAAGTTTGTAAGATCCAATCCGTCAAAACGGGCGATCATCACTTCTCTTGACAATGCGGTTGAAGCATTGGACGGAAAGACAGGCACCATATTTACATTTAACTAATTAACAATAAAAATTTATATAAGGAGACTTTGCCATGAAAGCAAACGGAATTACACATTTTATTGACACTAACGATTTTACTAAGGTGCAGTTGTTAGACATCATCGAACTGTCCCTGGCAATTAAAAGAAGCATCAAGGCAGGTTATAATCCTCCTCTGTTAAAAGGGAAAACACTGGGAATGATTTTCCAGCAGTCTTCAACAAGAACCCGCGTATCCTTTGAAACTGCCATGGAACAGCTCGGCGGACATGCCCAGTACTTAGGACCCGGCATGATCCAGCTTGGAGGCCATGAGACCATCGGCGATACAGGAAGAGTGCTTTCCCAGCTGATCGACGTGGTAATGGCCAGAGTGGTTGAACACAACACAGTGGTGGAGTTGGCCAAAGCATGCACAATCCCGGTATTAAACGGTATGAGTGATTACAATCATCCAACCCAGGAAATCGGTGACCTTTGTACAATCGTAGAGCATCTTCCAAGGGGCAAAAAACTGGAAGACTGCAAGGTTGTTTTCGTAGGTGACGGAACACAGGTATGTGCTTCTCTCGGATTTATCACCACAAAGCTTGGTATGCATTTCGTTCATTACGGACCAAGGAACAATCAGCTTTTAGAAGAGCACAAAAATATCATGGAAGAAAACTGCAGGACCTCCGGCGGTACATGGGAAGTAACCGACAACCGTGACAGCGTAAAGGGAGCAGATTTCATTTATACAGACGTTTGGTATGGACTGTATGAAAACGAGACTCCCAAGGAAGAGCGTGTTGCTACATTTAAGGATTATCAGGTAAACAGGGATTTAATGTCTCTTGGAAATATCGGATGTAAATTCATGCACTGTCTGCCCGCGACAAGAGGAGAAGACGTGACCGATGAAGTACTTGACAGCGACAGCTCCATTGCATTCTTAGAGGCAGGGAACCGCCTGACAGCAATGAGAGGCCTGCTTGTTTACTTTACACAGTATCAGAGAGATCAGGCACCAAGCGAGCTTCAGATCGCTGCAGCAAAGGAACAATTAGAGAAATTCATGGATGATAGAAATATCAGATAGGAGGAGAATTATGTCAGACGCGCCAAAGAAGAAGTTTCGGTTAATAGATGCCATAATGACGGTTATATGCGTTGTATTTGTGGCAGAAGCAGCAAGTCCGGTGGCAGCGATTGGTAATTCCCAGTATTTCTGGTGGATTTTCCTCTTAATAGCATTTTTGCTACCATATGGCTTGATCTCCTCAGAACTGGGGACAACCTATGAGGGTGACGGTGGATTATATGACTGGGTGTCAAAAGCCTTTGGTAAAAAATGGGGAGGAAGGGTGTCCTGGTATTACTGGATCAACTTTCCGCTTTGGATGGCTTCTTTGGCGCTTATGTTCCCCGAGGTCATTAATCTTTTGACCGGAGGACAACTGGGATTTTTTCCGTCCTTGATCATAGAGCTTACGTTTGTATGGATCATTGTTTTTATCAGCTTTTTTTCCGTTTGTGACAGCGCCTGGATCTTAAACGGTGCGGCTGTAATTAAAATCCTCATAGCAGTAATCCTGGGCTGTCTAGGCATCTACGGTGCAATGACCCATGGAGTTGCCAATGAATACACCTTAGCATCTCTGATTCCTAGCTTTAATCTAAACAGCTTATCCTACATATCAGTTATTTTATTTAACTGCCTGGGTTTTGAAGTTGTTTGTACCTTTGCGGGTGACATGGAGAATCCGAGGAAGCAGATTCCTCAGGCGATTATTGCAGGCGGATTTGTCATTGCAGCGATCTATATCTTTATGGCATTTGGAATCGGTGTTGCGATTCCGGCCGATCAGATCAGTACCAGTACCGGCTTGGTTGCAAGTGTCCAGCTTTTGACCGGAAGCACCAGAGGATTCATTGTAACAGTGGTTGCCATTGGCTTCCTGCTCACACTTTTTGGAAATATGGTTTCCTGGTCACTGGGAGTAAACAATGTAGCGGCTTATTCGGCAGAGAACGGGGATATGCCGGCGGTATTTAAGATAAGAAGCAAAAAGAATGATATGCCCATTGGTGCCGCCATTATGAATGGACTGGTAGCCAGCACGGTTTTAATCATCGCGCCCCTTATACCCAATCAGGATCTGTTCTGGTGCTTCTTTGCACTGAATCTGGTTATGTTTTTGCTTTCCTATATTCCTGTATTTCCGGCCTTCTTAAAGCTCAGGAAGATAGACCCGGACACAGAACGGCCCTTTAGGGTTCCGGGAAGCAATGGTTTCTTAAGAGTTTTAGCATTCGTTCCAATGACGCTGATCATCGTTGCACTGATCTTCACCGCAGTTCCTTTAAGCTTTGATGCGGAAACTCTGGAGGGAGTCCTGCCGATCACCATCGGGGCAGTGCTGTTCCTCATACTTGGTGAGCTGATTGTAAACAGAAAAAGAGATAAATAAGAAAGAGAAGGGATAGATTATGGCAAAGAGAATTGAGAACACAACACCAAAGCAGGATGGATACCGTATGCCTGCAGAGTTTGAAGAGCAGGAACAGATCTGGATGTTATGGCCGGAAAGGCCGGATAACTGGAGAAACGGCGCAAAGCCGGCACAGATTGTATTTACTGAGGTAGCGAAAGCGATCCTTCCGTTTGAGCCGGTTACCGTTTGTGTATCTCCGGCACAATTTCAGAACTGCCGTGCCCATCTTCCATCTGAAATTAAGGTGGTTGAGATGACTAGCAATGATTCCTGGATCCGTGACTGCGGACCGACCTTTGTCATCAATGATAAAGGCGGCATCAGGGGCTGTGACTGGACCTTTAATGCATGGGGCGGCCTGGTAGACGGACTTTACTTCCCATGGGATCAGGATGATCTTGTGGCACAAAAGGTATGTGAAATTGAAGGAATCGATTCCTATCGTACCGAAGGTTTCGTTCTGGAAGGCGGTTCCTTCCATGTAGATGGAGAGGGAACCATCGTTACCACAGAAATGTGCCTGCTAAGTGAGGGAAGAAATCCTCATATGACAAAAGAAGAAATTGAAGATATGCTGGATCAATACTTAAACTGCCAGAAGGTTATCTGGATTAAGGATGGCATCGATCCAAACGAAACCAATGGACATGTTGACGATGTTGTCCAGTATGTAAGACCAGGGGAAGTTGCCTGCATCTGGACGGAAGATGAAGAGAATCCTTTCTATAGAGAAGCGCAGGAAGCTTATAAAACATTAAACGAAGCCGTAGACGCAAAGGGCCGTAAATTAAAGGTACATAAGCTTTGCCTGACCAAGAACCCTGTTCTGCTTCGTGGTGCAGACGCAATTGATATGGTAGAGGGTACCCTTCCAAGAGAGGATGGCGAGATTTCCATCGCTTCCTATATGAATTTCCTGGTCGTGAACGGGGGAGTGATTGTTCCCCAGTATGGCGATGAAAACGATGCATTGGCCTTACAGCAGATCCAGGAAATGTATCCGGACCGCAAAGTGGTCGGGGTACGTACCGAAGAGGTTGCATTTGGTGGCGGAAATATCCACTGCATTACTCAGCAGCAGCCAAAAGTAAAATAAAGCGTTATCACATCTGACTCCTCGAATGTATGCAGATACAGGGGCTGTTGCACTTGCCGCAACAGCCCCTGTCATATTTATAGGTCAATTTTCTTCTTTCGGAGGTTCAGGCGGAATGAAATTATCAGGGATCCCAGGATCCGTCATATCATAAACCCGGTTGTATTCTTTTGTCTCCTGGTTCTTAAAAGTCTCGGACCGGTTCATAGTAAGGAATTTGGTCAGCTCATAGCAGTTGACCCAGATCTCATTGTTTCCTTCCTTCTGAGATTCGTCAAAAATAAGCTGAAGTCCAAAGTGAAGATGAGGCTGATTGATATTATTGGTATTTTCATTCCGGCTGTATCCGGTGCGCCCCAGATAACCGATCACATCTCCCGCCGTAACGATGCTGCCCTGGCATAAGGATTTATGATAAGGATAATTCTTTCTTAAATGGGCGTAATAATAATACCGCTTTCCATCAAAGCTGCGGATTCCCAGACGCCATCCGCCATACTGGTTCCATCCGATGGCTTCTACATAGCCGCTTTCCACTGCGATGATGGGAGTCCCTACCTGGCCCATCATGTCATGCCCCAGATGCTGCCGTTTGTAGCCATAAGAGCGTGCAACTCCAAAATCGTCAAAATCATTATAGGGGAAGCCCTTTGCAATGGGGGAAAAGCTTTTTAGCCCATACTTCTTTACCCAGACCTTATCCGGATCCTGGGTGCCGTCGGGAAGGAGGGCAGGGGTGGCGTATAGGGGTGCATTTTGAGAGGAAATCTGAATATCGTACTGGCCGACAAGGCCATCAAGCACAGCTCCATAGGCTTCTCTGTAATAGGAATAGTGGGTCATTTTTGCAGTCAGTTCTTCCATGGTTTTACCGGAAAGAAGCTGCTCCGCCAGCCCATCTAAATCTTTCGTGGAATACCTGGAAAAGTCCCCCCCATACTTGGCACCTAGATAAGCAAGTAAATCCACCCAGTTTAAATGAGGCTCAGACTGGCAGGTGTTGACATCATAACGGAAGGCCTCCTGCATGGCCCTTGCGGTCACATCAAAATCCACCCATTTTATAAATTTTTTAGCTTCCGAGGGACTGGCGTTACTGTCCTGATTGACTACCGGAAATGAGAGCTTCCCGCCTGGGGATATGAAAAACAAGGAGACCAGAAGAAATGTCAGAATAATGACTTCTATGTAAATGATGATATGGTGTCTGGATACATGGGAAAGTCTGATATCTTTTTTAAATAGGTTCATAAGCGTTCTCCTTGTCATTCCATGGCATGATTTACTTAAATAAAGGCAAGCCAGGCCCGGACTGAAAAAAGCAGATCAGCCGTTCGATGAGCCGCCAGGTGAATCGAACTACTTACATATGAAAAAGGAAAGCAGATTACTAAGGCTTTCCTTTATAAGATATGCTGAGATAATAAAAAATATGAAGGGAAACGGGTGGGGAGAGTCCATATTGGAAAAAAGAAATGTTCGTGGTATAATTTCTATTAAGAATAAACATGATGCGGAACATGAGGGTTAAACCGCAGCGGAAAGTGAGGATAGAATGAATAATTTTGAGTATTGTGTACCTACAAGGGTGATATTTGGCCGCGATACCCACAAAAAGGCAGGAGCCATTATTTCTGAATATGGATTTCATAAAATCATGATTCATTATGGTGGAGGCAGCGTAAAGAAAAGCGGTTTGCTTGGGCTGGTGGAAGAATCCTTAAAAGAGCATGGAATCGAATATGTTCTTTTTGGCGGAGTGCAGCCTAATCCGGTTTTATCCCTGGCAAAAGAAGGCATGGAGTTATGCAGAAGGGAACATGTGGAGTTCATTCTGGCAGTGGGTGGCGGAAGTGTTATTGATTCGGCTAAGTGCATTGCCGACGGAGCACTTAATCCGGAAATTGATCCCTGGAAATTCTTTTTAAAGGAAGCGGTTCCGGCAAAAGCACTCCCCCATGGAAACATTCTGACCCTGTCCGCTTCAGGGAGTGAGACAAGCTTATCCTGCGTTATCACAAATGAAGAAGGGGGCTTAAAGCGAGGGTTTAACAGTCCGACCCATCGTCCTCTGTTTGCCATCTGCAATCCGGAGCTGACCTTTACTGTCAGCAAATTCCAGACCGGATGCGGAACTGTAGATATCATGATGCACACGCTGGAACGGTATCTGGGAGGGACGACAAAGGATACGCCTTTAACGGACCGGATTGCGGAAGGACTTTTAACCTCTGTTATGGAAGCGGGAGCTGTGGCAGATAAAAATCCAGAAGATTATGAGGCACGTGCAACCCTTATGTGGGCAGGAAGCCTCTCCCATAATGAGCTTACCGGTCTGGGAAGGGAATATATGATGCAGGTTCACCAATTGGAGCATGAGCTGTCAGGGCTTTATCCGGCCATTGCCCACGGTGCCGGTCTGTCTGCCCTGTTTTGTTCCTGGTCCAGGTACGTATGCGAAGTTGATCCTATGAGGTTTGCTCAGCTGGCTGTCCGGGTATTGAATGAGGAAATGAACTTTGAAGAGCCTTTAAAAACGGCTCTTAATGGGATTAACAGACTGGAAGGATTTTATAAGAGCCTCGGAATGCCTGTCAGCTTAAGAGAGCTGAATGCGGGAATAAAGGAAACGGATTTAGAAATTCTTGCGGATAAATGCTCCTTTTACGGAAGCAGAACTCTGCCCGGAATCCGGTCACTGGGGAAGCCGGAGATGATTGATGTATACCGGCTGGCTTATTAAAGCTTTTGATAAACCGCTGCTACGGGCGGCTGTTATCAGGGTGAGGACAAACACTAAATCTATATCAGCATAAAAGCGGCCTGCTTTGATCAGCTCAAATCATGATCTGGCAGGCCGCTCCCAATGAAAGAAAACCGGGGCAGGATATATCCAATCTCCGATCTTGGTTTTCGCTTTCATAAAATCACCTTATTTTCACTAACCTTTATAGCATCCCATTTTGCATATACTAGTTACAACCGCCCTTAACTCTTCTTTTTCCCCTTCTTTGCAAAAGGGTTTGAAAATGCATACCATGGTTATGGCATTCTGGGGAGGACGGGTCATAATGAAGGAATTGCAGATAAAGCGGAAGTTGATTCCCCTGGCCTCTTGAATGGATACCAGGTAGGGCTTATAGGTTGCGCCCCGTAATTCCCTTGTGGCCTCATAGAAGATCGCCAGGTCTTTGCAGTTTACATCGCGGTATGGGGTGAAAATGCATGGGCTGCACATATAAGAAACTCCTTTGCTTTTTCTATTGTTATATCATATGCGGAACTTGACCTTAAGGTACGAGAAAATCCAGCGCTGTATTTTTTACCATACCTTTGCTATAATGAAATTTCTGCTTGTGCAGGAAATAATAGCAGAAAAAAGGTTCAACCGTGAGGGCGGCTGAACCTTTTCGTAATATTATTTGCAGAGCTGAGAAATTAAATCTAATAAATCGCTAAAGTTACATGAGCTGAAATCAAACATGATACGTAACCTCCTTATTATTATTTGTTTTTGAACAACTTCATTGTAACACTTATGTAATAGAATTGTAACATATAAAAGGTGGAATTTAAGGAAGGAATTGGCCGAATTATAAAATACCACCAGAACAACTATATTTCGTTGTATATTTATGATAAAATATACCGTTAGATGATACGATTAAAGGAAGTAAAAAGTATGATAAACAAGGGTAAAGCTTATAAAAAGCTGTATTTATCTTATGGCCTCATTTTTCTAATCCCAATTTCCATGGGGATTTTGTTTTATTTTTATGCTTATTATATTGCAAAGGAACAGGCGGATGCCTCTAACCGGAGTTTGATTCAAACTGTGAAAAATACCTGTGACAGAGAGCTGGAATACTATGAGAATATTTTAACACAATTGGCCCTTAACAAGAACGTACAGCAGCTGTCTGTGGTGAAGGGGGAATTTCGGTCCAACAATTCCTATCAGCTTTATACGATTCAGAATGAAATTATGGATCTTAAGGTAACGATCAATAAAAGCGGCGATTACTGCAAAGATATTATGGTATATTTTAAGAACTGTGACAAAGTGGTCTCTTCCTTTGGCAACATGGATTTTCCCATGTATAGCGATCTTTATTGTTTTGGAGCGGATGATACAAAATCAGCTGAGATTTTGAAAAAACATCTGTCTGAATATCACTTTCGTGATTCGATTCCAATGAATTCCAAATGGACGCAGGGGAGACCTACCCTCCTTCTGACCATGAACAACTTAAAAGGAGAATTCGGAGAATCCACTGCAATGATCGGAATCTGGCTGGACATGGATGCGTTAAACAGCAGTATAGAAATGGCTTCCTGGGAGTCGGGCTTGGATTGGCTGATTATAAACGAGGATAATCAGATTATGAACCGGTCTGAGGATTATTCAAGCTTTGGAATCCAATATGACCATTTAAATCAGGATGGGGATCAGAAATTAAGGTGGAACGGGGAAGATTATATTATACGCACTGTATTTTCCGATGTGTTTAATTGGAAATATGTTCTGCTTATGCCTGAGAAAATGATAAGCGGTTCCGCAGGAAAGATGCGGAATATTTTCGTTATTGGCATATTTATCTGCCTGTTTACCGGTTTCGGAGCAGCCTCCAGGATGATGAAAATTAACTATAACCCCTTAAAGGTATTGATGGAGGTGTTCAGGAAACACGATGATACCCAGGAGATATTTGTTGACAATGAATATTTGTACCTTGAGGAAAAAACCATTTCGCTGCTGGCCGAACGTTCGGATTTTAAACAGATGGTGAGCAGGAGCCAGGAAGTGGTAAAACAGTATTATCTAACGGATCTGATGATAAACTCCTTTGAACAAAGCAAAGATACGCCGGACCGGGAAGCAATCGTTAAGAAGTTCCGGGAAGAAAGCAACCTTGTACTGCTTATTACAGGAAAGGACGCTTCCGGGCGGGAGGAAAACCAGGAAGAATACATACAGATAAACAGTTTAAGAAAGTTTATTATTGGAAATGTGTTTGGCGAAGGAATTGAAGGCAGCTTCAGTCTGGAGAGGGTGGAGCTGGGAGATACCGTCGCGATGATTGTCAATATCCCTGAAGTTTCAGCAGGATATGATGAGAAGTTAGAGGAAATCATTGATGCAATGCAGAAATATATTTATGAGAATTTTGGATTTATGACGGTTGTATTGGCAGGAGAAGCTCATAAGGGGCTTGAGGGAATTCATTTATCTTATATGGAAGCAAGAGAAGCGGAGGAATTTGTGGCTGTTCTGGATCCTGATTATATCAGTTACCGGGAAATTAAAAACAGCACCCATAAAAGGTACGATTATTCAACAGATCAGGAACTACGAATCATTGCAGCAATCAAAAGCCGCAACAGCGCATTGGCTTCTTCTTATATTAATAAAATTTTAGATATCAATTTTCTGGAGAATAAAGCATCTCTGGATATGTTGAAATGCCTTCTGTATGATTTAATGGGAACAATTATAAAAGGAGTACAGGAAGTAGAGGAGATTCCAGGTGAAGATTTAGGATTAAAGCGAATTTCTGTAAAAATGCCTCTTGAGAAAATCAAGGAAACGTTTGGAGGAGCTGTTGAAAAATTGTGTAAGTCCTCGGACAACTCCAGAGAGAGCGGACAAAATCAACAATTGTGTGAAAAGCTGCAGAAATATATCCAGGAGAATTTCAGCGATCCTGACTTAAATATTTCTCAGACAGGACTTCATTTTCATATGACCCCTGCCTATCTATCCTCTATTTATAAAAAGTACACAGGGGAAAGCCTTCTAAAAGTCATCAATCAAACACGGATCGATGAAGCAGAGAAGCTTTTGGCAGAGGGGATTAATGTGGTTGAAGTAGCGGAGAGAGTAGGTTTCCGGGACAGCTCCACTTTTATCAGAACCTTTAAGAAATTTACAGGAGCAACGCCTGGACAATTAAAAAATGGACGGTAGAGATTCGATAAATTGTAAATGAATTTTAGTTTTAGTCAAGAAAGGTTGATGAAATCATGTGATTTTGTCAACCTTTTTTAATATTTGAATATATAAAATGCACATAGTAGCATGTAAAATATAAGGAAATAAGTGCAATGTGCATAAAAAGAAGGAGGAAGTATTATGAAGAGAAATTTTAAAAAGCCGATCGCCGTATTAGTAGCAGCGGCGACTGCCATCTCACTGCTGGCAGGGTGTGGAAGTAAAACAGGGGCAGCCCCAGGGGCAGGGGAAACAAAGGAAACAGCAAATACCGGGGAAAACAGTTCGAATGCGGAAGCAGGGGGAGAGGTATCTTATCCACTGACTAAGGGAGGGGAGCTTACCTATTGGCTTCAGCTAAATCCGAACGCATCAGCTAACTTTACTAATTTAGGTGAAACTGAATTAGGAAAAGCGTTACAGGAACAGACCGGTGTTACAATTAAGTTCCAGCATCCCGCAGCAGGTGCGGACCAGGCAAAGGAACAGTTTAATTTAATTATTGCTGATGGAAATCTCCCTGATATTATGGAGTGGCAATGGGTGAAGATGTATCCAGGCGGTCCGGAAAAAGCAATTAAGGATGGAGTTATCATTCCTTTAAATGATGTTTTTGATCTGTATTGCCCAAACCTTAAAAAATACCTGGCAGAAAACCCTGATGTAGATAAGATGATTAAGACAGATGACGGCCACTATTTTGCATTCCCATTCATCCGCGGTGAAGATAAGCTGCGCTATACAGTAGGCGGGTTCATCCGTAAGGATTGGCTGGAAGAACTGGGACTTGAGGTTCCTACAACCATCGACGAGTGGCATACAGTACTGACTGCATTTAAGGAAAAGAAGGGTGCAGAGGCTCCTGTTAGCTTTGACTGGACCAACTTCAAACAGTCCAACCCATTTGCATTCGCCTATCATGTAGGCGCTGCAAACTCTACATGGTTTATCATAGATGATGAGGGCAAGATTGCTTTTGCACCTGCTCAGGACGGATATAAGGATTATCTGATGACTATGAACCAGTGGTATCAGGAGGGACTGATTGATAAGGATATTGCTACTCTTAATGGTGATCAGGTAACGGCTAAAATGACCAGTGATAAAGCAGGTGTTTCTGTAGGCTGGGCAGCAAGCCGTATGCAGCTGTTTATGACAAGCGCACAGAAGAGCAATCCTGACTATTTGCTGGTTCCGGCTCCAACTCCAACGTTAGAAAAGGGTGCTACACCTGAATATGGCTATATGGAAAATAAATTCCCTGATGTGGGAGCAGCCATTACCTCCAGCTGTAAAAATGTAGAATTGGCAGCCAGATTATTGGATTATGGTTATTCTGAGGCAGGGCATAACTTATTTAATTATGGTGTTGAAGGTGTTTCTTATGAGATGAAGGATGGGAAAGCTGTTTATACCGATCTGGTTATGAATAACCCGGATGGCTGGCCGCTGGCACAGTCTTTATCAAAATACGTACGTGCTAATTATAACGGACCATTTGTACAGGATCTTAATTATCTAGAGCAGTATTTACAGCTTCCTACCGTTAAGGATTGTCCACAGGTATGGGAGGTTGCAGATGCAAGCAAACATACGGTTCCAAATATCACTCCAACGCAGGAGGAGTCTAAGGAGCTGGCCACTATTACAAATGAACTTAATACTTATATAGATGAAATGACCCTTAAATTTATCTTTGGTACAGAAAGCTTTGATAAATGGGATAATTATATCCAGACATTAAAGGATATGAAACTGGACCGTGCACTTGAGATTGAGAACGCAGCTTTAGAGCGTTATGAAGCTAGATAATTCTGGTTGATTTCCAATTAAAATACGGCCGGGGCGATTGCATAGTCAGTCCCGGCTGTTTTCAGATCAAAGTCTTCGGATCAAGTATTCAGATGAAAGGAAGGGATGGAAGGAATGATGGGAAATTCGTTGAGCAATAGAATCAGGAAAGATTTACAGAGAAACTGGACGTTATATCTGCTGGTGCTTCCTGTCCTTATTTATTATGCTGTTTTTATGTATAAACCGATGTATGGTGCAATTATTGCATTTAAAGATTTTACACCTGCCAAAGGAGTGTTTGGCAGTGAATGGGTGGGGTTTGAAAATTTCACCAGGTTTTTTACAAGTCCTTATTTCGGAAGACTTTTGAAAAATACTCTGTTGCTAAGTATCTATAGTATTATATTTGGGTTCCCGGCTCCTATTATTCTGGCCCTTTTGCTGAATGAAGTAAAAAATGCTAAATTTAAAAAATTCTCTCAGACAATTACCTATCTGCCTCATTTTATTTCACTGGTAGTTGCCTGTGGTATGATTAAGGATTTCTGTCTGACAACCGGCCTTTTTAATGATATTGTTGCACTGTTTGGTGGAACACGGAATCCCCTTCTTCAGAACCCTGCGTATTTCCGTACAATATATACCGCCACCAGTATATGGCAGGAGATTGGCTGGGGATCAATTATCTATCTTTCTGCATTATCTGGTGTTGACAGTCAGTTATATGAAGCAGCCTCTATTGACGGTGCAGGGAAATGGAAACAGCTTCTTCATGTAACATTACCTGGAATTGCGCCTACGATTATCATCATGCTGATTTTAAGAATGGGATCCCTGATGTGTATGGGATATGAGAAAACGATTCTACTATATAATCCGTCTACCTATCAAACTGCAGATATTATTTCTTCTTATGTATACCGTGCAGGTCTGATTGAGCAGGATTGGAGTTATTCAACCGCTATTGGTCTGTTTAATTCTGTGATCAACTGTGTTCTGTTGTATATTACGAATAAAGTCTCTAAAAAAACAACAGAAAACAGCCTGTGGTAAAGGAGGAGAAAGATGAAAGTTAAAATTTCCCGCGGAGAGAGAATATTTCATGTAGTCAATTATATTATTTTAACTATTGTTGCATTAATCTGTTTATATCCCATGTGGTTTGTGGCTATGGCTTCATTCAGCGACAGCAGCCAGCTGATTGCACATTCAGGCTTCTTATTAAAGCCCCTGGGATTTAATCTTCAGGCATATTTGAAGGTGTTTGAAAACCCTATGATTTTAAAAGGTTATGCAAATACTCTGTTTATTCTGGTGGTGGGTGTTGCTCTGGATCTGGTAATGACTGCACTTGCAGCTTATTTCTTTTCCAGAAAGGGTGTTATGTTTAAAAAGCCATTGATGCTGTTTGTGTTGTTTACTATGTTTTTCTCAGGAGGAATGATTCCGTTTTATTTAAATCTAAAGGATTTGCATCTGATTAACAGCAGATGGGGACTCATCATTCCATTTATGATCAGTACTTATAATATGATTATCTTAAGAACATCCTTTGAATCCATTCCTGACAGCTTAACCGAAGCAGCCAGAATTGACGGAGCTGGTCATATTACCATTTTGTTTAAAATTATTTTGCCCCTGTCTAAAGCTATTATGGCAGTTATGGTTCTGTATTATGGAGTTTCCATATGGAATGCATGGTTCTGGGCTTCTGCCATCTTAAGAGACCGGGAATTATATCCTCTTCAGGTTATCTTAAGGGAAATCCTTATATCCAATGATTTACAGGCGATGAACGGAGGCGCGGGAGCTGATGCGGAGGCCATTGCACAGAGCATTAAGTATGCCACAATCATGGTGGCCACTGTTCCGATTTTATTCGTATACCCATTTTTACAGAAATATTTTACAAAGGGAGTTATGATTGGAGCAGTGAAGGAATAAGTGTATCTTTTACTTGGCGATATGAGGAGGAACGGTATATGCAAACAAGAGAAGAGCTATTACAGCACAGGGAAATTGATGATGGAATGCTAAAAGCTGCCTATGATAAGGCGGCCGGACTGATCAAAAAAGCGACGGATCAGTTTACAGTACAATTTCCACAGGAAGCAAGTGTGAATAATTTCTACCAGCAGGGAACCAACTACGAATGGACGCCTGGGTTCTGGACTGGTGAGGTGTGGCTGGCTTATGAGAAAACAGGAGATGAGTCATTAAGAGATACAGCTGAAATCGAAGTAAAGGATTTTTATAGAAGGATCAAAGAAAAGGATGGGGTGAATCACCATGACATGGGGTTTTTATACTGCCCCTCCTGTGTAGCTGCGTATAAACTTACGGGAAATACGACTGGTAAAGAAGCTGCTGTTATGGCAGCAGATCATCTGATGATGAGATTTCATGAAAAAGGCCAGTTTTTTCAGGCTTGGGGAAAGCTTGGGGAAGAGAATAATTACCGTATGATCATCGATTGCCTTCTTAATATGCCTCTGCTTTTCTGGGCAGGTGAGGTGACCAAAGAGGAAAACTACATAAAAAAAGCAGAAGCGCATATTAAGACAGCCATGAAAAATATTATTAGAGAAGATCATTCCACCTATCATACTTTTTTCTTTGATATTGAGACCGGAGAACCAAAGAAGGGTGTTACCCATCAGGGGTATCGGGATGGTTCTGCCTGGGCAAGAGGGCAGGCATGGGGAATCTACGGATCTGCACTTGCTTATAAATTTCTTAGGAATGAGGAATATGCTGATATTTTCTGCAAAGTAACGGATTTTTTTCTGGAGCATTTGCCTAAGGATATGGTCCCTTACTGGGATTTTGATTTTAATGACGGAAGCGATGAACCAAGGGATTCTTCTGCAGCAGCAATTGCAGCCTGCGGTATGCTTGAGATGAGCAAATATCTTCCAAATGAAAAAGCAGAATATTATACAGGTATGGCGAAAAGGCTTCTGCATGCACTGGTTACGGAGTGCGCGGTGACTGATCCGGCTGTATCAAATGGTCTTCTGTTACATGGAACCTATGCAAAGAGTTCTCCATATAACACATGTCCAAACCACGGAGTTGATGAGTGTGTTCTTTGGGGCGACTACTTTTATATGGAGGCATTGACCCGGCTTTCTAAAGACTGGGAGCCATACTGGTATTAATGGAGAAGTGTAAATGACAATAGAACAGTATTTTGACAGACCGGATGCTTCTTATTTTGTCCCTGACCCGGAGAATTCAGCCTGTTATTGTAAAAAACATTGGAATGATGATGCGGAGCATATTTTCCGGATTGCAAACGAGGTATGTGAAAACACATTTCTGTTTGATTTAAACTGGGATATGGAGCGTACCTATGAACCTATGGTTTTTTCCGGGGAAATTGACTGGAGCTATATGCCTTCCGGTGATCCGGAATTTGTCTGGCAGTTTAACAGACATAGGTTTTTCATTTGCCTGGGGCAGGCCTGGCAGATGACGGGAGATGAAGCGTATGTTACATGCTTTCTGGGTCTGGTGAATGATTGGATAGACAGGGTTCCGCTTGATGAAAAGACAGCGATGGGACCATGGCGCCTGCTGGAAACTGGGCTTCGGGGAGAGACCTGGACGAAAGCGATCCGCTATTTTAAAAACAGCAGTTTAATAACAGAGGACTTTTTAGACCGATTTGCAGAATCACTGAGGCTCCATGCCAGAAGGCTGGTCGAAAAGGGCGGAGACGAAAGACTGCAGAGCAATTGGTGCATTCTGGAGAACAGCGGACTTTTTGAGATTGCAATGGGACTTCCTCAGTGTGATGAAACAAAGGAGTGGGCGTCCATTGCTATGGAGAGGATCTATAAGTCCGTAAAGGTGCAGGTTTACAAAGACGGCAGCCAGTGGGAGCAGTCCCCTATGTATCACAATGAAGTATATCATTGTCTGTGCTGTGTGATTTTTCTTGCAAGAGCAAATGGGATACCACTTAAGCCGGATTTGGAGGATGCGGTTCATCGCATGGCACTGGCTAATGTTATGTGGAAAAAGCCGGACAGCCATCAATTTACTCATGGAGATTCTGATGATACAGATTTACGGGATAAAATCACCATGGGAGCATGGTTGTTCCAGGATCCTGTCTTAAAATGGGGCGGTTATGAGCTTATGGATTATGAAGGAGCCTGGGACTTTGGAAGCAATGCCTGCGCTGACTATGCTTTACTACCTGTAAGAGAACCAGATTTTATATCCGCCTGCCTGGAGAACAGTGGAGATTATTATTTAAGGGAAAACTGGAATCGAAATTCCAATCTTCTTCATTTTACCTGCGGAGCAATGAGTACCGGTCATTGTCATGGGGATAAAATGCATGTGGATTTAGTTGTGAATGGAGAAGATGTACTGGTTGATGGCGGCAGATCAACCTATATGAATGTCCCTCTTCGTTTTGCTCTGAAGGACAATCCAGGCCATAATACCACAACAATAGATGGGGAATCTTTTACTACATTTGAAGATTCCTGGTATACGAATAAGCTTTCTCTTCCTGTAAACAGAACATACAGAGCCGGAGAGATTGCAGAATTTGTTCAGGGCGGTCATCTGGGATATAGGAAAAAGGGTATCTTTGTGAACCGGCGTATCATCTGGATCAAACCAGATATTTATCTGATTCACGATCAATTTTATGCAGAAGGAGAACATGAATACAGGCAATATTTTCATTTTGCACCGGAAGGAAAGGTTTTTACAGAAGTAAATTCAGTGACTTTTCAAGGAAAAGAGACCAGAGTATTTTTAAACTTTTTGACAAAGGATGCCTTACTTGAAAGCAGCAGAGGAGTGACCTCAAGACATTACAATCAGTGGGAAGAGAATGATGTGGTTACTTCAGTTTTGAAAAAGAAGGGATTTGCCGGTATGATTACGGTCATAAATGGCGGGAATTCTTCTGCAGCAGAACCGGCCAAAGTGAAGGTGGTGGAGACATACAGCCATACACTTCGTAAACCACTAACAGAGAGTGAAGCTCAGGCCGTGAAAATCACGGTGGGAAATCGAAGCTATGTTGTAATTCTCTGCAATGATGAAGTCCTCCATACTTCTGATGCTGTAATAGCAGAGGAATGTTTTGCTACAGGAAATGTCTGCGTTTTCAATGTCAGTGACAGGAAAGAAGGAGAAAGACTTTATGCCGGAGAAGTGCTCCATGTATAATTGATTGATTGTGGGAGTGTTGCTCTATGGCTGAATTTTAGCCATGAGCAATGCGCCCTCTTACTTTATAAGCCGTTAAATATGTTTGGCATGGAACCCGATTTTCACATCTTGTCTATTGGTACCATAAAGTATAGTATAACGTTACTTAGAAGGGAGGGAAATATATGTGTTGCTTTAACAGGGGCTGCCGGAGAAATTGCAGATGCAATTTTTGTAATTGCTTTTTTGGATGTAACAGATGTAACTGGTGGTGGTAATAATCACTAAAGGATAGCAGGGTACTGCAGGATCCGGGACTATCAGTGTAAATAATACAGGTGGGTACCCGGGATCCCGGCCCCACCTATTTATATTATCATAACCCATTTACAGGATTCCATATAAAAGATCAGTTTAAATTCTCTTTTCAGGCCCCCAATGATTGCATCACATTGAAATTCTTTTGATGGAATTCCGTTATAATTTTTATCTTCTGAACATTTTATGGTTATTTCAGATACTGTTTGTATGATACCATCATCGCCTTCAAACTTAAGACTTAAAGGCCTGGGATTGCAGCTGGCGGTAAACCATACCTTGCAGGCGACATGATACATTTTACCTTGCGGTTCTTTGCTGTTAATATCTTTTACATTAGTCCCAATTCCAAATACTCCCATATCTTCACCTACAATATATGTTGTTTGCTGTAGTCTGCGGTCCGTTTTTCCCGGCTGATTCCGCCGCTCATATGATCAACTGCTTTTTCATTTAAAAAGCTTGCTCTTTTAATTGAGTCAATACCAAAACGCTTTCTGATTTCATCCACTGCTTTATCCATCCGCTCCATTTTTTCATAATCTACTTTATCGAATATATTTAATTGACGGCTGTTCTCTGTGGTTACATGGCTTGTATGGATTCCTAAATGACGGATAGGAATCTTATTCCACATCTCATCAAATATTTGGCAAGCGGTTTCATAGATTTCATAAGTGATATTTGTTGGCGTATCAAGAGTTCTTTGATGACCATAATATACAAAGTTATAGTCTTTTATTCCCACGGAAATCACACTGATTTTCACATTGTCCTCTCTTAATCTGGCAGATACTGTCTCTGCCAATGATAACAGTACTAACCTGGCTGTATTTGAATCCACTAAATCAAATGAAGTGGTTGTACTATTCCCATAACCTTTATTTGGGGGGGGAGCAGGTTCCACTGCTGAAACATCAATTCCGTTTGCAAAAGACCATATGACCTCCCCATACTTGCCGAAATGACTTTTAATGACTGATAAATCCGTCTGCGCCAATTCTCCTATGGTCTTGATTCCCAGATTCCGTAATTTCTGAAAGGTTGCCCTGCCCACAAAAAATAATTCTTTTACAGATAATGGCCACATTTTTTCTTTTATTTCACTTAACCACAGCGTATGCACTTTGTCAGGCTTTTTAAAGTCAGATGCCATCTTGGCCAGGACTTTATTGTTTGAAACTCCAATGTTTACGGTAAAGCCAAGTTCTTTGTGTATATGTTCTTTTATATCATTTGCTGCCTGATAAGGATCTCCAAACAATGATTCAGTACCAGTCATATCCATAAACGCCTCATCAATGGAATACTGCTCCACAATAGGAGAATATTGTTTCAGGATATGAATAAATGCAGACGAAGATTTTTGGTAGAGATTGTAGTTTGGGGGAACTAAAACCAGGTCAGGGCACTTTCTTAGTGCCTCAGTCACGGACTCCCCGGTTTTTATATGATACTTCTTTGCCGGTACGCTTTTGGCAAGTATAATACCATGCCTTTTTGTAATATCTCCGCCAACCGCTGAGGGTATATCCCGCAAATCCAAAGTTCCCCCCAAATGATGGATTCGATATGCTGCTTCCCAGCTTAGAAAGGCGGAGTTTACGTCGATATGAAATATGACATTATTCATGGAATCACCTCGGCTATATTATAATCGAATATATGTTCGATTGATAGTGGAAATAAAAGGGAAGAAAAAGGAAGACAAAAAAACAGCAGGCTGGCTGAGGCCTGCTGATATCATGAATTAAAATTTATATTGTTGATAGCAAAAGATGCTTTCAATAATCGGATGGACGGGCTAAAAAACAGCCCTTTAATGGAAACTTGCTCCGCAAGTTTCCATTAGCTATAATATTTGAATATGGAAAGCAATCGCTTGATATGGCATATCCTCAGTTTGAATTTCGGAATGGATCACGTTTACTAATAAACCAGGGTAAAGTGCACGGAAAGGAACAGGGTAGCCATTTTTATCGCGAACGGTAGCCTTAGTGGCAATATGAAATTCTATTTGATTATCGGGATTATCAGGATCGTAAGTATAGAAAAGAAAATTATCGATGTCCACTTCTGTGATTTGAGCTGTGGTAGAATGAAATGATGGCTGACCGTAATCTCTTGCAACAATGAAATAAGCGTTAGCTTGTGGCGGAATGCGCCATTCCATAATCGGTGAAAATAAGGCATCTACCACCATGCCTTCTTCGATGTCACATAAGCATATGTGCTGACCCAATGGATTCAGAATATCTGTGTAAAAGCCTGTATTAAGCCTTAAGGGTTCTGACACCGTTTCATTTTGTACAGACTGGGAGTAGATAATGTCTAAATAACCAGTGGTTCTGCTGCGGGTAAAAACCTCTGTAACCATTGCATTATTAACTTGCAGGATTCGTCCCATTTGCGTGATTGTACCTAAATCATTCATGTGCATTTGGCCTCTTAGAGATTTTATATAATCGTTATATTATATGCATAGGTTATTAAAATTGCTATGGTTGAGCCAGTCTTTTATACAGTCCTATAATGCACTTCACTAATTGCCTGATTCATTGTACTGATTGGGTTATGTCCGTAAAGCCATTCGTCGTGACTTTTTCTGGGGAGAATTACCGGCATTCTATCATGAATAAATGAAATGCCGGACCAGGCCGGACGAGTCAGGATAACGAAAGAGGAGTCTCCTGTTTGCAAGTCTGTTTTTGACAGTCCCGCCATCCATACCGGACTCTTTTCAGCAGCCATCAGGGCATACTTCACCTTTTGCTTTCCCCGGCGCTCCCATTCAAAATACCAGCTTGCAGGGACCAGGCAGCGTCCCTCCATCATCGGGCGTCGAAACATATTTTTCTCTGCTGCCGTCTCGCTTCGGGCATTAATTATCTCACCTTTGCCGTCATATTTAGGAAATCCCCAGCGCATTGCCTTCATGATTCCATCTGGAGATAAAACAGGTGCAAGGTTAGTCGGGAATATTTCTCCGGTTTTTACTGCAGTTTTTCTCTCTACTTCGGCAACAATAGAACGTAATTCCACGTCATCTATTTCAATGTAATATCTGCCGCACATGTTATTTAACCACCTTTCCAATTGAACTTTGATAAATCAGGATTATAAGGATTGAAAAGATTATATCACTTACAGTATGCAGCATCAAGGTGTGCTTTATAAGCATAATAAAAATTTAACCTCATGAAGCAGGGGGAGCGGATTGCGAATATCAGGTTGACGATTGATAGTTGGTAGTTTTTTAACAATATAATATTATAAAAATAGGAACATGACATACTGTTGTCTTAATTGATGTGATATATTTGTTTCAAATAAAAAAACAGGAGGCAAATATGATGAATGAAGAAGTTATTGCTAGAGCCGGAGAAGTTATTGCAGGAAAGACCGGTGGAGGAAACGAGGGATATTGCGTATTGGCGTTAATTGACAAAGAGGGTTATCCGACCGCCTCTACGATATCCGCATCAAAGGCAGAAGGTATCAACTGGATCACATTCTGCACTGGACTTGGAAGCAATAAATCCCAACGCATTAAGCAATGCAGCCTGGCCAGTGTTTGCTTTAACGGAATAGATCACAATATCACCCTGGTGGGTACAATAGAAATATTAACCGACCCGGATATAAAAAAAGAGATGTGGTACAAGGGGCTTGAAGAAAATTTTGATGGACCGGAAGATCCCAATTACTGCGTTCTGCGTTTTAAGACAGAACGTTACAATCTATTTGTTGATTGGAAGGAAGCAAAAGGGACATTATAAGAGGATTTTGACTGGCTGCCCAACTCAGAGAAACAATGGCCTGTTAAACCATCACAGCAAAAGGGCTGCCAGTCAAACGGCAGTCCTTTTATTAAACGGCCGTAAGAAACAGAGCTATAGAGCGGTTGCGGATTTGCTGGCCTGAAAGGTGCCGGGGAACATTAAAAAACAGATAATTTTGAGGCTGCCGGCAATGGTGTTTAAGCCGGCAGCCTTCTTGCCTTGCTAAAAAGGGTTTAAAATTGAAATCTTTTATGTTACTATAGCTCTATAGAAATGCAGCAGTATCGCTTCAGGGAGAAGGGGAGGTATTATGAGAAGTTTGGCGTATCTGAAACTGATGGCGAGGGAGTATCCAACGATTAAGGCTGCTTCCAGCGAGATCATCAACCTTACGGCCATACAGGGCTTACCAAAGGGGACGGAATATTTTTTCAGTGACTTACATGGTGAGTATGAGGCATTTGTCCATTTATTAAAAAGTGCCTCAGGCGTTATCCGTGAAAAGATCACGGAAACTTTCAGCCACATCATTCCAGAGAAAGAAGAAGTGGCGTTAGCCAACTTAATTTACTATCCGGAGCGGATTATGAAGCAGCTTGAGCTTAAGGGAGTGGCAGACGGAGACTGGCAGAGAGTGACCATTTATCGGCTGGTACAGATTTGTAAAGTGGTTTCATCAAAGTATACCAGATCCAAAGTAAGGAAGAAAATGCCCCCGGAGTTTGCTTACATCATAGATGAGCTGCTTCATGTGGATTATAATGATGATAATAAACGTGTATACTATAATGAGATCATACGCTCCATCATTGACATCCGGGTGGGAGATAAGTTCATCATAGCCTTATGCGAGCTGATCCAGAATTTGACCATTGACAGCCTGCATATTATCGGAGATATTTTCGACCGCGGCCCCAGGGCGGATATTATTATGGATGAACTGCTGCGATTTCATGACGTTGATATCCAGTGGGGCAATCATGATATTTCCTGGATGGGAGCCGCCACAGGGAATCTGGCCTGTATCTGCAACGTACTGCGTATCGCCATCAGCTATAACAGCTTTGATGTTCTTGAGGACGGATATGGCATCAACCTGCGTCCATTATCCATGTTTGCGGCCAGGATTTACAGAGAGGATCCCTGCGATCGGTTTGTACCCCAGATTCTTGATGAAAACATCTATGACGCGGTGGATCCGGGGCTGGCGGCAAAGATGCACAAGGCCATTGCAATCATTCAGTTTAAGGTAGAAGGCCAAATCATAAAACGTCATCCGGAATATGAGATGAGCGATCGGATCCTGATCGAGGCCATTGACTTTGCCCGGGGCGTTGTGACCGTGGAGGGCAGAGAATATCCAATGCTTGATAAATTCTTCCCAACGGTGGACCCTAAGGAACCATTAAAACTAAGCAAGGAGGAAGGAGAGCTTCTTCGTACCCTTCAGCTTTGTTTCATGCATAACGAGCTTCTTCATAAGCATATTCGTTTTCTGTATTCTCATGGAAGCATGTACAAATGTTACAATTCAAACCTCCTCTACCATGGCTGTATTCCCATGAGGGAGGACGGTTCCTTTGAAGAGATCATGGTGGATCACCATGCTTACTCAGGAAAGGAGTTAATGGATTACGTGGACCGGAAGGCTCAAAATGCATATTTTATGCCGGAGGGTTCTGCGGAAAGTGAAGATGCCAGGGATTTCATGTGGTATCTATGGTGCGGAGCCAAATCTCCGGTTTACGGCAAGGGGAAGATGACGACCTTTGAACATTACTTTATCGAAGATCCTTCTACTCACAAGGAGCCTATGAACCCTTATTACAGGCTTAGCATGAAGGAAGAAACCTGTGATAAGATATTGGAAGAATTCGGCCTTCCTAAAAAAGGTTCCCACATCATCAATGGTCACGTTCCGGTGAAAATAAAGGAAGGGGAATCGCCGGTGAAGGCGGGAGGCAAGCTGTTCCTCATAGATGGAGGGCTGTCAAAGGCCTACCAGACTAAGACAGGAATCGCAGGCTATACGCTGATTTATAATTCCAACCATCTGGCTCTTGCGGAGCACAAGCCCTTTGATCCGAATAAAGAAAGCACGCCAAAGGTTTCGGTTGTTGAGAACATGAAGAACCGGGTCATGGTGGCGGATACGGATAAAGGTGCGGAGCTGGCCGAACGGATTGCAGATTTAAAGGAACTGGTGGCGGCATACCGGGATGGCGTAATTAAGGAGAAGGTAGAGTAGTCTGTTTGGATAAGCCCTATTATGAAATTTTAAGAATTTTTTCAGAGAAGGTTTCTTTACGAAATCCCTGTCGGATGATACAATAATCAAAGCTATTTACTTAATTGAAGGAGGCTCAGATGAGCAGACAGGAGTTTTTACAGCGCTTAAGGGAGGCTTTATCAGGTGAAGTCCCTGGAAGCGTGATTGAAGAAAATATCAGGTACTATGAAGAATATATCGGCACGGAAGTGAGAAATGGTTCAACGGAAGAGGCGGTGATAGCCTCCATCGGCGATCCAAGACTGATTGCCAAGACTATTTTAGAGGCCAGCGAGAATGCAAAGAGCAGCGGATCCGGAAAAACTTTTTATGATTCCTACTCTGGCGCTGACAGGAATGTGTATGAGGATCCGGGTAATTCCGGGCGCCATATGCATTACATTGACTTGAGTAAATGGTACTGGAAGCTTTTGGGAGTTACGGTCCTAATCTTATTTTTCTTTCTGATTGCCAGCATTGTTACAGGGATTTTCAGCCTTCTGATGCCTATTATGGGCCCCTTGCTTTTGGTATTTCTCATTGTCTGGTTTGTAAGAGGAACGAAACGATAAAGTCAAATAAATTTAACAAGTTCATGGAAATGTTACAAAACTGTGACGGCAGTTATGGCGATTTAAACGCCATAACTGCCGTTTTTGCTTGACAAATTCGAGGAATAAGTATATAATTCGAAATGTAACAATTATGTAACATTTTAATAAAGTTTTGCGGGAACGACAGAAAAACGTAAAAACAGGAGATTTGATATGAAGAATAAAATGTGGAAGGCGATGGGTCTTTTAGGGATTTTAGCAAGCTTAAGCTGGACTCCCCAGGTAGAGGCGAAAGCAGCGGAAATTGCTGTAGAAACCAGCACAACACTTTATGCGAAGATGGATATGCCTGTGTCTGTCAGAGAAGCTGCTGATACGTCGGGAACGGCTCTTTCCCAGGCAGGGGAAGGCCAGACTTTTGAAGTGGTTGAATCCCCAAGGGATGGCTGGATTAAAATAAAGACTCCGGAAGGAGAAGGTTACATACAAAGCGGTGCTGCGACCCTGATCGAGAAGACTCAGGAAAAGGTGGACAAGTCTGTTATGCAGCGCCAGAAAATTGTAGATTATGCGCTTCAGTTTGTGGGCGGACGCTATGTATACGGAGGAGTCAATCCCAAAACAGGAGTGGATTGTTCCGGATTTACCAGCTTTGTGTTAAGGAATGCGGCTGGTGTAAGCTTAAGCCATAGCTCTAAGTCTCAGGCAGGAGAAGGCCGCAGCGTCAGTTACGAGGATGCCCGTGCAGGGGATCTGGTATTTTATGGAAAAAATGGATCCATTAACCATGTTGCCTTATACATGGGAGACGGCCGGGTAGTCCACGCTTCCACAGAAAAGACCGGAATTATCGTAACAAACGTCATGTATCGCAAACCTGTGAAATTTGTCCGGGTTTTAAACTAAAATATTTTTAAATTCGTGCACTTTTAAATAATACTTGACGAAAAGATAAAATAATTGTATAATAACCGTAATGAATTTAATACTTATGTAACATTTGAAAATCAAAAAGTAAAAATAGGAGCAAATTTCCCGATGATAAACAAAGCATGGAAAACGTTAGGACTTATGGCTTTTTGCGGAGCAATGGTAATAGCAGTTCCTTCAGATGTAAGAGCAGATGATATTTCCGGTCCAGGACTCAGTTATGGGAACTATATGGTGACCGTTGATGCAGATAATGTAACGATCAGCAAAGATGAAGCTGGTAAGGAAGCGCTTATGACTGCTTCCAAAGGATCTTCCTTTGAAGTTGTACAGGATATGGGCGACGGATATATGAAGGTTAAGATCAATGATACATATGGCTATATGCCAGTAGAAGGCAATGCAACCGTATCTTCAACCGATGAGGAAACACTGGCTGCATTGGAAGTTAAGCCTCAGACTCAGGCAGAGGCAGTTGTTAATTTCAGACAAGGCATTGTTAATTACGCTCTTCAGTTTGTAGGCGGACGTTATGCCTATGGCGGCAGCGATCCACGCACCGGAGTAGACTGCTCCGGATTTACCAGATATGTGATGCAGCATGCAGCAGGCCTTACTTTAAATCGCTCCTCAGGTGGACAGGCTTCCCAGGGAAGAGCAGTCGGCGCAGATCAGATGCGCCCGGGCGATTTGATTTTTTATGGAAGTGGATCATCCATAAACCACGTTGCCATGTATATCGGTAATGGACAAGTAGTGCATTCATCAACTTATAGGACAGGTATTAAGACTTCTCCGTGGAATTATCGGACACCTGTAAAAATCGTCAACGTTCTTGGCGATTAATGAAATAGCGGATAACCGGATTTTGGAAGGGATATAAGACCCTCGGCATTTTATGCTGGGGGTCTTTTGATGCTTACAATCAGGAAAAAGAGAAACAGCCGGAATAGGGGAGCTATTTCGGCTGCTTCTGAGGGGAGTATAAATAATTAATAAGGATGAGGGGAAAACCCCTCATTTTGATTATAATATAGCTGTGATAAAAATGCAAAGTATTTTTACAAAATATGGCCGCATTTTCGAATAATATACCATTTCTTCTTTAATTTTAAAATAAAAAAACAATTGTATAATATTTTGCAAACCCGCCATACTAACGATGTAACGAAAAACGCTGACAGGAGGTATTTATTATGTCTAAGAATAACTACAATGATATGGAGAACTCCAGGAACTCACAGAACAACAACCAGAACAACAACCAGAACAACAACCAGAACAACAGCCAGAACAACAATCAGAACAATAATCAGAATAACAGCCGTAACTCCAGCAGAGACAGCAGCCGTGATTCCAGCAGGGACAGCAGCCGCGATTCCAGCAGAGATAGCAGCCGTGATTCCAGCAAAGACAACAACCGTAACAGATTCAACTAATAACGGAAGTTGATCTAATTGTTCTAGAGAAAAGGCGCGGGAAAGTGACAAAGAGGTCCTTTCCTGCGTTTTTTTGTTGAAATCTTCCTGTTCCTATAAGATTTTCGCAATCCTGAAAATATGGAATATATTATTACTAGAAAGGACAGGTGATAGTATGTTCAGGACCATACCGATTTGGGAAATCGATCACTATATCGATTACTATAGTGATATTATGATTATAGATCTTCGCAGTCAATCATCCTACAGGCAGTCCCACATTCGGGGAGCGGTAAATCTGCCATATGAAAATATGGATCGTTGGGTGAGCAGCTTGCCAAAGGATAAACTTTTGATTATTTACTGTTCCAGGGGCGGACAAAGCATGATCGTCTGCAGAAATTTGGAGCAGTCTGGATATAATGTAGTCAATATAGCCAATGGAATCACTTATTACAAAGGAAAATATATGGTTCGCGGATAGGTAAATTCATTGACAGAAATACCCCGCTAGCCTTAAAATATACCTATTAAATACAAAAGGAGAAAACAACCTATGAAATATATGATTGCTTCCGACATACATGGTTCTGCCTATTATTGCAGGAAGCTGTTAGATGTATATAAAACTTCCGGAGCTGGCAGGCTGATCCTATTAGGAGACATTCTTTATCATGGCCCCAGAAATGACCTTCCAAGGGAATATGCCCCTAAAGAGGTGATATCCATGCTAAATGACTGCAAAGACCAGATCTATAGTGTAAGGGGAAATTGTGACACAGAAGTGGATCAGATGGTATTGGAATTTCCTATTCTTGGGGATTATGCCCTGCTTGCCGTCTCCGGCCAGACAATATACGCCACCCATGGGCATATTTACAATCAGGAAAACCTCCCTCCGTTACAAAAGGGAGACATCTTGCTTCATGGGCACACTCATATCCTGACAGCAGAGCGTTTTGGAGATATTACCATATTAAATCCAGGCTCTGTTTCCATTCCAAAGGGCGGTAATCCTCCTACTTACGGTATGCTGGAGGATAAGGTGTTTCGTGTCATGGATTTCGACGGAAATGTAATTAAAGAGATGAACTTAGGAGAATAAAGTGAAAAAAACATTTGAGCTGATCGCCCCCTGTCATTTCGGCATGGAAGCGGTATTAAAAAGAGAGATCACGGATCTTGGCTATGACATTGCATCAGTAGAAGACGGAAGGGTTACCTTTATTGGAGATGATGAGGCCATCTGTCGTGCGAATGTATTTCTTCGTACAGCAGAAAGAGTTCTACTAAAAGTAGGAAGCTTTCATGCAGAATCCTTTGAAGAGCTTTTTCAGGGTACTAAGGCAGTTTGCTGGGAAGATTTTATTCCTCAGGATGGGAAGTTTTGGGTCGCCAAAGCTTCCTCAATTAAAAGTAAATTATTCAGCCCCTCAGACATCCAGTCCATTATGAAGAAAGCCATGGTGGAACGGTTAAAAGGGGCTTATGGTGTAGAGTGGTTTCCAGAGACCGGAAGCAGCTATCCTCTGCGGGTATTCCTCCATAAGGATGAAGTGACCGTTGGCATCGATACCACGGGAGATTCTCTCCATAAGAGAGGATACCGCACATTAACCAGCAAGGCTCCGATCACGGAAACCCTCGCTGCGGCCCTTATCATGCTGACTCCATGGAACAAGGACCGGATTCTTGTCGATCCTTTCTGCGGAAGCGGGACCTTTGTGATCGAAGCGGCCATGATGGCGGCCAACATGGCCCCGGGCATGAACCGTTCCTTCCTTGCCGAAGACTGGAAAAACCTGATTCCAAGGAAGTGCTGGTATGAGACAATGGATGAGGCAAACGATCTTTTGGATTCAAATGTCAAAGTCGACATACAGGGCTATGACATAGACGGTGAGATAGTAAAGGCTGCCAGAGCTAACGCAGAGTCAGCCGGAGTAGATCACATGATCCACTTTCAGCAAAGACCCCTGACTGCCTTAAGTCATCCCAAAAAGTACGGTTTTATTATTACGAATCCCCCTTATGGAGAACGAATTGAGGAAAAGAAGAATTTACCGGAGCTGTACCGGCAGATTGGAGAACGGTATAAGGCTCTTGATGCCTGGTCCCTGTATATGATCACTGCCTATGAGGAGGCTGAGAAATACATCGGCAGAAAGGCGGATAAAAACCGGAAAATTTATAATGGTATGATGAAAACCTATTTCTATCAGTTTATGGGGCCAAAGCCCCCAAGGCTTCGATGAGCGGAAGGCGAATCGAACTTTCTTAAAGAAAAGGAGATTCGGTTGAAGAGTAAAGGATGGTTTTTCCTATTTCTGATGATCATTTGTTTTTCTGCAGGATACCGGATTCCAAATCTGGCAACTATTCCGGCGAATAAAGCAGGCCAGGATTACTTCAAAGAGCCGGGAAGTGCACAGGCGAACAGCCGGGAAGTGTCATCGAAATCGGAAATGATAAACGAACAGCTCCCGGCCTTTTATGATGGGAGAAAGGAAGGCCGGGTTCCTTCTGTGAAAAACCAGGGTTCCATTGGAACCTGTTGGGCTTTTGCCTCGCTGCAGGCCCTGGAGGCAGCCTTGCTTCCCGGTGGAAGCTATGAATTTTCGGAAGATCATATGTCTTTGAACAATGGGTTTTGCATTCCCCAGGAAGAGGGCGGGGAATATACCATGTCCATGGCCTATCTGTTGTCATGGAGAGGACCGGTATTGGAATCAGACGACCCATACGGCGACGACATCTCCCCCGATGGCTTAAACGCGGTTAAGCATGTTCAGGAGATTCAGATCCTGCCAGATAAAGATTTTGATAAAATTAAACAAGCAGTTCTTATGTATGGCGGGGTTCAAAGTTCCCTTTATACTTCCCTTGCGGAAGGGGACTTCCGGTCTGAGTCTTATAACCAGGAGGCCTACGCCTATTGCCACACTGGTACAGAGCCTCCGAACCATGATTCTGTGATCATTGGCTGGGACGATGCATATCCGAAGGAGAACTTTCATGGGGAAGTTCAGGGAGATGGAGCATTTATCTGTATGAACAGCTGGGGAGATGGATTTGGAGACCAGGGATATTTTTATGTATCCTATTATGATTCCAATATTGGAAGAAATAACATTGTTTATACGGCTGTGGAAGATACGGACAATTATGACCACATTTATCAGTCGGATCTCCGGGGCTGGGTCGGCCAGCTGGGATATGGAGAAGATACCATGTGGTTTTCTAATGTTTACGAGTCCGGAACCTCCCAGAGCCTTTTAGCGGCAGGCTTCTATGCTACAGGTCCCCACACTTCCTATGAGGTTTATATAGTTCGTCATGCGGGGACAGAATCCGATATTTTGGAAGGTCAGGATTTTGACCGTAAAGTTCTTCTTTCCAGGGGAAGCTTTGACTATGGAGGATACTATACGGTGCCCCTTATGGGAAATCATGGGGAAGACTTAGAGCTTTCCCCAGGGGAACGTTTTGCGGTTATCGTAAAGATTACTACTCCGGATGCTGTTCATCCTGCTGCCATTGAGTATGACGCGGGGGATGGACGTACCTTTGTCAATGTCGCAGACGGAGAAGGCTATATCAGTGCTGATGGCATAACATGGGAACGGGCGGAAGAGAAAAGGTGTAACCTGTGCTTAAAGGCATACACAAAAGACCGGTGAAAACGTTTTATGGAGGACGGAATAGATGAACGATAAAAAGATCGTATTTGCTACAGGAAATGAAGGCAAAATGCGGGAGATCAGGGAGATCCTAAAAGACTTAGGAATGGAGATCCTCTCCATGAAAGAGGCCGGTGCAAGCCTTGATATTGTGGAAGATGGAGCTACTTTTGGGGAAAACGCGGAGATAAAGGCCAGGGCAGTGTGGAAAAGAACCGGAGGAATCGTGCTTGCCGATGATTCCGGCCTGGTAGTGGACTGCTTAAATGGAGAGCCTGGGATCCTTTCTGCCAGATATATGGGAGAGGACACTTCCTATGAGATCAAAAATCAGAATATCCTCGACAGAGCTGCCCATGCAAAGGGGGAAGAAAGAAGTGCCCGTTTTGTCTGCAATATCGCTGCAGTGCTGCCTGATGGAACGGTGCTCCATACGGAAGAATCCATGGAAGGGCTTCTGGCTGACCAGCCTGCCGGAAAGGAAGGCTTTGGCTATGATCCCATCCTCTATATACCGGAATTCGGAGTAACCAGCGCCCAGCTTACCATGGAACAAAAGAATAAGATCAGCCACCGCGGAAAGGCTCTGGAGGCCATGAAAGGCCGGCTTAAAGAAACTTTTACAGGAGGGAGAGAATAATGAAAATACTGATTGTCAGTGATACGCACCGCAAAGATGAGAGTTTACATAAGATCATTGCAGAAACCGAATCGCTGGACATGCTGATCCACCTGGGGGACTCAGAAGGCAGCGAAGATAAAATAGCGGGCTGGATTCCCGCAGGCTGTGAGCTTCAGATGATTCTTGGCAACAATGATTTTTTCTCAGATTTGGACCGGGAGAGGGAAGTGGTAATAGGGAAATACCGGGCTTTGCTGACCCATGGTCATTACTATAATGTATCCCTTGGGGTTGAGCGCCTGGAGCAGGAAGCGGCGGATAGAGGAATTGATATTGCCATGTACGGTCATACCCACAGGCCTTTTTATGAGGTACATAACGGGATCACGATCTTAAACCCGGGCAGCCTTTCTTATCCCAGACAGGAAGGGAGAAAGCCATCCTACATGATTATGGAGATCGATGAGCAGGGGGAGGCACATTTTACCCTGAAATTTCTGGAGAAATAAACGCCTATTTAAGTAAAAAGCCGGGTTACTCCAGACCAATTGGGGCAATGGCTCAGAATAGAAGAAGGAGCTGCTGCAAAAATAAGAATCTGTATCAGATATAGTATCTGATGTTTGATTCGCTTTTTGCAGAAGCTCTTTATTTTTATAATACTATTTCCAGCCCTCCGGCAGATTAGCCAGGGTATTTTCGATCATATCGTCTGCCAGCTTTTTGATTTCTTCTTCTCCTGCCCGGTCTTTTACCAGGGGATCGTTTAAGTAGGCTTCGTATACCAGGGAGCGGTCATAAGTGAGCGCGGCTTTAAGGATCCGCTGATGGTTCGCAACATGTGGCTCGATCAGTTCAAGGACATTCTCCGGAATGGCGCCAGCTACCACCGGTTTAATGCTGTCCCGGCTAAACAGAGCGTTGGTTTCAACAACGGCTTCTGCAGGCAGGTTAGGAATTTGCAAGAAGGAATTGGGGATATTGACATTGCTCACAGTTTTTTCAAGCCCGCATAAGGCTTTGATTAGAAGGATTCCTTCTTCTCCTGATGCTTTCAGTTCAATTTCCTCTTCGCCCCCTGCAAGACGGTGGCTCTTAGCTAAACGGTTCTTTAAATCCTCTTTTCTCCAGGCAACGGTAGTGAGGCCGAATTTCCAGCTCTTTACGGTTTCCGGGTCTTTTAGGTAATCGTTTCCGGGCATGAATTCTGCAAGGTGGCGGTCACCGGCAGCAGCGATCAGGCCATAACGGCGGAAAAGATCAAACTTCACCCTGTGAGCGCATTCAAAGCTGTTGTTTGCCCAGTTCTTATCCGGTTCGTTGTAGCCTTCCTCGTAGTGAGCGTCAATATAATCACGGTAAACAGGGAATAAGTCGATTCCCTTGTAGGAAGCCTGGTCAAACCAGGTGAAATGATTGATTCCCAAAACATTAACATTGATGTCCCGGCGGTCAACGTTTTCAAAGCCGAAGGTTTCTTCGCAGATTCCCTTTAAAACCTTCTGGGTTCCGAATACCTCATGGCAGCAGCCGAAAGCCTTGATCTCAGGGAATACATGATAGAGAGTCTTTACGCAAAGGGACATTGGATTCGTGTAGTTGATGATCCAGGCATTTGGTGAATATTTTTTTACTGCTTCAGCAATGGTCACAAACATCGGGATGGTGCGGAGGGCACGAACCATTCCTCCAGGACCGGCGGTATCACCTACGGACTGGTAGATGCCAAGCCTTTCAGGAAGATGAACGTCCGAATCCATCTCATCAAAGGTTCCGGGGAGAATGGAGATAACTGCAAAGTCACAGCCCGCTAAAGCTTCCTTTAAGGAGGAGGCGGTGACGTAATTCCATTTTCCAGTGGTATCCTCTCTGTTTGTCAGTTTGTTGCCGATGATTTCATTGTTTTTTGCGGCTGTCTCATCGATGTCATATAAACGGATCGTTCCGCTCAAGGAATCGTCCATGGACAGATCCGTCATAAAGGTCCAGGCCCAGCCTCTGGAGCCGCCTCCGATATAGGCGATATTAATATCGCTGACTTTGTTGTTTGCATATTTCATAAGGGTTTCCTCCTGTTAAAAGAATAATTCTGTAAAAAGTTTCTTGGTTGTTGTTGCAAGTTCATATTAGTACCATTATAATGGATTATAGTATTAAAAATCTTATATAATTGGGTCTTTTTTTAATAAAATCATACTTTTGGCTACTATTTTGGAGGCAGGGATGGAAAAAACCATATTTTCGGAAAGCATGGAGGGAATCACCATTGATGAGGTGGTCCGGGACCAGGAATATTCCATGACAATGAAACATTTTCATGATACCTACGAACTCTATTTTCTTCTGGAAGGGGAACGTTACTATTTCATCGAAAAAGAAACCTATTATGTGAAAACAGGGGATGTAGTTTTGGTAAACCGGGAACAGGTCCATAAGACGAGCCAGGCTGGAAGCAGGAGGCATGACAGGATCCTTCTCCAGCTAAGCGGAAGAGTTCTGGAGCCATGGCTTAAGCAGGCAGGGGTCTCTTCCCTTGAGAAGCTGTTTGGAGATTATTATGGAGTGGCCAGGCTTTCCCAGGTGGAATGGGAAGAAATGAAGGGGTTGTTGCTGGGGATTTCGGAGGAACTGATTCACCGGAGAGAGCGGTATGAGATAATGGTAAGGCTGAAACTATCCCAGATATTAATGATGGTCTACCGCAGCAGGAAGAAGACCGTACTTAAAGAGATGCCTCCGACAGTTCAGACTGCAAAGCATGGAAAGGTACATGAGGTAGCGGAATATTTAACACTTCACTGCGAGACAGGTGAGAGCTTAGAGGAGCTGGCTGAGGTCTTTTTTATCAGCAAATCCTATTTAAGCAGAATCTTCCGGGAGGTTACCGGGTTTTCAGTAAATGAATACAGGAACCTGGCCAGAGTGAGAAAGGCGAAAGAATTACTGGCAAACAGTGGGTATTCTATTACGGAAATATCAGAAATCCTTGGATTTGAAAGCATTACCTATTTTGAACGGGTATTTAAAAAGCATACGGATGTGACGCCGTTAAAATACAGAAAGGATGGGGGGGAAGCCTAGAGATATAAGAATGACAAAGGTTATAAAAAAGTATAAAAACACAAAAAGAAGGAACTTGGCAAGAGTACAGCCAAGTTCCTTCTTTTCTTTCCATGCAGCATTGCCGTAGGGTTATTCCTTTTCCAGAGCCTCGCACAGAGCGGTCAGGGCAAGAGCCTGTCCATAAGCCATGGGCATGATAGCGATGTTCTTATAATGGCCGGAGTCCATGCCGATTCCTGTTCCTGCCGATACATTTAACACAGTTCCATCTTCAGAAATATTAGCACAAATGGCTTCAATTGCCCGGTCAGCTGCTGCCTTATACGAGCCGTTAAGTATTCCTGCTTTCACACCTCTTAAAAGTCCGGCTGCAATGGCGGCAGAGCCGGAGACTTCGCCGTAGCTGGAATCATCGGTGAGAACGGTATTCCACAGACCGGATGAGGACTGAAGGCGTAAAAGGGCGGAGGCCTGGGATTTAAAGGTATCGGTCAGGAAAGCTTTCACCCCTTTGTCTAAGCCGTCTCCGCAGGTATCTAGATATTCCATGATTCCGTAAGTAAACCAGGAGTTCCCTCTGCACCAGAAGATGCCCCCGAAATTATCCATGCGTTCAAAGCTGAAGCCGTGGTGGAAGAGGCCGGTCTGTTTATCAAAGAGATATTTGATATGGACCAGGAACTGATGAAGAGCTTCGTCTTTCCAAAGGGCGTTCTCAGATATGTATCCCATCCTGTTTAAGAAAAGTACGGACATGAACAGCGTGTCAACCCAGATCTGTCCGTTGTTTAAACTAACGCCATCCCGGTCTCCGATGGCGCTTGTCACATGCTGGAATCCGTTATCCGGAGTTTTTGGAAGTTCGTTGATGAGCCAGTCCGCCCTTTGAACGCACAGATCGTAATATTCCTCCGGATTATCAAGGCCTTGGAATAAAAAGGACAGGGGTAGAAATGGAGCGGTGGTATTGATGTTTTTAGAAGGAAGCCCCTTTTTCTGATGGCCGCTGTACCATCTCTCAAAGAATGGGAGATACCGGCTGTCTCCGTAAAATTCCTGGAGTTTATATAAGCCATACAGTCCTACTCCCTGGGGCCAGTCCCATTCCTCTATGCCAAAATCTCTTTGGATAAGCCCCTTTTTTGTATCAGTGCTGCTGACGCTCTTGTCTTTGTCATAGTCATATCCTCCAAGATTCATCAGCTTTTCAACAACCAAATGGATTTTTTCAAGTAGCTGTTCGTTTGTCATGATTATTCTTCTCCTTTTCCATGCTTGATTAATGCTTTTTTCAGCTTTTCTATATATTCGGTCGGCGGGTAGCCGGTATACCGCTTAAATACCTGACTGAAGTACTGGGGATTGCTGCCGAATCCTACCTGGCGGGCAATGTGCTTTATGTTATCATTCTGATAATAGGTCATCAGCCGGATGGCTTCCTCCATCCGTTCTTTGTTTAAGTAATCGGAAGAACGCATCCCCTCTTCCTTTACAAACTGCTTGCTTAAATATCCTATGCTTACGAAAAGATAATTCTCAGCCAGCCACTTTAAGGAGAGATTTTCAGAATATAAGTGTTCTCTGATGTAGGCTTTTAAAAGGGCAATGTTGGAGCTGGCCTTATGAGTTCCGCATACGGTGTCTTTCCGGACTAATACCACACGAAGAAGCTCCCGGATCCCGGACACCGTATCACAGGAGTAGAGACGCCGGAAAAAATCACAGGCAGCGTCTACAGGAAGCTTTTCCCGTTCCGGCCCTATCTGAAGGAATAATCCTAATGCAAGGTTTCTGGCGGTAGATAAAGGGATGGAGTCCATAAAAACGGAGTCAAGGAGCTCCTCAGCTTGCACCATATCCTCTGCAGAGGTGATAGAGTTCTCAATCCTGCTGATCATCCAGGGGGAAGCAATATGGTTCCTGATTTCATGGACATCCCCTCCTTCACTGAAGAGAAGGATCCGTTCAAAGCGGGAAACCTTCTGAATGATTTCCTGAAAAAGCTTTTCAGATGAATTCCTGTGAAGGAATTCTGCCTCAAAAGTAACGGACTGACCGGGATACCGGAGGCCGGTTATGGCACTTTCCATCCGTTCCTGTATTGCCAGAGTAAATGCAGGGAATATGAGGACCGCAGTGTTTTTTACATAAATGATGGAGAACTGTAGGGGAACCTTGGAAGCATCTAAAAGCTTTTTAACGTCACAGATAAAGCTTTTTATATAGTTTTCTTCCACAAAGGAACAGATACAGGCATAAATGCAGTTCTTCGGAAGGGATAAAAGACCCTGGTATTTACGGAATACGGCCGGAAAGGAATCCTGGTGCTCCAGGGCCTCCATAATAAAGCTCTGCTCTAAGGGAAAATGAAGGCTTCTTAAGAAATCCTGCTGCTGCATCTTCCTGCTTTCTCCCTCCTGAAGGCGTTCCTTTCTTATGGAAACCAGTGATTCGATTAATTCGTTTTTATCTGTTGGCTTTAAAAGATAATAACGAACCCCATATTTCATAGCTTGTTTGGCATATTCAAAATCATTGTATCCGGAAAGGAGAATAAAGGTAATATGGGAATCTGATTTTATGGAACGTTCAATAAGGTCCAGGCCGTTTAAGATAGGCATTCGGATATCCGTAATCACCACATCCGGATAATCGTCACAAATGATATCGTATGCCTCCATTCCGTTTTTGGCAGTGGCGATGAGTTCATAGCCGATGGATTTATAGTCGATCATTTGGGAAAGGGCTTCTCTTATAATCTGTTCATCATCTACAATCATCAGTCTCAACATATCAAATCTCCTTTTCCTTAGGAATGGACAGCATTACCACTGCCATATCTTTTTCGTTATAAAATTTAAGGCCATAATGATCTCCATAGAGCAGCTTTAACCGGGAATGAATGTTGGTCAGGCCCACACCGGAACCTTGGGGCTTGATCTCTTTGTGCCTGATCTTTTCTAAAAGGTCCGATTCAAACCGGGAACCGGTGTTGGACACCCGGATCTCATAATCATTCTCCATTTCCTCTACGATGACCTGTATCCTGCACATCTCATCCGTATCCTCCATGGCGTGTTTTAAGGCGTTTTCAACCAGGGGCTGAATGCAGAACTTTGGAACGAATATATGGGTAATGTTCTCCGGGGTCTTAAGCTCAAAGTGAAGCCTGTCCTTAAAACGTATTTCCTGAATGCGGATGTAATTATCCAGCACCTCCAGCTCATCTTCGAGTGGGATGATGTCTTTTTGCCCGGCAATGGAGGCCCGAAACAGGTTTCCTAGGGAACGAACCATAACCGAGATATCTTCGGCCCCGTATTTCTGCGCCATCCAGTTGATCGTATCCAGGGTATTATATAAAAAGTGAGGATTGATCTGCTGCTGGAGCATCTTAATGGTGGAATCCCTAAGCAGAAGCTGTTTGTCATAATTTTCATCCCGCAGGACCTTTACGCTGTGGGTCATTTCATCAAAACTCCGGTGAAGCTGGCCGATTTCGTCCTGTCGGGTTTCATAGTCATAGCATTTCACATCACAGGCCAGGGACTCCCCGCTGCCGAACTTCTGGATCTTTTCTATCAAATAATCCAGGTGACGGAAGATATGGCGGAAAATCAGGTTAACATAGGTTGCGGTGATAAATATGATAAAGACGGTAAAGATAATGATCTGAAGGCTCATAAGCTGAATTCTGTAAAAAAGCGGATCATAATCCCTGAAATAAATATAATCCCAGCCTACATAGGGAATATGACCGGAAATGATAAATTCCTTTTTATTGTCCAATGTGGAAATGAGATAGGCATTCTCCTGCTGTTTGCTGCCTGCAATGATTTCTGCGCAGTACGCATCGTGAAAGGCAGTTGCAGGGTAAATCCTCTTATCCCCTGACATCAGAATGAAATTAGAGTTTTCCACAAGGCTCCCGGAACTTTTTAAACCGTCCTCAATCATCCGCTCCATATTGACCGTAATGTATAGCCCGGCCAGCTTTTTTAAGCTTAAGTATTTCAGCTTTAATATCTGCCTGGAGCATACCGTATCGTTTCCCGGTTCTATGCCAGGAGCCCAGATGGCTTGTCCCTTTAAGTCGCTGGTTGTTTTATCAAGCTCCCTAAGGTCGAATTTAAGGATTTCATCAGAACTTCCCATACAGATATTCGTTCCGTCAGTCAGGATAATATTAATGGATTTTATATATTTGCTGCGGTAGACATAGGAATAAAGCTGTTGATAAATTTCCTGGCGGGCCTGGGCTCTTCGGTTGCTATAAGGTTTCTCAGCTAAAAACACCAGATTATCCTGAAGGACGGGGTCACCGATCATGCTGTATGATATACTCTGGATCAGCTGTATTTCCGATTCCAGATAAGTGGTCACATGATTTAAGGAATTGGCATTGGTGCGGTACAGCTCTTCATTATAGCGGGAGGTGAGTATCCTGATGCTGATAAGGAAGGTAATACAAACCGCCAGCAGGGCCAGCAGAAAAATGGTCAGTATTTTTTTGTATAAAGACAGGTTATTAAACCAGAACGTACATCGTTTCATAATCATATATCCTTTCCCAAGTAATCGTATTATATAGTAAAAAGATAAAAAAAGGAATTGTAAAACCGCCAAAAATTACATAAAGCCGTTTTTTTAATCATAAAAAGCCACATTTTAACTTTACCATTGTGCATATTTGCCATAAAATGTGGATATCACAAATAACTTAGAGGGAGGTTTTACAAGTGAGAAAGAGATTACTAGCAACATCACTTGCTGCATTAATTGCAGCGACATCTTTAGCCGGTTGTGGTTCCAAGACAGAGAAAGTGGATTCCGGGACGACAGCGGCTGCTGCAACAGAGGCGTCAACTGCAAAGGCAGATGACGGTGCAAAGACAGCATCAGGAGATAAGGTAACTTTAAACATTTGCTGGTGGGGCAATCAGACCAGAAATGACGTAACAAAAAAAGCAGCGGATTTATACATGAGTAAAAATCCAAATGTGGATATCAAGGTTGAGTTTACTGACTGGGGCGGTTACTGGGATAAGCTTTCTGCAATGGCAGCTGGCGGTAACTTACCGGATATCATCCAGATGGACTATTCCTACTTAAACCAGTACCAGAAGAGCGGACAGCTTGCTAATTTATCAGAATTCATTTCCTCAGGTGTTATTGATACTTCAAAGATTCCTTCAAGTATCATTGAGAGTGGTTCTATCGATGGAAACTGCTATGCTCTCAGCCTTGGAAGCAACGCTCCTATGATGGTTTATGATAAGGCCATTGTAGAAAAAGCAGGAGTGACCATTCCTGAGCAGATGACCTATGATGAATTATATGACATTTCCAAAACCATATACGAGAAAACAGGAGTAAAGACCGCTTATGACGGCTGGATCAATATGCTGCAGATGACAGCAAGAGCCAATGGTTCTCATATATTCGATGAGTTAATTGCGGGTAAGGAAGATTCTACGAAGATACATTTCGCCAATGTTGAGAAATTCCAAAAGGCAGAATTCTCCATCGCACCAGATATTCTTGTTGAAAAGAATCCGGATAACATTGAAACAAAACCGATTGTAGATGAGACCACATGGAATGATTTTCCATATTCCAATCAGTTTATCAGTCTTTCCAATGCAGCCGGAAGAGAGTTAGAAGTAACGATGAATCCGGTTATGAACAAAGATACACAGAATATGTATTTAAAGCCAAGCCAGTTCTTCTCCATTGCTGAAACTTCCAAGAACAAAGAGGAAGCTGCAAAGTTTATTGACTGGTTCACTAACAGCGTAGAATGTAATGATATCCTTATGGCAGAAAGAGGAATCCCGGTTAATACTGAGGTAGCTGATGCCATTAAGCCAAAGGTAGATGCTGTTGCACAAAAGGTATTTGACTATGTTGCAAAGGTTTCTGAAATTGCGGTACCGATTGATGCTCCAGATCCAGCAGGCAAGGGTGAAGTTGAGGCGTTGACCAAGAGCGTAGTAGAAGCAATCCGCTATGGTGATACATCCGCTGATGAAGCAGCAGCAAGCTTTGTACCTGAAGCGAAAAAGATTTTGGAAGAAGCAGCGAAATAGTGACAGAATAGTCTGGAGGGAATTAGATGAAGAACAATCAAATGACCCCCAAAAGAAAAAAAACATTTTCCCAGGTAATGAACACACCGAAGGTTGCAGGATATGTATTTATCCTGCCCTTCATTATAGGCTTTCTTGCATTTCTGGCCGTACCAATGATTTTTTCTTTAGGGTTTTCGTTTACCAGATACAATATTTTAAAATCACCGGTTTTTATAGGTCTGGAAAATTACAAGGCCATGTTTACAGCGGATCCAAAGTTTTGGAAGGTATTTGGCGTGACCATGTACTATGTTCTGTTTTCGGTTCCCCTCCGGCTTCTCATGGCTCTGCTTGTAGCCATGCTGCTTGTAAAAAGCACTAAAATGTCCGGTTTTTACAGAGCTGTTTATTATCTTCCTTCCATTATTGGCTCCAGCGTGGCTGTAGCAATTCTCTGGAAGCGGATGTTTGCCAGTGACGGTGTAATAAATGCAATTCTAGGTATTTTTGGACTACCATCCGACATTGCATGGCTGGGAAGAGCGGATACCGCTATCTGGACCCTGATTATCCTTGCTGTCTGGCAGTTTGGTTCTTCCATGCTCATATTTTTATCCGGGTTAAAACAGATTCCCATAAGTCTTTATGAGGCAGCTACCGTAGATGGTGCAAATGGCATTCAGCGTTTCTTTAAGATCACGATTCCAATGCTGACACCAACGATTTTCTTTAACCTGATTAACCAGCTGATCAACGGTTTTATGGCATTTACCCAAAGCTATATTATTACTCAGGGAAAACCAAAGGACAGCACACTGTTTTATACGGTATACATGTACCAGAATTCCTTTACGTATAATAAGCTGGGCTATGGCTGTGCAATGGCATGGTTCATGGTGTTTGTAGTCGGGCTTTTGACCCTGATACTTTTCAAGACACAGAAGAAATGGGTATATTATGAATCAGAAGGGTGATAAGATATGAAAACAGGATATAGAGAAAGAAGAATAGCCACCACAGTGGTTTATCATGTGTTCACCTTTTTGCTGGCATGTGTTATGATATATCCCCTTGTGTGGATGGTGATGAGTTCCTTTAAGAACTCCAATGAAATATTCCGGACAGCTGCTAAACTGCTGCCAGATAAATTTTCACTTGAAAACTACCGTATAGGTTGGCAGGGCTTTGCGGGCTATGGTTTCAGCACGTTTTTTAAGAACTCTTTTATCATTGCAGGTCTTTCCACGGTCGGGGCGGTCGTTTCTTCCGCCATTGTAGGCTATGGCTTTGCCCGTATTGATTTTAAGTTTAAAAACTTCTGGTTCGCATGTATGCTGCTTGCCATGATGCTTCCGTTCCAGATCATCATGATTCCCCAGTATATCATTTTTAACAAAATGGGATGGGTGGGAAGCTATCTTCCCATCATTGTACCTCAATTTTTTGGCCAGGGCTTTTTCATTTTCTTAAATGTACAGTTTATAAAGGGAATCCCCATTGATTTAGATGAAGCTGCCAGAATGGATGGATGCACCATATACTCCATATTCATAAGAATCATCCTTCCTCTTGTGAAACCTTCTTTGGTGACTAGCGCTATTTTCTCCTTTATGTGGAGATGGGATGATTTTATGACGGCTCTGCTTTTCTTAAGCGATCCTATGAAATACCCGGTCAGCTATGCATTAAAGATGTTTTCCGACCCAACGGCTGGCTCAGACTGGGGCGCGATGTTTGCAATGGCAACCTTTTCCCTGATTCCTATTTTTCTGATTTTCCTGACCATGCAGAAATATCTGGTGGAAGGAATTGCCTCTACAGGAATCAAGGGTTAAAACAGATTTTCAGGCAGGAAAACCGCTTAGTGGTTTTCCTGCTTATTTTAATGGTGATAAATTATCACTGGACATCAGTTGAAGAATTTTCTCGTTTATCCGCTTGCCCAAAGATTGGGAATATTTTATAATACATTGGTTAGTCAAAACTAACTAAAATTATATGCAAGGAGGAATCTATGAGGAGTAGAGATAAAGTTAAATTTCTGGCGGTTCTGACTGTCATGAACCTGGTATTTACAATCCAGCCGATTGCAGGGGAGTGGAGGCAAGATGAAGATAAGTGGCGCTATATTCTGGAAGATGGCCGGGAAAAGAGGAATTCATGGCTGAAAACCGATGACGGCAATTGGTATCACTTTGATGAGAACGGAAATATGAGAACGGGATGGTACCAGGACACGGATCAGAAGTGGTATTATCTGGAGCCAGACGGTTCCATGGCTACCGGCTGGAAAGAGATTCGTGGAAAGTGGTATTACATGGATAGGGACGGTTCCATGGCTACCGGCTGGAAGGAGATCGATGGGAAGTGGTATTATCTTGACAAGCAGTCAGGAGAAGCTCTGGTAAATGGTTACACGCCCGATGGATACTATGTGGACAGCGGCGGGGCCTGGAACGGAAAGTCATCCCGGAATTCTTACAATGGCAGCAGCTCTGGCAGCAAGACCTCCAACAATACAGGGGGGAACGGAAGCAATCAAACGGGAGGAGGAAACAGTCAACCAGGGGGAGGAAACAATCAACCCGGAGGAGGAAACAGCGAAAATGGGAATACCGGAAATAATGGAACGGAGGGCGGCGAAAATCCATGGGAAGGCATAAGTCCTGTTGTTCTGGAACAAACTGGAATCGTATCTGTTCAGGGACTTCCCTATGCCGTAATATCCTTTTCCGATGAGGCAGAGGGACTTGAAGAGTTCCGTTATTCCATAGCAGGGAAAGATGCCACATCGTCCGTTACTCCTGTGACAACTTCAGGCAGGACGGTAAAAATACCTTTGCCGGATGAAAATACCCGTACACTGGCCATAACCTCCGGGAAATGGACTGTATCGGTTATTGCACTGAGAGAACCGGGAAAGAGTACTGCGGCAGAGAAAGAGCTTGTTGAAACGAACCTTTCCCTTCCATCGGATATCCCCTATGTGGTGCTTACTAAGGCAACCATTCCCTTGACCCAGTATGTGAAATTTATCAGACAGGGAGATTCCCTCTTCATAAAACCTTTGGAAACTACGGTAGATACCATGCAGCTCCAAGGTCAGGAGGAAGCGCAGAGCAATAGCCAGGAAGAGAAAGAAAACGATATCCTGATAGAGGAAGATAACCGGACCGCGGCCGGTCTTAAGAGCTTTGCTTCGGATGCGGTCTCAAGTGCGACTGCCGCACCTCCTGCCAGTCTGGAGGGAAAGGAAAAGACGGCTACAATTGCTGTATTGTTTGATTTGGCAGCAAATAACATAATTGCAGATAATCTGGGAATTGGAACATCTTCTGTAGAGGCCTTTCTGTCTAAATGGGAACCTTCTGAGAAATTATCCGCGTTAAATGAAGACCTGACCTTGAGTACAGATGCAAAAGACTTAAAGACCAGAAGTTGGAAAAAAGCAGAGGACCTGCCCAGATATGTCAAATATTTAACAGATAAAGGCGGCTACGGAACAAAAGTAGAACTTTTAACGGGAAAAGCAGACAATACCAATCCGCCTGAGCTGACCATTACCCCATCTTTAAAAGGAAAGAGCATAGTCATACAGCTCAGTGAGGAAAATGAATCTTGGTACCGTTCCATTACTGAAATAGAGATTCCTTACAGTGAAACCAAAACCCACTACTATCAGGAAAACAATACCTTGTCTGCAGACGGGAAAACCATTACCCTGGGAGTAGATGCGATCAGCGGGCCTATGAATTATGCCGGGGATTATGAGGTTACGATCCATTCCTTTGGGTTCGGGGAGGTAAAAGGTTCTCTTTCTGTTGTAGATAAGGCTCCATCCTTTACATCTACCTGGGATGACGCTAACAGCCAGTTGAAATTAAGAGCGGGCTTTACATATTATACCGATCAGATAACGGCAATTACGGTCAATGGAATCCGGTTGGAATCCGGAAGCTTTACAAGTGATTACAATAATTTGTATATTTCCTACCGCTATCTGGTAAACGGAAAAAATATGATTGAAATTCAGGCAAAGGGTTATGAAGATACCAGCCTTGAGGTGGAATCCCCGGAAGCGTTTGTTACACCTAAGAAAGCGCCGTCTGTTACCGTAAGGGAAGTGATAGAAGGTTCTTCTGTGGTATTTGATATCGGAGCATTTCAGGAAGACAGTGAAGAGATGGAATGGTTCCAGGCTTTAGAGGCTGATTATCTTACTCTGACATATTCTTATAGCAGTGTTTCCGGCCTTTCTCTTGAAAAAGACGGGAACAGTTTTACGGTCACTGCGAATAAGACTACAATGTCTTCTTATTACACGTATACCATGAAAATTGCCATACCGGGGTATGAAGCAGTAACGATAGCGTTCACTCCCGTAAAAGCACCGCCTGCCATAACCCAGCAGTGGAACCAGGAAAATTACAGCTTAATGCTTACCGGCAATGCCTCTTATTTAAGCTCCTATGTAACAAATGTAGTTTTAAACGGAACAGAACGGAAGAAGGGAGAAGCTGCTGATTATACCGCTTCCTACAGCAAAGGAATTGAAATCTTCCCTCATAACTTTACCGCCGGATCGCCATATAGAATTGAGCTTTATGCCTCCGGCTATGGAATAACGGTATTAGAAGGGACTGCTCCGGCAGATTTGGTGTCTCCATTAGAAGCTCCGTTGCTGAAATCAGAAGCTGTTGTGCAGAAAGGTACTGTAACTGTGGAGATGGTGTCAGGAGAAGCAAATGATTGGCTGAATAATATCAGTTCTGTGACAATATCGGATTCTTACTCTTCCGCAGCTGTCACTTATACAAAAAATGAAAATGGACTTATTTTGCCATCTGTCAGCTCCTACAGTCCTGGTATTTATACGGTCACGATATATGCAAAGGGATACCGGGCCGCTCAGGCAGAGGTCAGAATCTTAAATTCAGTTAGTGTGAAAGGTGTGATTAATTATGACGAAGAACGACTGGAACTGACAGCGGAAGATTCCTATTTCTATGATAAAGTAACGGTATTCTTGAATGGAGCCGAACTGAAGAAGGGGGCCGGATATACGACCAGCGGATACAGCACAATTTACATTCCGGCTGCACTGCTTACAGAGGAAGAAAACCTTCTGGTCTTATATAATGAAGCATATCAAAAGATGGAAATGAGCTTTGGGCAGTATATTGCCTATGAACCGGCGCCAAAGCTGGAAGTAGAAAACGGAACCTCCTTAAGCGGAGAAAATACAATTGTCCTGCATGTAGCGGATGGGAACCAGGAATGGTGGGATTCTCTGATCCAGTCCCACGTATCCGTAAAGCGTTCTTCCTCCAGTCAGACGATTACAGGATTTAGCAAAAACGCTGATGAAGAACAGCTTTCGATTACGCTAAGCGGTACATTGTCTTATTATTATGGCTATAACGTTTCAATCTCAGTGCCGGGATACCGTTCCTGTAATGTTACCTTCACACCGTACCAGAAACTGCCGGATATAACAGATGAGTGGCTGGAAAACGGAGATTTGCAATTCTCTACTAATACATCTTACTATTTTTACAGCTCCTACAACACTGTTTATCTGGACGGCGAAAAGCTGACCAGTGGCACAGATTATAGCTTGAATACGAGAACAAAGCCGTACAATTTAACTATATTAGCTAAAAATTTCACCTCAGAGGAACATGAGATACGGATATTATCAGAATATAATAATTATGCACCTTATGAAATAACTGTAACAGTTCCGGAAAATCAAAATGATATGATTATGGAAGCAAGGAAATTAAACATGGAAGAACCAGTTGCAGAGTCGGTAGAGAAACCTGAGATAAAGGAAGGAAATGAGCCTGCAGAAGAAAATACGGAAGAAAATGAGGAGGAAGTAGATACAGGAGAAGAAAATACGGAAGAAGAAAATACGAAAGAAGAAAATACGAAAGAAGAAAATACGAAAGAAGAAAATACGGAAGAAGTAAATACGGGAGAAGAAAATACGGGAGAAGAAAATACGGGAGAAGAAAATCCAACAGAGGAAGGCCCAGCAGAGGAAAGCTCGGAAGAAAAGAATCCGGATAAAAATCTGACAGAAGAACCCTTGGCTGAGGAAACGGAGCCGGATGGTGACCAGGAACAAAATGGTGCGGTCATAGAAAAAAATAACTGGCACCAGCTGCCGGAAAATGGGCGGTAAAAATGCTGCCGAATAGGAGTCCAATGGTTTCATAGAATAATCTTGTTTTATACTTAAAAATGGAGGAAGCCGACAGGAGGGGGAATCCTGTCGGCTGAGTATGAAAATATGTATATGAAAGGTCTCTTTGGCCTGTTTACAGGTATTAATATATGTTGGAGATGTGTTGAGAATTTGATGGAAATGTGAAGATCCTGTGAAAGGAGAGAATAAAATAAAAATGGAGCACCGCAGGATTGGGGAAATACGGCACTCCAAAGAAGAGTTATATAAATTATAGCGCAAAAAATCAGTTTAGTAAAGGGAAATAAGTAAATTTTTATAGATAATCCGTTAATATTTTGTAAATACATCATTAATTGTAATATATAATATAAATACACACATTACTCTGCTATTGCCATTTTATTCCCTGGATTGTGGCATATTCTTCTGCTCATATTGGAACCTCTTCTGCATAAAATATATCATATGCTTCATTTGAAACAGGCAGGAGGCCGCAATATGGAAAAAATACTGGATAATCGGTATTATGATCTTATCATAAGTAATGCCATGGTTCCATCTTATAATACGGGTGATAATATTACCACGCTGAATGATATGAATTCCTTACTGCATATACCAAAGGATCAGATGGAGCCCTGTGACCTTGGGTTAAATCCCTATCATTTGTTTCCGGCTTTATATACCCTTGAGTCATCGGTCAGCATCGAGAAATCCGGTATAGGATCTGTTCAGAGAACTCCTGGCCTTGGCATGATTGGGAGAGGGGTAATTGTTGGCATTGTGGATACTGGTATTGATTACCGCCATCCTGCCTTTAAGTATAATGACAGAACAACCAGAATCCTGTCTATATGGGATCAGACCCAGGTGGGAAGCACACCTCCAAGAGGGTTTACTTTTGGTGCTGAATATACCAAAGAGCTGATTAATTTTGCATTAATTTCTGAAAATCCTCTTTCGATTGTCCCCACAGTAGATACCATACGTCATGGAACTGCCATTGCTAGCATCATTGCCGGAAGGCCTAATGATGATTATAACTTCAGCGGTGTTGTTCCTGAAGCAGATCTTTTGGTAGTAAAACTTAAAACAGCAAAGGATAACTTAAAGAAACTGTTCTTTGTTCCGGATAATGCCTTGTGCTATCAGGAATCAGACATCATCCTTGGAATCCGGTATTTGGTTACCACCGCTCAAAGGCTGAACCGGCCTCTAGTCATATGCATTGCCCTTGGAAGCAGTCAGGGAGGGCACGACGGGCGAGGTGCCTCCTCCGCTTATCTGGATTATCTGGTACAGCGGCCAAGAATCGGTGTGACCATTGCTGCCGGAAACGAAGGCAATAATGGAAGACATTTCTTTAACAGCACTCAAACCCCTCCTTATATAGACACCTTCCAGTTAAACGTAGGAATCAATGATAAAGAATTTGCCATGGAGATATGGCCTTACATACCTTCCAGGCTTTTTATAGAGATCACCGCTCCAACCGGGGAGTCCTCCCAGATTATTTATCCTTCCTTTTCAGATTGCAAAAAAATTATCTTTCAAACTGTGGAAAGCATTGTCTGGGTGAACAATATTATTTTTGAAGAGGAAACCGGTGATCAGCTGATTCTGGTGCGTTTTCAAAACGTAGTTGCAGGAACCTGGAATATCAGGGTAGGCAGCACTGAAAATGAAGGTTTTTCCTATCATGCCTGGCTGCCCTCCGGTAATCTCATATCAAATGAGACCTTTTTCTTAAACTCCAGTCCTGATACAACCATAACTTCCCAGGGAGATGCCATACATCCTCTGACAGTTACGGCCTATAACCAGCTGGAAGGAAATATTCTGAATGAATCAAGCAGAGGATATACCAGACTGGGGCTTGTAAAACCTGATTTGGGTGCCCCCGGCTACCAGCTTCCCTGTGCGCTTCCAGACTTTCGATATGGAAATGCTACCGGTACCGGAGCTGCAGCTGCCCATGCGGCTGGGGTCGCGGCCATGGTCATGGAATGGGCTTACAATAAGGGTAACTATACGTCAGTTACCGGATATCAGATCAACCGCTTGTTGATACGCGGGGCAAGACGGAACCCTGCGAATATTTATCCCAACAATATATGGGGGTACGGGCAGTTGGATGCAGCAAATATGTTCAGGCAGCTGACAACAATTTAAGATCAGAACCTTCAGGCTGGATAGAGTTTTCTACGGCAGCCTGGAGGTTTTTTTGTAGTGATGTTACCATGTATGGAACTGCCGCGTATCTGGGTTAGGTAGGAACGTTTAAGGAAAAGAAAGCATCAATTAAATCAGGCGGTTAAACCAGACTGAAGGGTTTAAGGATGAGAATTGGGAAAGGGGATAGGAATTGATGATTATGGGAGAGATCATAAATTATGTAAAACCAGAACTTGTCGTAGTAGCAGTGGTCCTTTACCTGCTGGGGCAGTGGATCAAACAAAGCCAGACGATTAAAGATAAATACATCCCAATGATTAACGGAGCAGCGGGCATTGTTTTGTGCGGTGTTTACGTAATGTCCATGAGTGATGTACACACCATCCAACAGATCGCCACAGCAGCATTTACAGCAATTACCCAGGGGATCCTGGTCGCCGGACTGAGTACGTACGTTAACCAGCTAATTAAACAATCAGGTAAAAAAGAATAATGAGAAGCCGTAGTGACAGGGGTCTGGGATTTTCCCGGGCCCTTATCATATGACGCTAGAACAAAAATGGCGGGTTTTCAAAAACCCAGCCCGCCTATTTCCTTTTTCTTAATTCTTTTCTGATCCTGGGTTCAATCCCCCTGCGTTCCATTTCAGCCATGATGTTTTCAAATTCTCCGGGAGGAGCAGAAGGGGGGATTACGTCCCTGCTGGCAGCCTCTAACCGGTTGAATTCTTCCTCCAAGCTTTTTTCGAGTTTTTTATTCCAGTGTCTCATATGAATCACCTCCCAGAAAATTATATAACAGTTGTAAAGCTCCTTTTATATAATGTTCTGGACTTATGACTGAAATACTGTTTTTAAGATAATAATTGTTCCCATTCCAGTCAATCGGATATTCACAAACCGCAATCCTGCTTGGTGAGGTTAAATACTGGTTAGCTGCATGAACATATTGTTCACGTTCACCTGGCCAAATCCCCATATGTTATTTGGATAGATGTATGAGCTTGCCCGCACTGCACCCCTCATCATAAGCCGGCTGACATCGACCCCATTCATTGTTTTATAATTTCCTTTTACAATGGTCCACTCAAAGACCATGGCAATGATCCCGGCTACGTGGGCAGCAGCAGCCCCTGTTCCTGTAACAGAACCATATCCATTTCCGGGAACCGCACAGGTGATTTGGTAACCAGGAGCGGCAATATCAGGTTTAACAAGGCCGGTTCTTGTATAGCCCCTGCTTGATTCACCAAGAATTGAGTTATTCATCTGATTATAGGCAGTCACAGTCAGCTGGCGCCTGCCGTTTCCCGGTGAAGTGATGGTGGTATCCGGAGAGGAATTAAGAAAAAAGGTCTTGTTGGATATGAGACCGTTTGAAGGGAGCCAGGCATGGAAGGACAAAGGTTCATTTTCAACGCTCCTGACCCGAATGCGCCAGACTCCGGGAGTGGTGTTCTGAAAACGCACCAGGATCATCTGGTCTCCGGTTTCCTCTTCAAAAAGATAATTGTTGATATAAAGGGTAGTAGGGGTGAATACAAAGTTAAAGACTCTGCAATCGCCGAGTGCAGGATATACCTGCTGGGTGGATTCTCTGTTTGGTGAGGAAATATCAATGGAAAGCCGTCCAAGGGAACTTGACCAGATTTCCATAGCAAACATCTTATCATTTTCCCCTATTCTTAATTCAAAATCATTGTAATAAGGCTCTGATTGGGTAGAATTAAAATAGTGTCTTTGACTGTTTCCCTCGTTACCGGCAGAAACGGATATGCCGATACTGGGCTGCAGTACCAGGTCATTTAGGTAACCGCTTAGAGCGCCTCTTCCGTCATGACCTCCCTGGCTGCTTCCTACAGCAAAGCAGGTGACCACAGGGCGGTTATACTTTTCCGAAATGGTAAGGGAATAACGGAAGCCAAGCATAAGATCCGATTCCTGGAAGCATAAAGCATTACTTGGAATAAAATAAAATTCTTTTAGATTTTCTTTTGCTTCCTTAAGCTTTACGATCACCAGATCAGATTGAGGGACTACACCGCTAAAGGATTCCAGTAAGCTGGGAGTGCCGGCAATAACGCTTGCAATAGATGTTCCATGTCCGTTTGTGTCTGTAGATGGTACAACAGACAGGGGATCAGCAGAATTTAATGCGGCATTGATTGTCTCCTGGCTGTATTCCGTACCAAAGGTAAAGGTCTCAGGAGGGGTTCCTTCCTGCTGGGTCTGGTCCCATATGGAGAGAATACGTGTCGAGCCGTCACTGTTGCGGAAGGCAGGATGCTGGTAATCAATACCCGTATCAATGACTACAATGATTACACCCTTTCCAAACAGGGCTAAGGCAGGATTCCGCTGAACCGTTCCTATGCCGGACTGTTCAAGGCTGACCGTAGATGTGAGCGTATATATACCGGGAAAGGTGTGGACTGGATATTTTACCATATCACAAAGAGTGATGTTGGCAGCCGGGATATGTAGTAAGGAATGCCGGTTGTTCAGATAGGTAATGTTATCAGCATTGGGGGCTGAAGTAATTGGGTTTGTAATGATTAAATCAAAATAATTGTTATCCAATATTTTTTTCACAGTTAAGTCTCCTTGCCGATGCTGACAGCAGCAATCATGCAATATGCTAAATGAGAGTAGCTGTCTAAAATTGGGATGTCCCGGCAGCACTGCCGGGCCGTTATGCATGTTAAATGATATGGCAGAAGATGAAGAAATATGAGAGATGGATTGACTGTTATTCCGACGTTTATTCCTGCAGTCTGTGTTCGCTTATTATAATTGACTCGCCCAATGCACCTATCACTTCAACTGAAATTGTGTTTATCACAGCCCTAAATGTTTCATTGCATTTAGAAGCATCTAAATAGGCCCTTTCCAGTTTTTCTATGGAGTCTAAATTTCCAAGGGTTAAATGAGGAGTATAAGGGTATCCTTTTTTATTCTCCTTTAATAGATCGGAATATAGCTGATCATGGATTTCATGAATATGTTCCTTTCCTTCTACAATATTTAAAAATAAATAATTCCCTAATTCACCAGGCTGCTTTGAAACTCCATTCAGAGTAATTTCAAAAGTTTTGATATTCATAAGCTTATCACTTATATGCTTGTTCAATCTATCATTCCCCATATTGCATTGAAAGGGGAAAACTAAAGTAATATGCGGTTTAACAAGAGCAGATAACGGATCGTATTGATTCCTATAGAAATGAATTACATCCATGTTATGAAATTCTGGAAATATCATGATTGTCCTAGTATCCATATTGACTCTCCTTTCTAAATTAACGTTGTTTGCTGCATTTTTCCAATTGCCTGCGGTCCATAATCACAGTAATACCATAGAAATCTTAAAAGATAAACTTGATAGTAATGGGTATGTGAGATAATATACTACTTAGTATGGAGTAAGGAAGGATAGCATTATGGAGAATAAAAAATGGCTTGAATGGGCGGTTGAATTGCAGGCAATCGCACAGGCAGGGCTATATTATACGAAGGATTGCTTTGACCAGGAACGATTTGAAAGGATCCGGGAGATTTCGGCTGAAATAATCAGCAGACAATCAGAAATGCCTGTCGAAAAGGTCAAAGATTTATTCTGCTGCGAAACAGGATACCAAACCCCCAAGATAGATACCAGGGCCGCCATTTTTAAGAACAACAGGATTCTTCTGGTTAAAGAATCCGATGGGAGATGGTCATTGCCTGGAGGCTGGGTCGATGTAGATTTATCAGTAAAAGAAAATATAATAAAAGAAGTCAGGGAAGAGGCAGGCCTTGATGTCGAGGTCGACAAGGTCATTGCCGTGCAGGATAGAGAAAAACATAATCTTCCGATCTATGCCTACAAAATTTGTAAAATTTTTATACAGTGTTCCGTTATTGGCGGTTCATTTAAAGCAAATAATGAAACCACTGACAGCCGTTATTTCTCAATGGAAGAATTGCCGCCACTTGCAACGGAAAAGAGCAATGCAGAACAGATAAAAATGTGTTTTCAGGCTTATTCTGAGCAAGCCTGGAAAACAATCCTGGAATAGAACTCCGGTTGATCAATGATCAGCATATTTTATTGAAGTGATATATTTGATCATATTCTCATCGTCTTGTACGCAGTAGGTGTAGCCCAAATGGCCGGAAACCTGAAGTGCAAGAAAACGAAACAGATCACAAGCTGAGAAAACAGCATTCCAA